>JAKJHH010000361.1 GCA_022703965.1 Verrucomicrobiota bacterium
GTCGTTGAGGAGGATCTTGTCGCCTGGAAGCGGAAGACCGGAAGAGGCAAGTTCGGCCTCGGTTACGACCACCTCGCCGAACTCATCCTGAGCCAACTCATAGCACCACTGGCGGAAGCTGCCCTCAGTGAACTTCATGATGTTGCCCTTGTGTACCACTGTGACGACTCGCTGTGCGCTGTCAAGTGCATGCCGAAGAGCCTTCCTCATGATCCGTCTCGTAGCTGTCCTGCTGATCGGCTTGATCCCAAGGCCGGCGTCTTCAGGAACGCGACAGCCGAGTTCGCTCGCCAAGAATTCCCTCAGGCGCAGGGCCTCGGGGCTGCCCGCACTCCACTCGAGGCCGGCGTAGGTATCCTCGGTGTTCTCCCGAAAGACAACCACATTGACCTTTTCAGGATGCCGAACCGGGCTAGGTACACCTTCAAACCATCGGATAGGACGGATGCAGGCATACAGATCGAGTGCCTGGCGCATGGTCACGTTCAGGCTGCGGAATCCCCCTCCGACAGGTGTCGCCAGCGGTCCCTTTATGGCGACAAGGTGATCCCTCACTGCATCGAGCGTAGCCTGCGGCAGCCACTCGCCGGTAGTCTTGAACGCCTTCTCGCCGGCGAGTATTTCCTG
>JAKJHH010000362.1 GCA_022703965.1 Verrucomicrobiota bacterium
TCGGCTCCCTTTGCGGTATCGCAGGCGTAGATAAGGATATCGCCGTTTGCGGTGAGCGCATTGCCCCACGAAGCCACCAGTTCGGAGTACTTCGCAGCCAGTGAATTGGAGTCAAGTATGTCCTTGCCGAGCAAAAGATTGCCGTCATTACCGTGGGATACTATATATATGGAGTCGATTCCGGTTTTACCGGACAGATAATTGCTGATTTCCTGAACTCCGTCGCCACCCGCTGTCAGATAAACTATCGTGGTATTCGGTGAAAGCGCGCTCAGAATCGTATTTGCGTCTTTTACGGAGGCATCTACAAAGCAAACGCTTGTCGTATCGGCTTCAGGTTTTGCTGTGCTGATTTCTCCGTCAGCGCTGATGAAAGAAACATCATGGCCTGTAGCGTCGCTATTGAGGCTTCAAGCTGTCCTGATCCTGATGTGCTCAGAGACTCGTCGCCAGCGAAACTGATGTTTCCATTTTCAGTCAGCATTGATGAAAGATCTGACCAGAAGGAGGAGTCCGCGGAAGAAGCCTCTGCAATATCTACTGAACCTATTGTGATGCCTGCTTTACCATTATCGGCGAGGAGGAAATTGATTGAATCTGCTGATTTTCCGTCAAGGGCGCTTCTGA
>JAKJHH010000363.1 GCA_022703965.1 Verrucomicrobiota bacterium
AGCGCTGGACGTTCAGGTGCGTCAATCGAAATCTGTGCCGGACTTCAGAAACGTAACGAGCGTGAAATCGCCGCAATTCTCGATGGAACCAAGGAATTCAACCTCAATCCCAGCGACGAATACGCCGTTCAGATCATTGACGCGATTGAAAGCAATACCCTTATTTCCGCCAATCTCAACGTGATGAATAACGGACTCATTCCGACACTGCCTCCGGGCGCTTCCGTCGAAGTTCCCTGCATGGTCAGCGGAGCAGGAATTGTTCCGTGCAAGATTGACGATTATCCGGAACAGCTTGCCGCCCTCAATCGCGGCATGATAAATGTTCAGATTCTCGGCGCTGAAGGAGCCTTGAACGCCGACCGCAGAAAAGTCTTCCAGGCTATAGCTGTTGATCCTCTGAGCGCGGCTGTCTGTTCTCTCGACGAAATACAGTCGATGACGGACGAAATGTTCGCGGCTCTCAAGGACAGTCTGGACGAAGGCTTTTACAAAGGAAACCTCTAAAAATTGAAATCTTGGAATAAAACTCTGTCTTGCGGCAAGCGCCACGACCTTGCGCGCCATTGGTTAGCTCTGCTAGCCAATGACTTGCAAAATCATGGCTT
>JAKJHH010000364.1 GCA_022703965.1 Verrucomicrobiota bacterium
AAGTTACGGTACCATTTTGCCTAGTTCCTTCAGCAGAGTTCTCTCAAGCGCTTTGGTCTACTCGACCTGACCACCTGTGTCGGTTTCGGGTACGATTCCTATGTAACTGAAGCTTAGAGACTTTTCCTGGAAGCATGGTATCAGCCACTTCACTGTACAAGTACAGCTTGCTATCAGTTCTCAGCATACAGTACCCCGGATTTGCCTAAGATACATGCCTACAACCTTCCACCTGGACAACCAACGCCAGGCTGACTTAACCTTCTCCGTCCTCTCATCGCATTACATAGAAGTATTGGAATATTAACCAATTTCCCATCGACTACGCCTCTCGGCCTCGCCTTAGGGGTCGACTCACCCAGCCCCGATTAACGTTGGACTGGAACCCTTGGTCTTTCAGCGTGCGAGTTTTTCACTCGCATTGTCGTTACTCACGTCAGCATTCGCACTTCTGATATCTCCAGCATCCTTTACAAGACACCTTCACAGACTTACAGAACGCTCCCCTACCATCTCTTACGAGATCCGCAGCTTCGGTTCATGGCTTGAGCCCCGTTACATCTTCCGCGCAGGACGACTCGACT
>JAKJHH010000365.1 GCA_022703965.1 Verrucomicrobiota bacterium
AACCCGCGCTAATGTCTGTAGATGCAAAATTTGTGTTGATTCCGTAGTGTCTGTGATTTACATAGGCCTGTGGTTCGCTGATATTCTGTGATGGACATCCGAAAGCCCCGCGCGGATATGCAATGGAGTTGGAATCTGTAGGAATCGTTTTGCGCATCCAGACTCCGTCGCCCAACAGACTTGAATCCTGAGCCATTGCCAGAAGATCCAGCCACTTGACTCTTCCCGCAGCAGTATCACGTCCCCAGTTTGAACCGGGATTAGGTATGATTCCGTTTGATACAGTGTCTATGTACATGAAAAGTCCGGTAGCGATCTGCTTCTGGTTGTTCATGCACTGAATATTGCGGGCGGAATCGCGCGCTTTCCCCAGAACGGGCAGAAGCATGGCTGCGAGAATTGCGATAATCGCAATCACAACCAGCAATTCTATGAGCGTGAAAGACCTGCGCGGGTTCATTATACCGCCTCCTATGATAATTTTCCACTCCTATGATAATTTTCCACTCCTCCTATGATAATTTTCCACTTCGGTATCGAAGAAAGGTTTAATTTTTCACGAGTTTAAACTGCGTGAAGTCT
>JAKJHH010000366.1:0-257 GCA_022703965.1 Verrucomicrobiota bacterium
TTTATGATTCTCATTTTGATGGGGGCAGCTTTCGTTTCAGGCTTTATAGGCGAGTTATCAGATACCTTAGCCATTATTGTAATTGTTGTGATTAATGCGATAATCGGTTTTGTGCAGGAATACAGGGCTGAGAAGGCAATGGATGCCCTAAAAAAGATGGCGGCATATACTGCAACGGTTATAAGGGACGGTATTCATTCAACTATAGCTGCCTCTGAGCTTGTTCCAGGTGACATTGTAGTGCTGGAGGCTGGTCG
>JAKJHH010000366.1:317-578 GCA_022703965.1 Verrucomicrobiota bacterium
ATAGAAAAACACGCTGATAAGCTGAACGATGAATCATTGCCGATCGGAGATAGAAAAAATATGGTATTCAAGGGAACAATTGTCTCTTATGGGCGTGGATTGGGCATTGTTGTGGCTACCGGCATGAAAACTGAACTCGGAAAAATTGCAACGATGCTTCAGGGCGAGGAAGAAGTAAAGACACCTTTACAGAGAAGGCTGATTACATTTGGCAAAAAACTTGCCATAGCTGTCCTTGTGATATGTGCGATAATCTTTGGT
>JAKJHH010000367.1 GCA_022703965.1 Verrucomicrobiota bacterium
GGAGATGCTTGAGCTTGCATTTTCATACGACGCTGTGTATTTTTAGAAACACTGTTCATGGCTACAGTTACAAAAGCATCTTCCGCCATCGGATCTCTATTAATCCACCTCTTGACTTCAGCATTGTAGAACCTGTAACCGTAATAGTAAAGTCCTGTCTCTTTCTCGTAATACTTCGAGCTGAACAAGAAGTTAAAGGTATCCAATCCAGATTTACTTATCATCCTTCCAAATGGATCAAAGTCATACTCCGCCACTTTAGCACCTGTAGAGTCTACATAAGCAAGTACATTTCCATTACCGTCATAACACGGAGAATACGTACCTGAAGCTTCCAGCACCTTGTAGACTTCCGCTTAAATCTTCACCCCAAACGTAAGACTTCAATAAGCTATTTGAAGTGCCATCTACTTCTGCGATGAGATTCCAACCATCGTATGTCATTTCCCCGTCACTTCTCCTCCCCGAGTTTTTGGGGAGGACGGGGGCATTTCTCGAACTCAAGATTTTGATCATCATACCCTTTCACTTTGTAAATAGCGAGAGAGGCTGGTCTTAATTCATATACCAATGAAT
>JAKJHH010000368.1:0-293 GCA_022703965.1 Verrucomicrobiota bacterium
GCCCGTCACGTCATGAAAGCCGGTTTCGCCCGAAGTACGCTTGCCAACCGTTAAAAGAGGCGGCGTCCTAAGGTGAGGCTGGTGATTGGGACGAAGTCGTAACAAGGTAGCCGTAGGGGAACCTGCGGCTGGATCACCTCCTTTCTAAGGAGAAAGGCGAAAGCTTCGGTTTTCGCCTGGTCGAAACGACGCAAGTCGTTCGCTGTGGTACTTTTCGATCGCACTTCAGAAGTTTCGAAGCTGGTTCTTTAACGAAACAACGCGGTACAAGCAACGGCCTGAAGGTGTTGTTT
>JAKJHH010000368.1:303-572 GCA_022703965.1 Verrucomicrobiota bacterium
ATAGCTCAGTTGGTTAGAGCACGCGCTTGATAAGCGCGGGGTCGATGGTTCAAGTCCATCTGGGCCCACCATTTATGGTGACTGAGCGGCCGACGCATTTCGTTCTTTGACAGTATGTGTAGATTCTTTTCGAAGGTAAATTAAACGCCTAATTTTGATAGTGGCGATAAACCAAATCAGGGCAATCAGTGGATGCCTTGGCGTTATCAGGCGATGAAGGACGCAGCACGCTGCGAAAAGCTTCGGCGAGCCGCTAGCAGGCTTTGACC
>JAKJHH010000369.1 GCA_022703965.1 Verrucomicrobiota bacterium
TTCTTGAGCGCGTTGAAGGTCATTAAAAAATGATTGGCGAGGATGAGGATGTCCGACCCCCGTTCGCGAAGAGGCGGCAGGTTGATGGGGATGACATTAATCCGGTAAAAAAGGTCTTCACGAAATTTTTTTTCAGCGACGGCCGCCTCGAGGTTCTGGTTGGTCGCCGCGATGATCCTCACGTCAGCCGTGATTGTTTTAACGCCGCCGATGCGCTCGAATTGCTTTTCTTGAATGACCCGCAAAACCTTGACCTGCAAAGCCGGGCTCATATCGCCGATTTCATCGAGGAATATGGTTCCGCCTTGGGCCAGTTCAAACCGTCCCATCCGATTGCGGATAGCGCCGGTAAAGGCGCCTTTTTCGTGGCCGAACAACTCACTTTCCAACAGATCTTCGGGGATCGCGCCGCAGTTGACGGGAATCATGGGCTGATTGTGGCGATCGCTTTTGAAATGGATGGCGCGGGCGACGAGCTCTTTTCCCGTTCCGCTTTCACCGGTAATCAGAACCGTGCTGTCTGAATTCGATACCTTGTCGATTGTGTCGAAAA
>JAKJHH010000036.1:0-10819 GCA_022703965.1 Verrucomicrobiota bacterium
ATTCATGCCGGATTCGGTCTGCATCGTTTCAAGCGCGAGCTTACTGGTCCGGAATACGCAGAACTGGACGTGGAAATGCTCTCCGGGCAATCAGTGGATGTATTCACCGGAATGACTGCTCTTGAGATAAAAAGTGAAGCTGATAAAAAGATTGTTGTCGCTTCCTCTCATGAAGGTGTCAGCGTTTTTGAGTCAGGCGCAATAATTCTTGCTATGGGCTGCCGTGAGCGTAATCGCGGAAATCTCGGAATTCCGGGAGCCCGTCCAGCCGGAATCATGACAGCCGGACTTGCCCAGCGCCTTCTCAATATCGAGGGATATCTGCCGGGACGCAAAGCCGTAATCATCGGCTCCGGCGATATCGGGCTTATCATGGCAAGGCGTTTGAGCTGGACAGGAGCTCAGGTTATGGCGGTTGTCGAAATTCTTCCTTATCCTTCAGGGCTTGCCCGTAATGTGGCGCAGTGTCTGGAGGACTTCGGAATTCCGCTTTTCCTTGGCTATACGGTTTCGTCGATAAACGGAAAAGACCGTGTTGAATCTGTCGATATATCTCCCTTCAGAGATGGAGCGCCTGATCTCAGCCGTTCATTCAGAATTGATTGCGATACAGTGCTTATTTCAGCCGGACTTGTGCCTGAAAATGAAATCTCAATCAAAGCCGGAGTGAAAATATCCAACGCGACCAACGGCCCTTATGTCGATTCGTCCATGATGACGAATATTTCCGGCATCTTTGCCTGTGGAAATGTTTTGCACGTACATGATCTTGTTGACTTCGTTTCCGAGGAGTCGATCCGTTGCGGACAGGCTGCCGCCGATTATCTTGCAGGTAAGTACAATTCTGTGGAGGCATCTGTTGCGGCTGGCTCGAATATAAAATATGTGAGTCCTTCAAAATACAGTACATCAGGCAAGCAGAAATTCTACTTGCGAAGCCTCGCTCCTTTCAACAAGGTTGAACTCAGCGTCAAAACTAAGGATACTGTGATTCTGGCAAAGAAAATTAACCATGTCAGACCCTCTGAGATGATTGATTTTGAGCTTGATCCTTCTCTGCTTCAGGGGGTGGGCGGAGGACTTCCTGATATAACGGTTTCACTCAAGGAGATTCAGGCATGAAAAAGAATCTTATATGCATAGTCTGTCCGGCCGGATGTCAGCTTTGTGCTGAGAAATCCGAGAATGGCGAAATCACTGTCAGCGGAAACAAGTGTCCTCGCGGCGCAGCTTACGCGGCCAAGGAACTGACTAATCCTGAAAGAACAGTTACTGCAGTGATGAACTCAGATTCTCAGGAGCTGCCCTATATTCCGGTCAGAACTGACAAGGCGCTGCCGAAGAATCTCATTAATTCTCTTTTGACAGTGATTTATACGAAGGAGCTTAAAGTTCCGGTCAAACGAGGCGATCTTATCGTTTCTGACTTCGCAGGCAGCGGAGTCAATCTTATAGCATCGAGAACAGTTTTAAAATAAAGGATTCATATATGAAAGTTGTTGCTCACAGAGGCTATTCAGGCAAGTATCCCGAAAACACTATTGCGGCATTCGACGCGACATTCAGACATCCCGACTATGCGAGCGGAAAAATCATCGGCTGCGAAATTGATATTCAGCTCAGCAGCGACGGAAAAGTTGTACTTTATCATGATACTGAAATCGGTGCAGGAAAATCCCGTGATTTCGTCTCAAAGTTCACAGCTCATGAGATAAGTCTTCTTGCGAATTCCAAGCTCCACGGCGAGCCAGTACCGCTTTTCGACGAATTTCTGGATTGCGTACAGGATAAGCTTGATGTCCTTGTCGAGATCAAGGATGGTCCGTATGATAAAAAAATCTTCTTTGACAGTATCGAAAAATCTCTGCGTGCAATGAAGAATAATTCAAGGATGATACTGCATTCATTTTCTCTGGAAATCATGCAGGAATGCGTTAAGCGTTTCGCTGATACGAAGATGCGTTACGGTATTCTCTGCTCATTCTACGAGGATCTTGCTCAGTTTTCCGGAATATTCGACAAGGTTGCTTTTGTACATCCTGAATGGCGAAGTTTCCTTGCTCAGTATGAAAGCTATATGAAAACAGGCAAGGAATTCCACATCTGGACAGTCAACTGGCCTGCTCAACTTGACTGTTTCTATAAGCTCAGAGACATTTCAAAAATCCGTGCGATAATGACAGATGAACTCGACAGGATTTCACCGCTCGTCAAATGAAAACATTAAACGAAAAACTGCAATCATTACGGCATGTCCTGCTGGATATGGACGGTACAATTTACTGCGGAGACCGTCTTTTTCCGACGACGCTTCCGTTTTTCGAGATACTCAAGGAGCAGGGGATTACTTATTCCTTTCTGACGAACAACTCCTCGAAAAGCGTTCAAGATTACTGCGACAAGCTGGAAGGCATGGGCGTGGAATTCAGCAGGAATATGCTTTATACATCCACCCTTTTTGCGGCTGATTATCTGAAGACTAATTATCCTGAAATCAGAAATATCTTTGTCTTCGGGACAGAGAGTATGAAGCTGGAACTTCAGAAAGCGGGCTTTGAGATCGTCACAAAAAATCCGGATGCCGTTTTGCTAGGTTATGACGTTGAACTCAACTACAAGAAGCTCTGTAGTGCGGCATACTGGATCAAGGAAGGGGTTCCGTTTTTCGCGACTCATCCCGACAGAATTTGTCCGAGTTCTCAGGCTGCCTTCATTGCAATTGACTGCGGCTGTTTTATTGAGATGCTCGAAAAGGTCAGTGGAAGAAAATGTACTGTTCTCGGCAAGCCTTGTCCGGATATGCTTCGTTATGCGTTGAGGCGTTTCGGACTTGCCCCCGAATGCGCCGCAATGGTCGGAGACAGATATGATACCGACATCATGACGGGCATCGGAGCCGGAGCTTTGACAGTGCATATCGCACCTCAGGATCAGAAGCATGAACCTGCTCCTGATATTACGGTGTCCGATCTGCTTGTTTTTGGAAAAATAATAGAGGAATCTAAGGTGGCTGTCTGAAATGGAAATACCCGAAAAATCTGTTCAAATGCATGACAAGTATCAGGTGGAAGTGAAGTTCACTTATCCAGTTGACACCTCTCATGAGATGCTTGATTACAAGGTTGAAACCTATATGTTTATTCCTAATAATCTCTGCATAAACAAGGCCACATATTCAAAGGATGAATTTTATAGCGATATTCAGAAATATATCCGCTTTAAGACTCCTGTCATGCATCTGCGAGAGATGAACGGAGCCGAAAAGTCACCTCTGGCCCGTCTTGAGAGCTCAATACGGAAATTGCTGGCGTCCATGGGCGACGATCTTGCCGAACAGGAGTATTTTGATTCCGTGAAAATTTTCTGCTCAATGTTCAAGAGCGCCCTGCGTGACGAGGAGATTTTTATTGAGAAGTCGGCAGAGTCTCCGGATTTTCGCCAGCTTCTGGATACATATCTTGAAAAGTCCTCTGAAGTTCTTGCCAAGTTCAGAAGTCTGAGGATGCTGATACTTTCGCCTCATCTGCCGGAGCGGCAAGTCAAGATGTTCGGGCTTGCCGATGAGTTCGCAAGTCTTACCGTCAATAAATACCGTTATCGCCTGATCAATTTTTTGAAGTCAGGCAAGGATCATTACGGAATTGAGCGGATAGTTGAGCTGGCTGCTTCTGAAATCAAGCATCGCATTGAGAACTCTTATCCATCGATTCCTGCTTCAGATTCGGATAATGAGGAATTCGTGTATCGGGAGAGCGCATTGAAAAAGGTCATGGCAAGCGTACTTTTCATAAAGAAACGCACTGTAGTGGAGGGACGTTTTCTGGAACAGATCAGCTTCGGAATCGCTGCAGGACTTGCGATGGCTTTCGCAACCGGAACCGCCTTGGCGTTCAGATGTAGACTCGACGAGTTTTCCATGACTTTTTTTATAATCCTGGTTGTTTCGTATATGTTCAAAGACCGCATAAAGGAGTTGAGTCGTCTCTATATGCTTGAGCGTCTGCGCAAGTATCTTTACGACTTCAGAACTGACCTTTTCAATTCCTTCGACAAAAAGACTGGATTCTGTCAGGAATCTTTCACGTTTCTGGCTGAAAAGGAATTGCCGGATGATATTGTGAAGCTCAGAAACAAGGATTACTTGTCCGAGCTTGAAAACGGAGTTACTGGTGAAGACATTATATACTCAAAGAAACAGATAAACCTGCATTCGCGTGAGTGCTCTAAAATATTCTCCGGTTTCAGAGTTGACGGCGTTGTGGATATCATGCGTTTCAATATCCGCAATTTTCTTGAGAAAATGGACAATCCGGTCAAGGAAATATACATGCCGGGCGGCGAGGATATCATCACAATGAAGGGCAAACGTGTTTATCACGTCAATATGATAATGAAATACGGTATGGCAGGATGCGGAGATGTCTTTCACAGATTCCGCCTCGTTCTGAGCCGTAACGGAATACGAAGAATAGAGGAGATTTTATGAGCGGAAAAATTCTTGTAATGGGACATCGCGGCTGGGATGCCGAATATCCGGAAAATACCCTTGTATCCTTCCGTGCCGGGCTGGATTTGGGGATAGATATAATCGAATTTGATGTCATGCAGTCTTCGGACGGCGTTCCTGTCGTGATTCATGATGACACACTTGAGCGTACAACAGACGGACATGGAAAAGTTTGCGCATCAAGTTTCTCCGAGCTCAGAAAACTTGATGCAGGTTCATGGAAGAATCCTAGATTCAAAGGCGAAAAAATCCCGACATTGGAAGAAACGCTTAATCTCATGTTGGAATATCCTTCTGTTCTCCTGAATGTTGAGGTCAAAGACTGCACTCGCGATACTGCTTTGAAGTGCATAGATGCTTTGAAAAGTTTCGGAGTGCTTGAGCGTAGCGTGCTGACATGTTTTTCTGCAGAAGTACTGCACTTTATCAAGGCGCTGAACCCAGCGATAAAAGTTCAAGGCTTTCCCTCGAAAATGCACAGTGATTTCAGACGCGGCAAGAACGGAACTTTTTCGATCATGGATTACATCGGAATCTATGTCGGCGATGCTAATTATGAGCTTGTACAGTGCTATAGGGACATTGGCATAATCTGTGGCGTCTGGTGTGTTGACGATGAGAAGACTATGGAAAAAGTCCTCTCCGTAGAAGGAATTTCGATTGTAACAAGCAATGCTCCTGATAGAATAAAAAAGTATCTTGAAGGGAGAAATCTAAGATGACTAAGCTCTGTTCCTGCGGCAAGTCTCATGAAAGCCGTACAAAATGCGTAAAAGTGGCTAGCGGAGCAGTAGATTTTCTGGAGTCTTTTCTTGTGGAAAACGGACTCAATTCCTGCGTGATGTCGGTTTACGACCGCAATACAAAAGAGATTTCTCCGCTGAAAATAAAATCGTCTGAATTTGTCTTCAGGGATGAAGGAATTGTTTCAGCGTCAGCAGAAAATCTTGAGCTCATCAAAAAAGCGTCTCCCTCGGGATCTTCAGCTATCATAGCCGTCGGTTCAGGTACGATTAATGATCTCGTTAAAACAGCGGCTTCCGAGCTTGGCGTTCCATATATTTCAGTTGCGACGGCGGCCTCAATGGACGGCTATCTTTCTGCCAACGCCGCGATTCTTTCCGGAGGAGTCAAAAAAGCTGTCAACGGCCTTATGCCGCCTCTGGCGCTTTTTGCCGACAGCCGGATTCTTGCGGAAGCCCCTGCAAAAATGAGCAGAGCAGGGCTGGGCGATGCTCTCGGCAAGCTCAGTTCCATTGCTGAATGGAAGATTAATCATGTCATCCGAAATGAATATTACTGTCAGGAACTGGCCTCAAGTCTTGAGCCTGAAATTAGCGGACTTCTGGATTCTGCGGAGACAGAGGAACCCGGCTCGGTAAAAATGACCGAGGCTATAATGAGCGTTCTCTTGTCCACAGGACTTGTGATGCAGAAGGCTGGAAACTCCTTTCCTGCTTCCTGCGGAGAGCATTATATTTCTCACGCGATGGAAATGCGAGGCTATGCGCTTCATGGACACGCGCCCTCCATGCACGGACTTCAGGTGGCCTGGGGGACAAAAATCATGACGGAGCTTTATTCCGCGTTCAAGGAAGATTCATTTAAAACTGTAAATTACGCTCCGATATATAAGCGTCATATTGAGGACTGGAAGAAGATCGGAGTCGATATTTCAGGCACAATCGAAACCAAACTGAAAGAGCTAGAAAATGCTGAATCAAGACTCAGGCTCATAAATGAAGACGCTTGCCGTGAAGCCATTAAACAATTGACTGATGAAAAGCCCCGCCTTGAGCGTATTTACAGAAAATTCGATATGCCTGTGAAAGCCTCCGATATCGGGCTTGCGGATGAAGAGGCGCGTTTTGCAGTGGAGCACGCCGTCGACATCCGAGCCCGTATCTGTCTGATTGACATAATGAACTGTCTCGGGAAATCCCTTTCTTTATGACAATCCGTTAAAGAAGTTGTGTGAAATTGACATGCCGAGATCCGCGAGTTTAGTCTGGTATGATTCCAGATACTCGTGGAGTCCTCCGCCTATGACTTCGGAAATTGTTGTGAACTCAAGATCAGATCTGAGCTTGCCTAATTTTCTGATTGATTTACTGCCTGTTGCGTGATCCTGACCTGTTATATATTTCAGGCTGAATTCCATCTGGTTCAGGCAGAAGATCAGCGAACGGGGGAATTCTCGGTTGAGTATCAGGAATTCCGAGACGTTCTGAGGTGTGACAAGGGAATAACGCTTGCGGAACATTTCAAAGGCGCTGACGCTTTTCAGCAAAGCCGTCCATTGAACGGTGTCGAGCGTCATGCCTACCATTGTCGGGTCGGGCAGAAGTATGAAGTATTTTACGTCGAGAATGCGGGATGTCTGATCCGCACGCTCAAAAAGACGTCCGAGTCTGGCGAAATGCCAGCCTTCGTCATGATTCATTGTTCCGTCTGAAACACCTATGCAGAGCTGACTGAACTCTTTAACTTCGGTGTAAAAGAGATGAGGGTTGTCCAGCATTTTTGCTTTTGTCGCGGGATTGCTGAGCTTCAGGTGAAATCTGTTTATTACCATCCACATTTCTGAGGATATGATTTCACGTATGCATCTTGCGTTTTCTCTTGCGGCTGCGACGCAGGAAATTATACTGTTCTGATTCTGATAATCAAGAGTCAGATAGGTCAATACATTTTCCAGCGAGGCGTTACCGTAGCGGCTGAAGAAGTCGCCGGGATTGCCTGCCGTATGTATGACAGGTTCCCATGGACGCTCTTCACCGGGAAGATCGAGTTGGAGCTGAAGGTTTACGTCTATGCATCGTGCTATATTTTCGGCTCTTTCGATATAACGTCCGAGCCAGTAAAGTGAGTCTGCTACGCGGCTTAACATTTGAGTTATCTCCTTTTTTACTGCTGCTGTTGCTGCTGTTGAACCCACTGACGGGCTTGACCCTGTTCAGGAGCTTTGTCGTTCGGAGCGATAACCCAGGTATCCTTGCAGCCTCCGCCCTGCGAAGAGTTTACGACGACCGAGTTTTTCCTGAGCGCGACTCTTGTGAGTCCGCCGGGCAGCACATAGATATCCTTGCCCTGAAGAATGTAGGGTCTGAGGTCAACATGACGGCCTGAGAAGCCGCCGTCGGCTATTGTCAGAACTCTGCTTAGGGCTATCATCGGCTGGGCAATGTAATTTCTTGGATTGGCCTCGACTTTTTTCTTGAATTCTTCTCTTTCCTTTTCTGTCGCGTGAGGTCCGAGCAGCATGCCGTAGCCGCCGGATTCGCTGGCGGCTTTGACGACCATTTTAGAGATATTCGCAAGAACATGTTTCATCTGCTTGTGATCTTCGCATACGAAGGTTGGAACGTTTGGCAGGATTTCGTCCTCGTTGAGATAGTATTTAATGATTTTAGGCACGAACGCATATATTGCCTTGTCGTCAGCCACGCCGCAGCCGGGGGCGTTTGCGAGAGCGACATTGCCGGACTTATATGCTTCCATCAGTCCCGGCACACCGAGGGTGGAGTCCGGCCTGAAGCATTGAGGATCAAGGAAGTCATCGTCAATTCTTCTGTAGATCACATCGACTCCGACGAGTCCTTTTGTGGTTCTGGCGTAAACCTTTTTATCACGCACAACGAGGTCGTTGCCTGTGACGAGTTCGACTCCCATTTGCTGACTGAGGAAAGAGTGTTCGTAATACGCTGAGTTGTAGATTCCGGGAGTAAGTACGGCGACACGCGGATTATGAAGTCCGTCGGGAGCTAGGAATTCAAGGGTTTCACGCAGTTTTGAGCTGTATTCATCGACAGGACGTATCGAGCAGTGTTCGAAGACCTGAGGGAATGTTCTTTTCAGAATCTGACGGTTCTGAAGAACGTATGAAACACCGCTCGGACAGCGCATGTTATCCTCAAGAACATAGAATGTTCCGTCCGTGTCCCGGACGAGGTCGGTTCCTGTGATATGAGCCCAGATGCCCTTTGGCGGAATGAAGTTTTCGCATTGAGGACGATAGGCGGCGCAGGTTTTTATGAGGCTTTCGGGAATGACTTTGTCGCGGAGAATCTTTTTCCCGCCGTAGATGTCGGTGAGAAAAAGGTTCAGCGTGGCGGTTCTCTGTTTGAGTCCGCGTTCGAGACGTTCCCAGTCGTGAGCCTCGACGATTCGCGGTATAACGTCGAAGGGAATTATTTTGTCCATTCCGCGTTCATCGCCGTAGACAGCGAAAGTGATGCCGTTTGTGAGAAAAGCCGCCTCGGCAGCCGCTTGACGGCGCTGTAATTCTCCGGGCGGGAGTTCATTGATTCTGTTGACGAGAGCCATTGCTCCGGGACGAGCTTTTCCGTCGCTCTGGAAGAGTTCGTCGAAGAAGCCTTCTGTCTTGTAGTTTTTGAAGTCCATTTTGCCTTAACCCCTTTCATCGTGGAGTTGTTCCACGTTCACGCCTACTTTGACGGAATGCGGACCGCCTCCCATTATTACGCCTTTGAGCGGGCTTACATCACTGAAGTCGCGCCCCCAGGCAATTATTATGTGTTCATCCGCGACAATCAGATTATTGGTCGGATCGAGTTCGAGCCATCCGTGCGCGGGTATATAAACGGCAACCCATGCGTGAGTTGCATCGGAGCCGATAAGTTTTGCCTGTCCTTCCGGTGCCTTGGTGAGCAGATATCCACTCACATAGCGGCATGCCAGTCCGTGCGAACGGAGGCAGGCAATCATAAGGTGAGAGAAATCCTGACATACCCCTTTTCTTTCCCTCAGTATTTCATATGGTTTGCAACCTATTCTGGTGGCGCCGGGAGAATATTTGAATTCGTTGAATATTCTCGAGTTGAGATCAACTGCGGCCTCAAAGAGATGGCGTCCTGTCGTAAAACTTTCCGAGGCATAACGGCGTATAGCCTCGTTATAAGATATTATCGGTGAATTATAGGCATAGGCGCTTGCCTCCCAGTCTTCGACGCACGAAGGACGGGCGATTCTTTCGGCAGCGTTCTCCCAGTGGATGGAAGCTTCCGGAGGCTTTTCCCTGTGTACCTCCACCGTGCCGGAAGCTTTCACCCTGAAGATCAGATGTTCCTCCTCCAGACAGAATGCAAGCGGCCTGTTGCCGTAGTAGTCCGTTCTTTCCTGACGCGCCGCCGGTTCCGGGCTGATTTCCAGACTGTGGCTGAGCCAGTTCTGACGGCTGCACGGACGCGGAAGCATGTGCGCAAGATGTTGACTTGTCACAACAGGCTGAGTGTAGTTGTATACTGTCTCGTGATCTATTTTATAGCGAATCATTGTCTTTTAACCTCATACTTCCGTAGCCATTGCCGTATTGCTGCCCTGACGGCGCGGCGCGTGATTCAGATAATCGCGATCTATGAGATCCGATATCTTGTCGATTGCCTTGAGCCAGCGTTCGAGTTCGTTGGAGAGGAATTTGCGCTCACCGTCTTCCACCGCCGCAAGCTGAGTTACATCAGCAAGACGCAGATCGCTAAGGAGTCTCAAAATTTCACGATCCAGAGGCAGAAGCAGATTTTCGTTTTGAGCTCTCGGCAGTTTTCTTGCTTCCGAGCTGATTCGCTGGAGCTGATAAACAACGCTTCGCGGATTTGTTTCGTCGCAGATGAAGAGGTCTATGACCGGAGCCGCCTGAAGACGTCCTCCGTAGCGACGGTGATAGGTGAGCGAGCAGTCTCCTGTTTCGATCAGCGCCTGAAGCAGTAGGATTTCACTTTGTTCGTCAGGAATTTCTCTGGCGAGACAGCTTTGCATAAGCATCATGTAGCGTTTGGCTCTTTCAGTGCGCCGTCCCAGCTCCTGAAAACGCCAGCCATGACCTCTTGTCATGTTTTCATTGGCGAGTCCGGCGAAGGCTGCGCTTTCGCTGATTATCCGGCTGAGGTAAGGAATGAGTACCGAGGCGCCTGAGCCGTCCGGCCGTCCGCTTTCGCCGAAACTGTGAAGGAGAATCCATGTATCCTCTGAAATTCTGTCGCGGAGTTGGGTTGCGAGTCGTCTTATCTCCGTGAGTTCCTGCTGAATTCCGCCCTGATGGTCGTTTTTCATGGATAGAGACCATATGGTCGACTCCGGATCGCTTGAGGGCAGAGGAGGCGGCAGAGCGTTCGGATCTTTCGAGGCTTCAAGAAGTATCGCCAGTTCAGCTGCATCCGATGGAGTCTGATCTGCAAGTCTCATCGCGATGGCTCTTGTCAGGCGGGCTAGCTGTTCTGCGATTTCGATGTGGCTGCCGAGGATAAAAAGATTAGCCGCGCTTCTGCTTGGCAGGTCGCCGCCGGCTCTGGAAAG
>JAKJHH010000036.1:10829-21553 GCA_022703965.1 Verrucomicrobiota bacterium
CCGCCTGTTCCGCGGGAGCAAGGAGCGAGAACTGGGTGACAGGCTCATTGGAAAGTACCCATATATCCTTTTCGCCGTGTCTCTGTGTTTCAGTCTGACGGAATATGCCGAGACCGCCGGGCATGACGTGAATCGCTTCCGGCGAGTTGACCGTGAAGAAGCGCATGGATACATCGGCTTTTTTCCAGCCGCCGTCCGACCAGACCGGCGAACTTGAGTGATGAATTTTTTCTTCGGCGACCCATTCTTCCGGCGCTCTCATCAGATTTTCGAGTATCGCCAGCTGTCCGGCCGGAGTAAGACTTGAATAGTCGTAGCTTGATCCCAGGCCGAACGCAGGTTTGAAAACAAGATTTTCAGGATGAGCTGTTGCGTCGTCAAGCACTGCTTTGTCGCCGAGCCAGCGGCAGGACAGCGTTGGCAGTATCATTTCTTCTCCGAGAAGTTCCTGCGCTATCTGAGGCAGGAAGGCGCGGAAGAACGGTGCTTCCAGAGCTCCGCTGCCGATTGCGTTTACAAGCGAGACATTTCCCGTCCGCATTGAACTGATGAGGCCGGAAGCACCTTCTCCGCTGTCGATTCTGAGCTCCAGAGGATCGCACATGCCGTCATCGATTCTTCGGAAGATGGTGTCGATTTTTTTAAGTCCGACAAGAGTCTTCAGGTAGACGTTCATGCCGCGCACGGCAAGGTCGTCGTTTTCTACAAGTTGGAGTCCCAGATAACGGGCAAGCACCGCGTCTTCATTCCGTTTTTCGTGTTCCGGGGATGTAGCAAGCAGGACAATCCTTTTTTCCATGTAGTTTTGTCCGGAGCTGACGAGACTGAAGCAGTCCTGAAGAGTCTTGAAGAAACGTGCAAGTTTTTCAACGTAAAGATCGCGGAACATTACCGGGAATCCCCGGCTGACCGCCAGACGGTTTTCCAGCGCTTTTCCGAGTCCTTCCGGAGATTGCAGATGGTCTCCTGTCACGTAGAAGTTTCCGTAAGCGTTGCGCACTACATCCACCCCGGAGAGATGCACCCAGATGCCGGAAGGCGGTCTGACTCCGCATACTACAGGCAGAAAATCCGGATTCGCATGGATGAGGGCAGGTGGCAGGATTCCCTTGCGCCAGAGCTTCTGTTCTCCATAGAGGTCGGCTGCCAGCGCATTGAAAAGGCGTGAGCGTTGTTTCAGTCCGGCATCCAGAAAGCCCCACTCAAGCGGGGCTATCACAAGAGGCAGCGGATCAAGCCCGTCGGAATGCCTGCGTTGTCTTGCCGAAGAAAGCAGATCGTTTTCATGCAGCACGTGTCTGATACATTGACGTCTGCGTGCGAATTCATTCGGGCCGAACTGCTCAAGTCTCCTTACGATTTCGGCGAAGGGAGGCCTTACAATGCCGTCCGCCGTGAATATTTCATCATAAACGCCCTCGCTGGGGCTGTAGTCGAATGTACAGATACGGCTCATGCTTTTCCCTTTAATTGTTGAATCCCGCAGGGAGGCAGGGAAACCGGGAGCATAAGCAGATCTGTTTCCCCGCCGTCTTGCCGACGGGACTTCTTTAGACTCTTGATAGCATATTTCAGGCCATTTATTGCTGTTTGAGCTTGAAAATATTTTATTTGAGCTCAATCGGTTGTTTTTACTTTAATGTTATTTTATTTTTTTAATTCACAAAAATGAATTGTTATTTTTAAATTGTTTCCAAAATTGTAATTCAGTTTTCTCTCTGGCTCATTGAGATTATTTGCGAGCATTGAATTTCAATATTTGTCGATGTATGCTGTTGCAGAGCTGAATGGCGGATAGATTTTTGTTTCTTGGGAATCTTCTCAATATCTTAAAATTATTAAACTGACGGGTGCGTTTATGCCGGGGGATAAAAAGGCTTTATCGATAGTGGTTCCTGAACCGCATTCTCTTCCTGTTGTGCAATCTGCTCCATGGGAGGCGCTGAGAGCTCAGGATGTCCGCGTCAAAATGCTTTCAATGGGCTATTGCGGACGTGACAAGTCGATTGTGACCGGACAGAAAGGGGCAGTTCCCGGGCGCATAGGACACGAAGGCTGCGGGATCGTCGTTGAAAAGGGGGCTGATGTCTCCAATGTCGATATCGGAGAACTGATTATTGTTTTCCCTTTTATCAACGGACACAATATCGGCTATGACTGGCCGGATGGAGGAATGGGGATATTTTCGACTTATCCGGTGATCCCGTCCGAGGCAGTTTTCAAAACAGGGCGCAGTTCCGCCACTGAGGAAGAGGCTATGAGATATACTCTCGTTGAACCTTTTTCCGGAGTCGCGCGAGGATTGAAGCGCGGGCGGGTTCTTGAACGTGATTGTCTTGTCATTCTTGGAGCCGGTCCCATCGGTTGCGCTCAGGCTCTTCTTGCGCGGCATATGAATCCGGGACTCAAAATATTTCTGGTTGATCTTCTGGAAATCAAGCGTCAGACCGCCGCAAAAAGAGGAGTTCCGGCCGATTGTTTTATTTCACCTGCGGATTTGCTGAGTCGTCATGAAGAATTATTGAGCCCGTTCCGTAATGTTCTGATTATCCACTCGAATCCTTTCAAGGAATCTTTGAAGGATGCTTTCAGCATAGCTCCGGGCGCATCGGAAATCCTTTTTTTTCAGCGGAATCTATGACTGGACAGAGAAAGACAGTGCTGAGCTTGGCGTTACGCTTGATCCGAAACGCATGCATTATGAGGAATATTCTCCTGAAGAAGAAGCTGTGTCTTTTTACGGAAAAAGTCTAAGGCTGTCCGGCTCAAGAGGCTTCAGCAGGGATGATTTCCAATATTCAGCAGAGCTTATTCTCGGGAAAAAGATAAATCCTCTGCCGCTTGTAACTAAAGTGATTTGCTTTGATGCAAATGTCCTCGATAATCTTCGTCGCGAGGGAGCTGCCGGACAAAACCTGAAAATCCAGATGATTCCCTATTCAGTGCCATGATCCTTTATAGATTGCATTCTTGGACATGAGAGTAATATTAAGCGCAGCAAGTACAGGGAAACTCTGAGATGGCCGCTGAAAAACTAAATTTCAATGCGTATATCGCTAATTACTTTTCTAAAGAAGTAGTTGATCCTCAAAAATTCAGGCTCAAGCCGCCGACGCATACATGAAATATCAATTTGCCGCCGAATCTGCCTTTGTGGCCTCACTTTGTTGAGCAGGCGAGACTTACGGCGGGACAGGATGTTCATCATTACAATTACACACGTTTTGCCATCGAAGTTCCCTTGTCAGGAGAACTTTTCTGTCGTCAGCGCGGACTTGAGATGCTCGTGAAACCTGGACAGATCTATCTTATCCACTATGGAGAAGACAGCTATTTTACGCCGGGCCCGTCAGGCTTCTGCCGGAAAATCGGCTTCGGACTTGCCGGGCCGATGTTGAGCACAGTTCTTGCCGAAAGCGGACTTTCTGCTCATTTATGTTTGCAGTTAAAGTCCCCGAGACGCTTTTTCAAAACTCTGGCACTTATGAGGCGGGCAATTCTCAGATATCGCTATGAGGATGCTTCCGAATTTGCCGCCGCCGGATTCCAGATGCTTGCCGAGCTTGCGCTCCTGATTGATCACGGACAGCCGGAACTTCTCACCCGTGCGGTAGCGGTAATGAAAGCGAATCTTTCGCAAATGCTGACTGTCAGCGAACTTGCCGAGAAACTTGGCACAAGTTCCTCCACTCTTGAGAATCTTTTCAGCGAGCATCTCGGAAGCTCTCCTCGAAAGTATCTCATGACCTTGAAGTTTGAGAAGGCTAAACAGCTTTTGCTGTCAACGGATCTTCCCGTGAAACAGATAGGTATAAATGTCGGCTATATTTATCCGATGCACTTTACCCGCTGGTTTAAAAAGAGCAGTGGACTTACTCCCGGAGAATATCGTCTGCGCAACAGTGCGTCCCTTTCAAATTGAGCTATCCGCATAATGGTTTTTCTTTTGCGCATTCTGGTTATTGAGCATCCGCCCTGTTTGAGCTATAATTGAAAGACAGAACAGTTAATTGAGCCTGTTCCTGTCAGGCACAAGGGAAAGGATGAAGATCTCATGAAGAGACATTTTACATTAATTGAACTTTTGGTGGTCATAGCTATTATTTCGATTCTTGCGGCTATGCTTCTGCCTGCCCTTGGCAAAGCCCGTGAACGGGTGCGCATGCTTGACTGCAAATCCAAAATGAAACAGATCGGAATTGCTGATACTTCCTATGCAGGAGATTATGACTCCTATTTTGCTATTTCAAGAAGTCCGTTTGGAGCCGCATCATATGTGGACTGGTATCAGCTTTTGGGGCCTTATGCTCCGTCAATTTTCACAGAGCGCTTCAGAAAAGGCGATTTTACGACAGCTGCCTCAGATGAAGCCTCACGTTACACAGCCCCCATGTGCTCGGAATACAAAGGCGAAATGCATGCTCAGGATACGAATACTCCGGCAGCCGCCAAAACAACAAAAGGATATGGAGGCATAGGATACAGCCGTAATACAGGTTTCTGGCTGACATCCGGCAACACATGGGATGTCAGTAGTATGGCGTCCTTGCCTCAGCGGAATTCCTCAATCAAATTTCCTTCCCGCTTCATGCTTGCCTGTGACGCTTATTACGGAGGCATCTGCAACGACAGTAATTCTTTCTGGCTTGGCAACTGGCTGAGCGCAAAATTCCCTCACATGCTCAGAATGAATATGCTTCATGCCGACGGTCATGTTTCGGACATGAACGGTCCATTGCCGACTGCGACCAACAAACTCCGCATCAATTGGAAACCTGACGGCTCCGACCAGAATTCCAACTGGCTCTGATACTGCTTGTCATATAGCCTGTATCCAAGCTGACTTCAACGCTTGGCAATATATCATGCATAATGAAAGAAGTGCGATCTACTAGCGTTTGAAATTCAGCTAATCCTAAAATTGCATTGAGAGCTCATGTTTAAAGCATCTGACGACAAGGATGAGATTCAGTGGCAGGATTGATAATAGCTAAATAAAATGGGGGCGAGCTTAGCAAAAGATCTTATGCAGACTCTGAAAAGCGGATGGGCATTTTCAAGGCTGTTTGGTGGGTAGGAATGAATCCAGTGCTCTATTAAAGTGTTTCGCTAGCGATCCTTGCATTTTGGCCACTGGTTGTAGCCAATCGCCGGATTGTTGGATTTGAACTCTTTAATGAGCATACATTCTTTCTTGTTGATTTCCGTAGTGTCGTCTGACTCGAATAAAATTTCGCGTGTTATTGTAAAATGTTTCCGTTCCTCCCTTGTAAAGTCTTGGGCAATAACAGTGCTGTCGGCACTTCCAAAATAATTGATGCTGTCTGTAAGATCCTTGCCTATATATATTTTGCCATTGGGATAAGTAATTTTATAGACAATTTTCATCATAAACCCCACATATTAGCTTTATAATTCCAGCCATAGTCAAAAATATTACTGATCTCAAGTATAGTCAATACAAGGAAAAAGCAATGAGTGATTTCTATTATTGGAATTCTTCGGGGTTATTGCGAGGCCTGATATCTCAGAATTTATTGATTTTAGAGTTTGACTTACGGGATGAGGCGCATATATTAAAGACCTCACAATAATGGCGTGGTGCTCGAATGGCTAAGGGTGCGGTCTGCAAAACCGTGTTGTGTGGGTTCAATTCCCACCCACGCCTCCAATTTTTCTTCAGGATAAGACTTCAAGTATAGCATTTTTTGCTTTAATTTACGTTTCACGTTTTGTGTATTTTTTTGTGGCTTGGGAAACAGAGTTTCTATTTCAGAACATGTATTTCTCAATAAGGGAGGTATCGATTTTGCCGTCGAAGTTTCTGAAATACTCGGAAACAGCCTTGCCGTCGAATTCGTAGACATTGTCGGAATTCGTTGTCACATCAAAGATAGCGCAACGCTTTTTGAGCATGTCGAGCACTTCACCGGGATAAATTCTGTGCGAAGGAACCGTGTTCAGAAGAACAGCCGGTTTGTTCGTGCAGAGTCCGTAAGGGAATGTTGTTGAAATGGTAAGATAGAAGAGCATGCCGTCGCATTCCTGCATGACTTCCTCGAAACGGTCGTAAATGACTTTTGTGCCGGGGCCGTAGAAGTCTTCGGGCAGATGCTCGAAGGTGTCGGGATGTCCTTTGCAGATGACTTCAAAGCCGTCCGCGACAAGGCGGCGCACAATTTTCATTTCGAGATGGAATATACCGATATCGGGATGTCCCCATATGAGGGCATCGTTCGGATCGAAGGCGTGTCCTAGGACAAAAATCTTTTTGACCTTTTTGACAGGGCCGCCAGCAGAATATTTTTCAAAAATATTTTTGTAGAGCGGCAGGTCAAGAGAACGTATTTCCGGGCTGTTGGCAATGAAAGGCTGATAAATTTTGTCGTGATGAACTCGCAGGTTTTCAGCACCGGCTTTGGAGTACGTCATGAATTCGTTGACGAAGGACATTTCCATGCGGAGGTCACGGCATGAGAAGGCATCGTTGCCATGATTGAAACTTGTAGAGAAGCCGCCATTTTCACGGTTGGCGAGTGCAAGCATTCTGTTGAAGGCGGCGCACTGATTGCTGCCTAGTATGTGCATCGGGCCTTTTTTAAGAGTATTGAGATGCACTGCTTCGTATTCCTTAGCGGTTCTGAGCAGACGCTGAAAAGTGAATTTCTCAAGATACTCGTATATTTTGAAGGGGGCATCGATGGCGAGCGCCTGGGCTGCGTCGCGGATACAGCGGCAGGTTTCGGCGGCGCTGTCTTCGAGTTCCTTGATTCTTGCATGGTCGAGTTTAATTCTGTCATGACCGTTCAGCCATTCTTCCTGAGAGGCGAACATGAAGTCGAAGCCTCGCTTTTTTGAATACCAGAGACTTTCTTTCAATGGCTGTATGTTGTAGACAGGTATGCTGTCGCGCTGTAAATCTTTAGCGTCCAGAGCGTATAAAAACTTTTTGTTTATTCTGACACCGTATGCAAAACTGCGGAGTTTTCGCTTGAGTTTAGCCAAGCCTTTCAGAACGGGGGCAGGGGGACAGTCGACTTCAAGTGCTGTTGTGCCTGCTGCAAGGCCAAAAAATCTGGCGTTTTTGCTGAAGACAGCTTCCTGTCCGTTTTTGCGGAGCAGTTCAATGAAGTTATATGAACATAAAATCTTGGAGTATTCCATGAAAATTTTGATGTCGATTGCGAGGATTTTTCCTCCGTAAGAGCTTTGTTTTCTCCGGATGACGGAGAAGTAGGCTTCCTTCAGAGCAAGCCATGTCTGATTGAATTTTTCCGGAGCGACAGGGAGATTGAAGGATTCAAACCACTCGTTAATAACATTTTTATCTATTGCGGTCACTTCGACCGGATATTTTTTCAAAGGCATGGTGTTTTCTCTGTAAGTTTTTGTAAATAAAGATTTTATTTCGTAAAACCGGATGGATAATATACATTGTATAAGCATTTTTTGCAAGCATGTGATTAGAATTCGGGGCACTGAGACAGTAAAGTTATTCTCTTAAAATTATGGACTGGATATGATCGGATTCGTTTACAGGAAGATAATGAAGCACAGGCACAGCGTATATCTTTTGCTTGGCGTGATATTCTGTCTTGCTCTTGCCCTTAGAGTTGCGAGAACTTTTCTGACAGACAGAATAGACAAGGACAGCGTTCTTTATGTCAATATGGCAAAAGACTGGGCTTATAAAGGAAAAGAACACGCGTTTGAACGAAATCCGAGGATTCCGCCTCTTTATCCGTCATTGATGGCGGCGGGAGAGAAGGTCGGATTAGGTGCTGAATTTACCGGACGGGCTGTTTCTGTGCTCTCCGGAGCTTTGCTGGTGATTCCTGTCTTCATGATAAGCCGTCTGCTTTTCACAAATATTTCAGTTGCTCTGCTTGCCGCTTTTTTGTGCGCTGTGCATCCTTCGCTTATAAGAATAAGTGAAGATGTCTTGCGGGACAGCCTTTTTCTCTTTCTCAGTGTGACTGGATTGGCGTTTGCCGTGAATGCGGTGGATAAAGTCAAAGGAAGTTCTTATCTGCTCTGGGGGCTGGCAGGAGTCTTTGCTTCTCTTGCGTCCATGACCCGAAGCGAGGGAGCCGAATTCTTTGTAATCTGTGCTGTTTTTCTGGCGCTCAGTATTTTTATGGGAATGAAACACTTTCAGCATTACTTTGCCGGAGTCTGTCTGGCCTTTCTTGTATTTATCGGAGTCGGTCTTTCCGCCGAGAAAGCGATTGACAAGAGTTCTTCTTCATGGTCTCTGATTGATCCGCGCATAAAGGGATATCTTGATTCCTTTGTCGGGATGAATGAAAAGAATCTTAAGGACAGGGAGGCAAAGTATTCAAGATGATATCTATGCTGTCATGGAAAATGTGGTTTGCCTTTCTGGATCGTCTGAGCGGAGCGCTTTTTGTGCCGTCTTTGATATTCCTTATAGTGCTTCTCTTTGCCCCTTCTGTTTTCAGAAGAGGACCGGCTTTAAGATTTTTCCTTTCTGCTGCCTTTGCCGCTTTGCTCTTCCGCTTCTGTATTTTCTTTGCGGGAATAGCATTTGAAGAACGTTACATGCTGATGCTGACGGTGCTGTCCGCTCCGCTTGCGGCGGGTGGAATAGTTGTGGCATCTCGTTTCATCTCTGAAAAATTATCTTGCAGGTATGCGTATCTGACTTATAGGAATGTTTTTATTGTCCTTGTTCTGCTGACAGGTCTTATTTCAGCCGGAAAAGGCTTGAATCCTTCTCTGGACAAGGGATGGATAAAGGATAGCGCAAAGTTTATCAAGGAGAATGCCGCAACGCAACGGATAATTGTGATTTCTGACTCGGCAGATGAGCGGGTTTCTTATTACGCCGGAGCAGAGTTTCTGAAATTTGCGATGGAAGGAGACCGTCAGCTGAGGAACGGAGAGAAAATAGATATTGTCCATTCCGGAACTCTTTTATATAGAGGAATCAATGCTGAGGCAGGCAAACTCTGTATCTTGGAAGGCTTTGCCGAGGGAGTTCCTGCTTTTGAAGGCAATGTGAAAAAGCTGGAGAAAGAGGGAGCCTCGGTATTCTTTGTTTCGGAACTTCCGGATAGCGAACTGAAAAAAATATTTGCAGATGCCGGAGTCCCTTGTCCTTTGATTCCGCTCAAATCCTTCAAAGAGCGTAAAAAGCTTAAAACCGTTTATCGCCTGAGAGACTGATGAAGATTATATTTCTTATAAAATCAGAGAAAACGCCCAGTTCCAGAATAAGAGTCCGGGAGCTCTTGCCGTTCCTTGAGAAAAAAGGACTCGATTGCACTGTTCTTCCTTTGCCGGAAACAGCGATGGGAAAACTAAGTCTCTTCCCGGAACTGCGCAAGTATGACCTTGTAGTTCTTCAGAAGCGCTTGTTGAGTCTTCTGGAATTCAAGCTTCTGCGACTTTTTGCCAGACGTCTCGCTTTTGATTTTGATGATGCGATTTATCTGCGGAATGCGTCCCCGTCCGAAAATCCTGAAGATTACAGGAGTTCCACACGCCAGACTAAATTCAGACGCACGATACTGGGAGCTGATTTAGTCATGTCTTCCGGCCCGGTGCTTGATGCTTATGTGAAAAGCATTGCGCCTGAAAAAGCAGGACGGATTATACCGACAGCCGTTGATGTTTCTTCCATAAAAGCCAAGGACAACTGGGATTTGTCCGATGTCCCGGTAATCGGCTGGACGGGAACAAAATCGACAATCCGCTATGTGGAATATATAGCTCCGGCATTGAGAGCGCTTGCCCAAAAACATAAGTACGTACTGAAAATAGTGGCCGATGCCGCCCCTTTGATCGAAGGAGTCGACATCAAGTTTGTTCCGTGGAAACTGGAATCGCAGTATGACGAGATCAGATCTTTCGATGTCGGAATCATGCCCTTGTCCTCCGATCCTTTTTCGGAAGGCAAGGCGGCTTATAAACTTCTTCAGTATTTTGCCTGTGCTGTTCCGTCCGTTCTGTCCCCGGTTGGGGTGAACAGGATCATAGCGGAAAGCGAAACTCATCCTTGTCTTTCGGCGGAATCGGTAGATTCTTTCAGAGAGCATCTGGACAGTCTGCTTTCGTCGCGGGAACTTCGCGCCCGGCTTGCGATGTCCGGACGTCGTCTTGCCGAGTCCGCCTATAGTTTTGAGGCGGCTGCCGAAGCGTTCCTCAAAGCCGTCACCGTATAATATTTTATATGCGCGCCCTCTTCGATTATTGAATATGTGCTTGAGCAGGCATATATTTGCCAAGTTCGAAAAAGAGAGGAGATGACCGAAAATGCGCAAACGAATAATGCGTAGCTTCATTTGCTGTTTTCAGTCGGCTTCCGACAATAAGGAACGGTGGGAAAACTGATGTTGATAAGCAACATAAGTACTAAGCGTAATGAGATTACCCGGAAGATAAAGACGGTGAGTTCCGTACCGGCTTCCGCTGTGCAGGCCATCAAGGTTCTGCAGGATCCTAACGCGAGCATGGGCGAGGTCGTTCAGATTATAGCCTATGACCCAGGGCTGACCTCAAATATTCTTAAGCTTGCCAATTCCAGCTATTTCGGATGCGCACGAGCAATTTCATCGCTTAAGGAAGCTGTTGTCCGTCTTGGTTCCGCTAACATATTCAAGATTGTGACAGCTTCAATGGCGAACACCGTTCTTAACTCCAGTGTTCGAGGTTACAATTATAAGCCAGGCGAACTATGGGAGCATTCCATTGCCGTCGCG
>JAKJHH010000036.1:21563-26822 GCA_022703965.1 Verrucomicrobiota bacterium
TCAGAAACAATGGCTGAAATTCTGAAAGACAAGAATGCAAAACTTGCTTTTACTGCCGGACTGCTTCATGACATAGGAAAAGTTCTGCTTGGACGCTTTATCGACAAAGAAACTATTCCCGCAATGGAAAAAGCCCTCAATGACGGCAAGTCTTCCACAGAGGCGGAGCATATTGCAATGGGTATTGATCATGCCGAATTAGGTTCCATGCTGCTTCGTGACTGGAATATTCCTGATAACCTTGTCCAAGCGGTACGCTGGCATCATACTCCTTTGAGAGATGGGACAAAGGACACCTTCGTCTCAGGCATTATCAATACTTCGGATGCTCTTTGCATTGCTTCTGAAATCGGCATTATAACACCAAGACGCTTTAAGCCTCTTCCAGATCCGCTAGTATGCTCCAGACTGAATCTGAATGCAGAAATGCAGGATGAGATTGTCGTGCGAACCAAGTCTTCTCTTGACAATATCAAGGATGTTTTTTCAAAACGCGATTGATTTCATGCGTGTTTTTCTATCTGAACTGGGATTTGCGGACTTTCACTGACTTTGAATTCCTGCATACCGCACATCGCAGCGATCCTGCTGCTGAGTTTTTCAAGTTCCTTTACCTGTGTCATGAATGCGTGACTTTCCCGTGAAAGTTCCAGCGACTCTGCCGCGTTTGTGCGGCTCAACTCATCCAGTTCATCAATGCCCGCGTTTATCTGTTCGATACCTCTTGCGATGCCTTCCGCCTGTTCTTTGCTTGAGTGGGTAAGATTGGCGACAATCAGTTTCAGAGAGCTGACGTGCTCGGTAATAATTTCAAAAAGCGCGTTGACGTCGCCTGAAACATCGGCTCCGTTTTCGGCATTGTTCGAAGCGATTTCAGTAAGAGAGCCTGTGCTTTTTGCCGCCTCCGCACTTCTCTGAGCAAGACGTCTGACTTCCTCGGCAACAACAGCAAAACCTTTTCCTGCTTCTCCGGCACGTGCAGCTTCAACAGCGGCATTTAGGGCTAGGAGATTGGTTTGAAAGGCTATCTCATCAATGCTTTTTAGAATCTTTGTCGTCTCTGCCGAACTTGCTTTTATTTTATCCATGGCTTCCGTGAGTTTTCTGACGGAAGAGCTGCCGCTTGAGGATGCGTCGGAAACTTTGCGGACTTCGGAGTCTGCCGCTGCTGCGTGTTTTACGTTTTCGCCTGTCATGGCTGAAATCTCGTGCATGCTTGCGGATATCTGTTCGAGGTTTGCTGTCTGCTGAGAAGCTGCGGCTTCCAGATTCTGACTTCCAGAGGCGACCTTTTCAGCAGAGCCTTCGATTGTTCCTGAGATTTTTGAGAGAGCTGATGCCGCAAGGCGCAGATTCCTATTTATACTCCAGGCGATGAGGACTCCGCAAAGGCTTGTAAAACAGAGTATTACAGCGCCCAGTAAAAGATTCTGCAATCCTTGTTTTTTATAAGCATCTATTCGTGTTGCCAGAAGACTGTCCAAGGCATTGGAACATGCGAACCAGAGGGAAAAACTTGAGCTTTCCAGAGCGTCCAGAGCAGCATAAAACTCATCGGATTTAACTGATTGAGTATTTTGACTGCTCCGCATAGTATTTAGGAAGCCAATGAGTTTCAGTTGTGCCGTTTTATACTTATCCAATTCCGGTTTCAGGCTTTCCTGTATGAGTTTGTTAGTGCCGTAGAAATTAGGATCTTCGTTTATGCTGGTCGCTATATCTCCGTCAATTCTGGCAAGATCGGCTTCCTCCAAATTTGAAGCATAAACGGCAAGCGAAGCTGAATCTTCGGAATTGATCGTTTTCTTATCATAGAGTTCAGATGCGAATGATGAAAGTTTAAGAAGTCTTTCCTGAGCCTGTGGAAGAGCAAGAAGAGTGATGTCCATTATGTAGTAACTGTCGAGATCCGGGTCGAGGATAAGATTCGAGCTGTCTCCAATGTGGCTTATCATCATTCTGAGTATGCCGGATAGTTCTGACGCTTTTTCCTGACGCTGGCGCAGGCTGAGGGATGTCCATTGGTTTTTGAGGACATTCCATTTTGCTTCGAGGACTTTAACTCTGGCATTATCGCGTTTTCTTTTTGCGAGTTCTTCTTCGCTGAGGAGCAAGCTTTCCGCATTGTCTTTTTCGAGTCGTCCCAATTCATGAATCAGTTTATCCATTGCGGAAAGCTGTTCCGCAGGAATGGACTGGGATGCTTTTTCGGTAGATGCGGCTGCATTGCAGTTGATGTCGGTTTTCAATAAATTGGAATAGGTCTGCTCAAGATAGGCTTGATGTTTGTTGCCGCATATCTCTTTGTTGGAGAAGGCTATGTACGATCCTACAGTCTGCCAGCTGAAGTAAATCATGATGCCCGCGAATGGAATACTGTACGCAATAATGAGAATAATAAGCTTCTGCGAAATTGAAAGTTTTTTCACCTGATATCCCCTTAATGTTCATTATTGAATAAAATTCTGCAAAAATGTCATTAAAATTTATAATACACAGGAATGTGGTCATGTCAATAGTATAATGACATAAAGGGGATTTTGAAATGCGTATGTGTGTTTGAAATTCTTGTTTGATTTTTCAGGAATGCCCTAAAATAGCTAAAAATCAGGAGAAGAAACTGCTCACAGCGCTTATGACACGCTTGATGTCATCATTGCTCATGGATGCAGAGCATGGAATTGAAACTCCTTCACTGACAAGCTTTTCAGCATGGGTGAGGCTGCCTTTTGGGCATTGCTCATACATCGGGTGTAGATGGTTCAGTTTCCAGAAGGGACGAGCCTGAATTTTCCATCCTGCCAGATATTGTATAAAATCGTTACGCTTGGAAGGCGGAACTGAAAGCTGAGCAAACCAGTAGGCAGAGCGGCAGTAGCTCTTTTCGGTAAAGAGTGTAATGTCGGGAACTTTTGCAAAAGCTTCCTGATAAATGAGATGGATAGAGCGTTTCCTCGCTATCATCTTCTCGATCTGTTCGAGCTGCGCCACGCCGATTGCGGCTTGTATGTTCAGCATTCTGTAGTTATAGCCGGTGGCATCGTGTTCATAGAAAAACTCATCGCTTTTTGCCTGTGTGGAGAGGTGTCTGGCTCTGGCAAGGAGTTCGTGATTCTGAGAGACTATCATGCCTCCGCCGCCGGTAGTGAGAGTTTTATTGCCGTTGAAGCTGAATGTGCCTGCCATTGCGATGGTGCCGGCTTGGCGTCCCTTGTACAAGGCACCGATGGCTTCCGCGGCGTCTTCGATGACTGTGAGCTTATATTTCGAGGCGGTTTCCATTATTTCATCCATGCGGCAGCTGTGACCCATGAGATGAACCGGAACGATAGCTTTGATTCTTCGGCCTGTGTTTCTGTTAAGGAGTATTGAGCCGTCGAAGTCGCAGTTTTCTTTTACATATTCTTCGATTGCTTCCGGGGATAGCCCGAAACTTTCTTCTTCGGAGTCGATGAAGAGCGGAATCGCGCCCGTGTAGCTGACTGCGTTTACCGGAGCTATGAATGTCAGAGACGGAAGCATGACTTCGTCGCCATGTCCGATTCCGGCGCAGATCAGACAGAGATGCAAGGCGGCTGTACCACTTTGTACTGCAACGGCTTCCTGAGTTTTGACATATTCCGCAAAGTTGTGTTCGAAAAGGCCGGGAAAACGTCCGGCGGATGAAATCCAGTTGGTGTCCAGACATTCGTTTACATATTTTTTCTCATTCACCCCGATTATGGGCACTGAGAGAGGAATATACTCGTAAGCGTTGCTTGTCATATGCTGATCCTGCGTCAAATTTTCTTTTGCGGAGCTGAAGTTTTCGGGCTTGTTTTATTGCCCGGAGCTCCTTTCATCTCGCCCTGCTTATAGGCGATGATTTTCGGGATGTCATCCAGAAAGCATATAGTATCTTCTGTTTTCTCTATGGACAAGTCGATGGTTGAAGGAAGGCTGAAAATATTTACCGGGCCGATGCGGCGTCCGCTGCCGAGTATTCTAGCCATATTGTCGGAGAGGTTTACTATGCAGCTGAGGTGGAATGCAAGCTGATCGTCTTCGCTGAACCCAATATTCATGAAGTCGTGATGATGTTCGATTGCCGAGACGATGTCTTCATTAACCTTCCAGTGGTTGGCCAGATATTTTCCGGCTTTTTCATGGAGTCCCGGGAATATGTTGTCGAAAACTTCTTCGGTGACTTTGAAGTCTACATGTTTAGGCAGATCGTAGAGCTGTGAGAGTGCTTTGAGTATGCCTAGTTTTCCAATGTCGTGGAGGAGGCCGGCCAGAAATGCTCCGTCCGGATCCGGATAATAACGCTGACTGAGATAAGCCGCGATGATTCCGACTGAATAGCTGTGTTCTACAATATCAACAGCAACCTGATTGAAGAGAGGATCGTTGAGGAAGCTGATTTTTGCCGAATACATGTAAAGGAGGGCTTTAATATTTTCTCTGCCCAGTCGTGGAAGCGCAAGTTTTATGTCGTTTATCACAACTCCGCGGCTGTATACCGAAGAGTTTATGACTCGAATGAATTCCCCAGCCATTCCCGGACTGTGATTTATGAGGCTGGCAACTTCGGCGTAATCGAACTCCTGATTGTTCAGGATCTGCATTGTCCTCATTACGTTGCTTGGAATTTCTATGACGGGAAACTCGCCTCTTTCGATCTTCAGGCAAAGTTCCTCTGTGACTTTCTGGTTGTCAATTTCTTCAAAGACAGGAGTTTCTGCATAAGGAGCTCCTTCGTAATTCCACCAGTAGTTTTTATCGTTCTGAAGTTCTTCTTCTTTAAGTTTTTCTTCGTCCTGATTGTTGAAAAGCAGGTGTTCGTCTATGCGCGAGGTATCGGAATTAGTATACATTTCCTGCTTCTCAAAAGCTTTTTTGAGTTCAGGCGGAGGCGCAAGGAAGAAGTCCAAAAGTGCTGATTTGAACTTCTTCAAGGCCGGTAAACATTTATTCCATAAAGAATCTTGCGGACAAGATGCCATAAAGTCTCTCTCTAAACTTCCATTCTCTTCCCCGCTTAATTATACTACAGAACTCCTTGAATACAAGAGCGGGCGGAATCTTTCCATCTTTGCTGTTCAGAGCAGAAAAACTGCCAGAACAATAAAGATAATTATGAATATCAGTGTTCCGGCTACAACGAGAATGGTGTCTTTTTTTGATGTTTTTGTGGGAAGTTTTTGACTCTCAACTATTTGTGTTGTTTTTTGCTCCGGTGTCGTAGGCTCCGGTTTTTTCATGAACTTTGTCTTCCCC
>JAKJHH010000370.1:0-242 GCA_022703965.1 Verrucomicrobiota bacterium
CGCCGTTCGCCGAGATTGTGGCGACCTGTGCGACCTGTTCGTTTTCGCTGACTTTCTTCTTGAGTTCATCGAGCTTTGCGACGATAGCTTCGACAGCTTTGTCGATACCGCGCTTGAGGCTCATCGGGTTTGCGCCCGCTGTGACGTTCTTGAGGCCCTGCCTGAAGATTGCTTCCGCGAGGACTGTGGCTGTCGTGGTTCCGTCTCCGGCGATGTCGCTGGTCTTGCTTGCGACTTCCTTG
>JAKJHH010000370.1:298-537 GCA_022703965.1 Verrucomicrobiota bacterium
ATCTGCGCGCCCATGTTCTGGTAGGGGTTTGCGAGTTCGACTTCCTTCGCAACGCTGACACCGTCTTTTGTGACTGTGGGCGAGCCGAATTTCTTGTCAAGGACAACGTTGCGTCCCTTCGGTCCGAGTGTTGCTTTCACTGCCGCGCTGAGTTGTTCCACACCAGAGAGAAGCTGACGGCGTGCTTCATCACCGAACAAAAGCTGTTTGCCTGCCATGTTATTTTTTCTCCTTCAAAG
>JAKJHH010000371.1 GCA_022703965.1 Verrucomicrobiota bacterium
GACTGACGGCACTACCCGTTAAATCTTCCTCAAATAGCATCTGTTTCTTAAAAAAATTCGTGTCCTTCGTGTGCTTCGTGGTTTAAATCCCACTCATGATAAAGGAGACTGACGCATTACGGCTATATCTTCTCTTTTGTAAAAATTATGTAAAGATTTTCTTGACTTTTACAATATTTTGCTTTATAATGAGAATATAAGCACGGAGACAATGATGAAATTCAATGTTAAAGAGATAGCGAAAGAATCCGGCGTGAGCATTGCGACGGTGTCCAGAATCCTCAATAACAAGGGGGGGCACAGTGGGGATGCCGTTAAGGCAGTTGAGTCTGCAATGGACAGGCTTGGAATCCGCAATGCAAATCATGTTCAGCTGCCCGAGGCGGTCGGAATCATAACCCGTTTTGAGAAAAACGGACTGGCAACAAGTTACACATCTATTCTGATTTCAGCAATTGTCGAGACGCTTGCAATGGAGGGCGTTGTTGCTCAGATAATACCGCTCTCAGTATCCAATATGTCTGTTCAG
>JAKJHH010000372.1 GCA_022703965.1 Verrucomicrobiota bacterium
CGAATCTGCCGGAAAGCGAAGCCGTCTGCATAGAGCTTTATCATGCCCACGGTACGAGCGAACAGTTTCACGGAGAGCTTAAAAGTGATATGGGGCTGGAACTTCTGCCGAGCGGAAAATTAGCTACAAATGCACTGATTTTAAATTCGGTAGTACTGTCATACAACTGCCTGCGCATCATCGGACAGGAAGCGCTGAACTGCGCCGAACTATTGCCAATAAAAATTGACGTTGAAAGACGCCGCATCCGCTCTGTATTGCAAGATTTGATTTATATCGGGTGTAAGTTCACCCGTCACGCCAAGCAGATAATAGTGAAATTCGGACGCAACTGTCCGTGGTTCAATGTATTTAGGACTATATATGCAAGATGCTAGAAATTAGATAGTTAACTCTTAAAAATTGGAGGATCGCAAGAAGCTGGCCGGGGTGGACTGTGCTTAAGCAGAAGGGATTTTCGATGTTTTTGACGTAATTTTGATCCTCCAAATATTTTGGTAAATAAAAATGGATGAAATAGTCT
>JAKJHH010000373.1 GCA_022703965.1 Verrucomicrobiota bacterium
TCGGCGGGCAGGAATGAATTCCTGCACTCTGTTAAAATGCTTCGCATTTTACTTTTTATGGGATGACTGTGAATAAAAGTATACTTTATAAGTAAAATAGGATTTATATATGAAATTCAGTTCAGATGCTATAATGAATGCCTACAAGGTCTTGGATGGAGAAAAACTCAGTCACGAAGAGGCGCTTCAGCTAATCAGGACGGAAGAATCCTACAGAATGGATCTCTATGCCCTGGCGGACAAGGTCAGGATGAAATATTGCCGGAATCCCTTTGAGGCTTGCGAGATAAGCAATGCGAAATCGGGAGGATGCAGCGAGGACTGTTCATTCTGCGCACAGTCTGCGCATAACAAAGCGAAATCACCGTTTTACAAGCTGCGTCGTCGCGAGGAATTGCTGAAGGATGCCGCAGTGGCGAAAGAACATGGAGCCGATGCTTTCTGTATCGTTGTGAGCGGACAGGGTTATGAGGAGGCGGATAAGGAATTCGAGGAAATCCTTGGAACTGTGCGTGCGATCAG
>JAKJHH010000374.1 GCA_022703965.1 Verrucomicrobiota bacterium
TCCTGCACCGACTCGGGTTAAGGCCGGAGAGGACGCAGAGAGAAACGTGGCTATGTCATCGAAAGACGGAGCCTAGGCTTCGGCCGAAGCGCACCACGGGACGATCTGCCGAGAAAAGTCTCCGGTTGTTCCCCGGGCCGCCCGTACCGCAAACCGACACAGGTGGGTGAGTGTAAATGCACTCAGGCGCGCGAGAGAAACCTCTCTAAGGAACTCGGCACATTAGCCCCGTAACTTCGGAAGAAGGGGTGCCTGGATCGTGGCAGCAATGTTGCGAATTCAGGTCTCAGTAAATTGCGCTTAGCGACTGTTTAACAAAAACACAGCACTCTGCAAAGTCGTGAAGACGACGTATAGGGTGTGACACGTGACCAATGCGGAAAGATTAAGGCATCTTGTTAGTCCCGCGCGAGCGGGGCGAGGCTCGGTGTCCAAGTCCCCGTGAATGTCGGCCGTAACTATAACGGTCCTAAGGTAGCGAAATTCCTTGTCGGGTAAGTTCCGACCTGCACGAATC
>JAKJHH010000375.1 GCA_022703965.1 Verrucomicrobiota bacterium
TAGAGTTCATCGCCTAATTCTACCGCTTCAAAGCTGATGCCGCGAGTCCCAGCTAATTATTCATACCATCTCCTTATATTTGAACTTATTTTGTTGCGTCCCAATATGTATTTAAATCCTTTATGGAAGTCCATTCATTAGTCTGAACGTGCCCGTCATAATATACAAAATTACCGCGTCCTGAATGTCTGTATGCGACGATATTATTATCTGTCGTACCTGTGGGATTATCACGCTCGCCGTACACGTCATAATAGGTCGGCTTCGAGACTCTGGTATTTGCGATCAACCAGTCGGTCGCGTCTCCTATCAGTAGCTTGGATGACGGATTCTTTACAACTGTATTCTTGATACCTCTGTAAAGGTTCCCGTAAGCCGGGAGTCCGTCACGGTTCATACCATAAACAATACTGAGCTTATAAAGTCCTGCTGATACTGGATGACTCACAGCATAAGACGCCTCAGGACATATCAGCCCGAGTCGATACTGCATGCTGTCCGAAGGATGAGGAGTTTG
>JAKJHH010000376.1 GCA_022703965.1 Verrucomicrobiota bacterium
CTAGAAATGAAAAAGGATATACACCTTTAATTGCAGCAACAGTTTTCAATTTTACAAGAAGTATAAGAATTCATGAGATCCTAATTACAAGTGGAGCAAACCTTAATTTAACAGATATAAATGGACGTACAGCCTTGATGTATGCAGCCAGTACGACTCAATTGGAGGTTGTAAAACTATTATTGGCGGCAAATGCAGATGTTAATATTCAAGCACATTTTCCAGGTGATGATACAGCATTATAAACTTACTTATTAAGCATGGAGCCAAGACCTCTGCCGAACTAGCAAACGAAAAAAAGCCAGTTAAGTCATCCCGCTCCCCGTCCTCCCCAGAAACTCGGGGAGGAGAAGTGACGGGGAAATGAGATACGATGGCTGGAATCTCATCGCCGAACTTGATGGCACTTCAAATAGCATATTGAAGTCTTATGTTTGGGGTGAAGACCTTAGCGGTAGTTTACAAGGTGCTGGAGGAGTCGGAGGCTTGCTTGCGGTTAAAGAAGCAACAGGAG
>JAKJHH010000377.1 GCA_022703965.1 Verrucomicrobiota bacterium
GAGACTTTCTTCCGTAATCGAAAATCTGACGTACTGCTTCTGCATTGTTTTCCATGATACTTTTCTCCTGATTTATTCGCCTGATGCGGCGTTTGCTGGCTTGTTGTCAAAGTTGAATTTCATCTGACGAGGGTCTTCACGCTGAAGCATATTGTTGTCAGTCGTATAGAAGATTGTCTTGTTCTTTTCTTTCTTAGGCGGCGTAATGCTGAGTTCGTCAATAATACCGACTACAGTTCCATCGCCCTTGTTGAGAGGCTGAACCTTAAGTTTTAATGTCAAAGTCCCGCCCTTCTGAGTTTCCCGGACAGCCGCGATCAGCTTCCCGAGTTCTTCCGTCATGTCATACATCAGATCACCGTGTCTGATGTCTCCGAGGACTGCCGCGATATCGCCGCGGACTGCATCCTTTTTCTTTTCTGCGCTCATTTGTTACTCCTATGATAATTTTCCACTTCGGTATCGAAGAAAGGTTTAATTTTTCACGAGTTTAAACTGCGTGAAGTCTTCG
>JAKJHH010000378.1 GCA_022703965.1 Verrucomicrobiota bacterium
GCCTTATGGCGCTGGACCAGCTTGAGGGTGCGGCCTTTTTGCATCAGGGCGCGTTCGACGAGATGTTTCTGGCCGAACTGGTCGGAGATGGCCCGGGGGCAATCGGGGACGACGTCCAGCAGATTTTCGATGCTGCGGGCGTGGGCCCAGGCGAGGAGGCGGTTGACGGACTTCATCTTGGCGTAGAGCGAGTTATAGCGGGCGGGCCCGATGGCGACGAGGGTGTGGCGCCGGCCGAGGATCCGCTCGATGGCGCGGGCCATGTCGATGGCCTTGGCGTCGCTGGTGATGGTTTTGCTGTCGCGGACGCCCAGTTCCCGCAAGGCGTCGAGAGGGATTCATCGACAAAGGCGCCGGCGGTGACGAGGGGGCCGAAAAAGTCGCCTTTTCCGCTTTCGTCGACGCCGAAATGGGGTTGGGTCGATTCGGGATCCAGCAGTTTCTCATATCCGAGCCGGGGGGCGCCCAGGATCTGGGGTTCGAGGACAAAGGAGATGAAATC
>JAKJHH010000379.1 GCA_022703965.1 Verrucomicrobiota bacterium
CTTGGGTGAAGGTCTACAGACCTTCTTTGCTTGCGGCTATGTCGCGTTGTAGCTAGAAAACTAAACTGACGCATTACGCTGAGTAAGTCCTGTTTTCTTTCAGTTCCTTAATTTGCCTTGACAAATCATGTTTTGGGTGATAATATTAAACTATGCAAGCGCTCCCATTGATTTTGTTTTTGTGCTTATAAATACAAAAAATCGATTGCATGATAAAACTATGAGTCCTTCTTTACGGAAAAATAAGAAAGCGCATTCCGATGCTCCGACACTCAGGGAAATCTCTGTGCTTTCCGGAGTGTCTCAGAGCACTGTCAGCCGTGTTTTGACAAATGATCCGCGCATTTCGCCTGAGACACGCGAAAAAGTTGAAGCAGTTATCAAAAGTTCAGGCTACAGACCGAGTATTTACGCACGTGCTTTGGCCGGACGTTCAACCGATATGATTGCCGTGATCGCCCCGGGCATTGTCAGCGGATATTTTGCCGAAGTTTTGAGCGG
>JAKJHH010000037.1 GCA_022703965.1 Verrucomicrobiota bacterium
AGATGAGCCGCAGGGGCAAACCATAGCGCAGGTTCCACTCCGGCTTCCGCCGCAGCCTTACAGACAGGACCGAAACCGGACGGCAGAAGCTCTTTGTTGATTGTCCAGAAATCGTCTCCGGGATGCCGATGATTTGCCTCGAATTCCCTGAGTGCCCTGCCCTTCTGCCAGCCGTCGTCAATCTGATAATGGGTCGCGCCGAGCTTTCCGCTTGCCTTGAATTCTTCTATCAGGAAGGACTCGCTGACGAGTGCCGGAAAGTTTCCGCATCCCCAAGGATTCACCATTACAGTGCAGTGCGTTGCCGGATCAAGCGGAAAACGGGTTTTCAGATACTTCTTGATCGACAGCGACGCAGCCGATTCATCTCCTTTAAAGAAACCTGTCACATGCCTGTAGCTTCTGAGATTGCAATCCGGCTTTATCTCATCCGGCGGAATCCCCCAGCAGCACGAATAAACACTGTCACCGTCCAGACGGAAGTCATGTCTTTCAAAATCCCTGCGCTCCTCGCTCGGGGGCGCTTCCTGAAGGAAAAAGAGCCCCGCATCCCCGTCGCGGCAGATCAGGATATTGCCGTTGAGAAGCTCTCCTTCCGGAGCCCCCTCCCTGTATACGTCGTTCGTGTAATCTGTGCGTCCCTGATACCAGACAATCTTCGAAGCTTTGAGTCCTGAAACAAGTTTAAGTGTTTCCGCACGGCTTTCCATGTAAATCGGATCAGCATCGCGATTCAGTTGATCTCTGCGGTTCCAGTAGACTGACGGTATTGTTTCGGACGATATAAAAGTATATGCCGCCATGTAAGGCAATCCGGGATATATATGGTAAACACGCTCAAATGAAAGACGCTGAATAGTCTCATATATCTTTATCGAGACTTTGACATGCTCCCCTTCAAAAACGGAAGCAGGACAAAATACAGCGTCAATATCCTTCAAAATATAGTCAACCGTCTTTGAGGGATAATCAGGCATGTTGTATCCGACAAAAGAGAAATCACAATATGTTCCGCCTTCAGCCAGCACCCGCCCGCTGTTCTTGTCCATGTATTTGACAGTCTTAGGAACAGCCTGTGAAATATCGAACTCTCTCAGCAATGCGGCGTTTTCAATACGCAGCAAAGTCCCTTTTCTTTCTACTTTTATATCAGCATAAGTAAATTCACGCTCAAAACTCATATCTCGATCCCTTTCATATTGAAATATCGTATTATCACATTACAATATTATCACATAAACTAGGTACGGACAATGGCAATATCGACGCAACACTATTATACAAATGTCTCAAAAGCTCCTTTTTTCTATAAACAGATGCTGATACCTCTGGAAACTCCTTTTGAGTCATCCTCTCTTCTGAGAATCAAGCGCATCGGACATCTTTTCGACAACCGTCATTTCCGCTTCGAGAAAATCAATCTGGAATACAATCTTCATTTTGTAGTTGCCGGAAGAGGCAGAGTCATCAGCGACGGCATCGAAACGGAGATGAAGGAGGGCGATATCTACATGTTCTTTCCAGGCCACAGCACCATACATACCGACTCTCCGGAAAGCCCTTGGGAATACTATTGGCTATGCCTCGACATCAAGGATACTTCTCTGATAGATGCAACAGGACTCAGCGAGGAAAAGCCCGGACGCCCCCTCAGAAACTCCCCGGAAATCTGGAATTATATAGTCTCTCTTTTCAAGAGGATTGAAAGTGGAAACAGCGGTCCGTGCACCGCCATTTCGGAAGCTTGGAGAATCTTCGATATGATCTCCGAAAAAACCACAGATACCCCCGTTCCTCTTCATGAACAGATAAAACGCTATGTTGACAGCGCGGAAAAGTTTCCCGGCGTAAAGGAGACCGCCAACGCCCTTGACATCTCAAGAGCCACTGTCCACAGAATATTCTCGGAAAACTACGGCATGCCCCTTAAGGAATATGTGGATGCCAAACGTCATGAAACAGCCTGCAAAATACTAGAGAACAGCTCATTCACAGTACGACAAACAGCGGCGGCATGCGGTTTTTCTTCGGTTCAGTACTTCTGTCGCGCCTTCAGAAAGCTCTCCGGCATAAGCCCCTCCGAATGGAGAGCGACAAAAACTAAAAAGAGTTCTAAATCTTGACGGAAGAACTATTCTTCTTCAACTGAATTCCCAGACTGGATTTTTTGATATATGCTTCAACTTCGTTAAGCAGTCTTATAATCTCATGACGAGGCTTTGAAAGCTCCTGATAATCACGAAACAGAGAAAGCGCAAAAACTACAACTCTGCGATTGATCCTGTGCTTTGAAAAACCGGACGAAGCCGTCTCAAGACTCTCGCGGTTCCCTTTGAAAACATCCACAGCCGCGCCGATTACAACAGTCATAAATCCCACTCCGAAAACCTGCTGCCATATCGCAAGAAAACGACAGAATCTCGAAACCGGACATATGTCTCCGTAGTCCGTGGTCGTCACTGTCGTAAAGCTGAAATAAAGTGAATCAAAGTAGCTCATGGCTCCTTCAGGAGAAAATGCCGCCGGACTTTCAAGGGAAATAATATGGCAGATCATCGCGAAATGAAAGATGCTTCCAATAAATATCACGATCACATCAGTGAACTTCCTGACCATGTACTCCTGACGCATTTTCGACTGCGTCAAGTTCAACTCACGACGCAGCTTACTTATTACGGAAATTATGCGAGACTCTGATTCATCATCTTCTTTTTCGAGCTCCGCAATTCTGTTCCTTACTGAATCAAGATACTCAAAATCCTTCTGTGCCCCGGATGCCGCCGCCATTTTCGCATAACGCCCGCAGATCTGCCCGGCATTCAAAGGCCTCTGCAAGCCCTTCGCAAGCGCCTCTATCCTCGACAGGATGCTCTCGCTCAAAGGCATGGAAAAGATTGTGCTTATCACTCCGGCCACTGCCCAGCTGCTCAAAATCACAATCAGAAGCGATAGATAGAAGCATAGCCCGTTTTCAAAGCTGCCGCTTCCAGCTATGACAAGCTCAAAAATTATGCTGATTACAAGAATCGAAGGAAATATGTGACCAAGTCCGACAATACGGCTGCCCCATCCGAGAACAGCCATTATCAGAGAAGGCCAGTTAAGAAGAATTATTCCGCTGAGCTTCAAGCGCCCGAGTGACGGATGCAACTCACGCGCATCGTCCATTCTCTCGTCCACATCCTGCAAATATTTGTCAATTTCCACAGCAATATCTCCTTTAAAGCTGTAGAAATTGATAATGAAAGGCTAAGAAAATCAAGCAGTTAACTTAATACTTGCAGTTTCCTCATCAAAATCCTGATTTCACCAGGCGCCGGCATTCTTAAGTGCATTGCGGATTATAATATTAGCTGAAAAATCCACTACCTTTTTACCCGTTGAATCCTTAGCATTCACATCCGCGCCCTTTTCGATCAGATATTTAACTATATCTACATTGCCGGATTCCGCAGCCCACATCAGAGGAGTCCTGCCGTCATCCATGAATTTCGAGCGTGTAAGTCCGCGCGTAATAGCGTTAAGATCTGTTTTTTCCGCAGCAAGAACCACCTCACTTCTCTCACGGTTGACAGGAACTCCTGACTCCACAAGCACCTGCACCGCAGGCAGATCTTTCCTGTATATCGCCTTTTTAAGCATCGGAAAACTCTGTGATGTGTCTTTCAGCATATCAGGTGACAGGGAAAGCAGATATTTGAAAACTTCTATGTTGGAAGCTCCTATCGCATAACCGGCAGCAGGAATTCCGGCATTGTCCTGAGCCTTTATATCTGCCTTGTTTTCCACAAGAATTTTTACTGTTTCAAGTGCCGCCACCTTCGCTCTGGCCGCACGCATCAGAACTGTCGTATTGTTCTTGTCCTTGTGATTGACATCAACTCCGCAGTTAAGAAGATATGAGACTATCTCCGGACGTCCTGTTCTTGCGGCTTCCGCAAGTGCAGTCGCTCCGCTGCTGTTCTCAATCTCGGCTGAAGCTCCGTTCTCCATCAGAACTTTGACGGATGCCATATTGCCGTTGCTGGCTGCTATTATCAATGCAGTGTTCCCCGAAAGATCCTTGAGATTCACAGAAGCATTTTTTTCGATCAGCATTTTCATTTTGTCTGTTCGGTCATAAACCGCACAAAGCATCAATGGAGTCATTCCGTCTTCATTTCTGAAATCAACGTCTCTCCTCCCTGATATCTCTTCCTTGAAATTGAGCGAACTCTGTGAAGGAATCGATTTGAAAATACTGCGTTCGTCATCAGTCAATGCCCTAGGCTTCACCTCAGATGACCAAAAACACCCGCCGCAAGCCAGAAGAAGCCCGGCTGCCACATTCAAATATATCTTCATACTCATCCTCTCCAGAAATGTTTGTCAGTCCGGGAATATAATCCCCGTATATGCAAAAGACTAGAGCTGATACTCTTCTATGCTTCTTTTTTGAACTTCAAAGCTGGGGACGGCATATCAGGATTTCCAGTCCTTCTCTTCCTGAAGCTTCAAATATAAGTTCTCCGGATAAAGCCGCAGTCATGAAATACGCGCCTTTTTCCAATGCAACGTATTCCGCACCTGCCCGCACTGTCCCTCTCCCGGAAGCAACACTGCACACTTTCAAATTCGCTGTATTCAGTCTGAAGCAACCGGATTCAAGCGACAAACGCAATACTTCAAAACAGGATGTCTGGCGCTCCCCTATCAGACGTTCCAATCTGAAATCAGCTCCGGACTCCACTGGTTCAGACGCTACTTTAAATTTTCCACTGCTCTCTTCCACGCTGTATGAAGTAAAATCGAATATTTCAAGTGCCTTTCCAGGATCAATCCCCATGAAACGTGCGGCCTCCGGAACTATAATCCCTTCCCTCTCAAATTCACAACGCACAGCCCAGTCTGTCGGCTCCATTACCTCCAGCATCAGAACACCTTCTCCGATCGCATGCGGAATTCCTCCAGGCACATACCAGACATCTCCGGGCTTCACCGGTATCCTCTGAAAACATTCCAGCATAGCCCTCTTATCCTGTTCATAGACAATGCGTTTCCATTCATCATACGACGGGGCTTTCTGAAATCCCAAATATATGTAAGAATCACTGCTGCGACATTCAAGAACCGCGTAAACCTCCAGTTTTCCCCACTCGGAATTCAGATTCTTCTTCGCATAGTCCGCAGTCGGATGTGCCTGTATGTGCAACCTCATCGATGAATCCAGATACTTAGCCAGAAATCCCGTATTGAGTCCATATTTCTCCACATGTTTCCCCCCAAGATAGAATTCCGGCTCAGAACTGAAGAGATCCTTCAGAAAAACTCCTTCCGGCATGACCCGGGAAAGACCTTCCCCGGCAATCGTCTCAAGCCCGGGATTCCTTGCCTCAACGCTTGATGCCAGCCATTCTTCGGGACGCTGTCCGTCTGCAGCTGCCGGGTTATTATGCAGACGGTCTATCAGAAGCCCTCCCCTGTAACCGCGTCTTACGCGGTTTTCCATGAACTGTAAAATTTTTCTTTTCATTCTCAAGACTCCTGCAGGAGTATCGCCGTCTTATAAGGATCAAGAGCCAAGCGACCGCCACTAAATAAAACTCCACTAACTATGTCCTTGAATTTCAGATCTTTGGCAAAATCAAACTCCACTACATTCACCGTCTCCGCAAGATTGATCGCATATATCATGAGTCTCTCTCCATCTCTGTGAATCCGGCATTCCACCATCTCATTCTTTTTGATTTTGATATCAAACCCGCTCAAATCTCTAAAGTACTCGACTATTGCCGGAGGAATTAGTCCGCTGTTCCAAGTTATTCCTGCAAAGTTGTTGATATAAAGAGCTTTGCCTTTTCCATACTTGTTAACAGTGACAGCAGCTTTTCCTGAGATTGTCGAAGCGATTACTTCAGTGCTGACAGACACCTCAAGTTCCTGACTCATGAACGACGCCTTGATTTCGCTTTCACCAAACTTATAGTTCTCAGGAGTCCCTGTCTCAATTTCCTTCACTCCGAACACTTCTCCAAGGATACTGCCAGGAATCGCCTCCGCTCTTACAACTCCATACTCATCAACAGTATTAAGGCGGGCATCCGCAATCAGTATGCCTCCGTTACGGACATATTCAGCAAGCTTGCGACAATTACTGTCAGACAAAGATATCATAGCCGGTAAAACCAGAACCTTTGTCGCCATATCCCTTTCATCCAGACTGTCCAGATCTGTGAATCCGATCGGGATTCCCGATGCCCAGAAAATCTTGTACCAGCCGATTAGCTCCTCATGATGTTTGACATTTACATTCTTCATGAAAACATCATAATAGAGTCTTGAATGGTAGCTTGTAACGATTCTGACCTGATCCCGCTCAGGTTTCATAGTGGCAAATAAACCTTCGTTAGATCTTATCACTGAACATATTTCCTTTACCGCCTCCGCGCGTTTTCCGGGAGTCCCGTCCAAACTTGTCAAGCCGCGTCCGGTCGACTGATAACCATGAAGAAAAGGTCTCCATCGCCAAAGTTGAAATGCTTCCGCTCCGGCTGCGATTCCACTCCATATCCATGCCGACAGCTCTCCCGGTGACACCTCGCTGCCTGGGGTCAACGCGGATTGCGTATGTGTCTGAAGCTCAGAAATTATAAAGGATTTCCCCGCTTTTTCCGCTGCGGATGCCGCAATTCTGTAGTTAGCGGACAGCTCCCAAGGCCTGTCCGTCATATTATTTCCCCAGCTTTTCGGATAGTAGGTCCCTCCGAAGACATCACAGGTTTCCGCAGTTCTGAATTCATCATTGCAACGCCCTCTGACTGAACTTTTTAAAAGTTGGCCAGAGGTTCCGTCAACTACTACAGGATGACTTGAATCAAAATCCTTTACATAGTTTACCCATCGACGGCATTGCTCCGTAAGATTCTCGGACAAAAAGAGTTCGAAATCAACAGCAGGCAGCAAACTGCTCCATACACTGTAAGCTACATCCCTGTCCGCCGGATTGATCTGAGAGAAATCCGAAAAACGTCTGTACCAGCGCGTGTTAAGATTTTCAATGTTGCCGTAACGCTTCTCCAGCCACTTCTGATACTCTTTTACGGTAAACGGATCTTCTGAACGGAAATGAGCTTCGTTGAAGACATCCCAGCCCCAGACAGCCGGATGCTCCTTCAATGCATTCACCGCCTCCTTGATATAGCGTCTGACCGCCCTGTCAACATCGGGATGATTCGGATTCGCCCAAAAACAGTTTACGGCAGTAACCATCATCTCAGGACGCATCAGGCAGTCCGGCATGTACTCCTGTGACTGATTCTGTCCAATAAGCTGCACTAAAACCTTTATGCCTCTTTCATGACATCTGTCCAGCATCCAGACAGTATCTCCAAACACAAATTCATCCGGTCTTGATGCCAGCCAGCAGTTTGCGGGCGGCCATATAGTTATCATGTCAAAACCGCAGGCTTTCATGTTGTCGAGATCTCGCTCCATGATGCTCTTCTCGCGTCCCTGCTCTATGAGATACACTGCACCGAAATAATATTTCCCGCTCATATCAAAACACCATATCCTTTCAGATTGATTTTACAGAATCGCGAACAATTAAACTTTCAGTAAGACGGAATTCTTCAGCCGCTCCGGAAATCTCCCCTTTCATCCGTAAGACAAGACGTCTTGCCGCCAGTTTCCCCATTTCCTCTGCCGGAACAGCCATCACCGTAAAAGCAGGCACAAGACGCGCCACCGGATATACATCGTTGAAGGAAATCAGACTGAAGTCCTCAGGAATTTTAAAGCCGAGAAGCATTGCCGCCCTGTAAACTTCAAGTCCGGAGAAATGGTCAAATGCCAATACAGCCGAAACCTTCTCTCGAACTATCGCCCCGTGCAGAAACTCGACCGCGTCATAAAGAGTTTTTCTGGACACATCAAGTCTATCCATGTTCTTATTCAACAAATATTTATTAAAACATTCAAAGCGTTCCTCCACACATATATGATCCTGTTGATGATCAAACATTGTTCCGGCATAAGCTACTCTGCGATGCCCTCTGGAATAAAGAAAATCCATAGCAGTAGCAAGGGCAGCCGGATCATCAGCTGAGACCGAATCGAATTTTTTTTCTGAGCTTCCGCTGAGAACCACACATGGTATATCATTTCTTCTTATATAAGACTGAACACCTTCGGAAGGATCGGAATCAAGTGATATGATCCCGTCAAACTTCATACCGTAAGCGCTTTCATTCACCGAATTTGAAGAAAAATCAAGCAGCGCCTCATAACCATGCGACTGCAATTCAGAAACTGTTCCGTCTATCATTGAGGAATAAACGCCTAGAGGATGCGGCATCGACTTGAGACCGCAAATGCAAACCATTCGGCTCTTTGATGACCTCAGACTCCTCGCCGCAAAATCAGGCTGATATCCGGTTCGCCTAACCGTCTCCAGAACCTTTTCGCGGATTTCGGGGCTTACTCTGAAACTTTCGTCATTTCTAAGAACTCGGCTCACCGTCGCCGGTGACACCCCGCATTCTCTTGCTATTCCTTTGAGTGTAAGCTTCATATAAATTCGTTATCTCTTTTTGATAATTACATGTCGTAATATGTTAAATTTAAACTGGTAAATCGATATCATATATCATATCACAATGCTTTTTTAAAAGCAAGTTTCCAGTTGAATAAAACTTCAAGCGCAGTATTTTAGAAGCCTGAAGGGGAACTCTGCTGATGAACATCAAATCTGTATATCTTGGATGGGATAAAAAACTGCCGGAACTTGTCTGCCGCGAGCTTTTAAAAAACTCCGCTCCAAGCCCCGGCATCCCATTGGACTTTCACGACACGGCAATCATTGTTCCTGTCCGTTCCGCTGCTCGCATAATCCGTGAAAAACTGGCAGTCACGGCAGATGAATTCGGCACTTATCTGATTCCTCCGGAATGTATTATGACAGAACAATTTCTCCTGACAGGCTCGAATGACACTCAGATCGCATCCCCTCTTGTATCAAATGCAGTCTGGATATCAGTACTGAAAAAAATTAACGAGAACGAGATGCGCCGTCTTTTCCCTTCGGGTCTCAAACAGGACAATCCTTCATGGCTCGCTGCCATGTCCGAAACCTTTCAGGATTTACGAAGACAGCTTGGAGAAGGAGCACTTTCCATTTCGGCAGTCGCAAATGAGAAACTTGACCTGACTGACGAACCGGAAAGATGGATGGAACTCGCTAAACTTGAAGAGCTTTATCTTGAAGAACTTGCCTCCCGCTCTCTCTGCGACCCGGAAGCTTTGAAAAGCACTCTCTCTGAATCTCCTGAAGGCTTTGAACAATATTCAAGAATCATCCTTGCAGCATCACCGGCACCTCCCAAACTTCTGCTCAGACGACTGGAAATTCTTTCCATTCAGCACAATGTGGAAATATGGATCAATGCTCCGGAAGAGCAGGAAGAAAGCTTCGATTCCTTCGGCATTGCAATTCCTCAAGCCTGGGAAGGCCGTGTTGTCAGAATAGCCGATCCGGACAAAAGCCTGATTTCAGCAGAAGGCCCCGAAGAATCCACTGCATCCGCCGTCAAAGCCCTCAGACAAATCGCGGACTCAGGAAAGCTTGATGTAGCCGAGTTCACGATATCAATCCCGGATGAGAGTCTCTTTCCCTATTTTGAGCAAACTCTGAAGGAAGCAGCAGGAACAGAAGAATCTTTCTCAGTCTATAACCCTGCGGGTAAAGCATTTAAAGGAACAGGAACATATCAGATTATCTTACTGCTCTCCAGAATGCTTGAAAGACGGGACTTCACAAACTGCTACCTTTTCCTGAAGCACCCTGATCTCACAAAATACTGCTGTCCTGACGGTTCAGAACAGCGCTATCTTGCCCTTCTTGACCGTTTCAAACTTGAAAAATTTCCTCTTTCATACAAACAAGCCTCTGAACTATTCCCCTCATTTCTCAGCAGAACGAGTCCGGAAGGCAATCTGGCAAACGCTGCGCTTGCCAGAGCGGCAGAATTGCTTGCAAGCATATTTAAAGTCCATGCCGAAGCAAAAAACGCGGCAGAATTCATTCGTGCAATACTTTCAGAAATCTATACGGATCAAGTATTTTCAGAAAAAGAGAATGCATCGTTCATGGAGGAAGCAGCAATCCTGAATTCCAATCTTGATACTCTTGACGAATTGATCAAAGGCGCTTTTAATTTAGGAATAGATGATGAACTCAAACTGCTCATCAAGAATCTTGATATGGAACGCATATACGAAGAACATCCTAAAGAATCGGTTGAGACATCAGGATGGCTTGATCTTCCATGGAACTGCGCGCCTCATGTCATCATATGCGGCATGAACGACGGCTATGTACCGGACAGTGTTACAAGTCATATATTCCTTCCGGACAGCCTCCGTGAAAAACTTGGACTTTACAGTAACCGCAGCCGTTTTGCCAGAGACGCTTTCATTCTTACAAGTCTGGCAGAAGCGGCAAAACACAATGGTTCTCTCAGGATGATCGTCGCAAAATACGGAAGCGACGGCAAACCGCTGCATCCCTCCCGTCTGCTTTTCATATGCGAGGAAGAAGAACTTGTAAAAAGAGCGGAACGCTTTTTTGCCGATCCGATGTCAAGTCAGGAAAAGACTGAAGACAATGGACTTAAAGAGGATATAAAACTTCACATTGACTTTAAAAAGACAAACTTTGAAAGCATAAGCGTGACTGCCTTCAAAGACTATCTTGAATGTCCGTTTCTCTTTTTCCTGAAACGCGCACACAAAATGGAGTTCATGGACTATTGCAAATCCGAAATGGACAACCGTGACTACGGCAACCTTTGCCATTACGCGCTGGAGGCTTTCGCCAAAAGCTCACTCAAGGATTCCGACAATCCGGATAAAATAGCCAAATACCTTAAGGATGAAGTTCTTAAAGAGGCTCATAAACTCTATGGAAAAGACCTTTCCCCTGCCATGATGTTTCAAATTGATTCAGCCTGCCGACGACTCGAAAAAGCGGCGGAAATACAAGCCGCCGCCCGTAGCGAAGGATGGGCTATCCTCGAAGCTGAATATAAAATAGGCGGCGGAACAGGCATCGACTTCCACGGTATAAAGATCAAAGGAAAAATCGACAGAATCGACCGTAATGAAAGAAGTTCCGCCATCAGAATTCTGGATTATAAGACCTCCGACAGCGGGGACTCTCCTGACAAAACTCATAAGAACACTAAACGCTGGATAGACCTTCAATTGCCGCTGTACAGGCTTCTCTCTAAGATAGATCCGGGACTCAGAGGACTCTACTGCGACAAGTCAAGAGTTTCATGCGGCTACTTCACCCTTCCCAAAGCGATATCCGAAACAGCAATAAGAATATGGGACGGACTGGACGAACTGATGCCGGAAGCGGAATCGGAAGCGAAACGGGTTATAGAAGGAGTCCTTAATCATGAATTCAGCCCCTCTTCCCGCAGCATAGATTACAGAGATTTCTCGCGGATTCTGCTACCGGATATACGTCATTGTTATGAAGAAAAGGGAGGGACTCAATAATGAATCCCGCACAGGCAATACAGAACGAAGCGATTGCGGCCTCGGCAGGAAGCGGAAAAACATTCCAGCTGGCAGTCCGTTACATACGGCTTCTGGCAAACGGTATCAAGCCGCAGAGAATCATAGCTATGACCTTCACCAACAAGGCGGCAGGCGAAATCCTTCAAAAGATCATCAAGATACTTGTCGACTGGATAAAAGATCATGAGCGCTTCAGAAAAGATGCCGCCGTATTCGGTCTTGAACACGTCAATCATGAAGAGCTCGTGCGCATGCTGCGACAGCTTGCGATGTCCGTACATCTTCTGAATATATCAACACTGGACAGCTTCTTCTTCAACATTATAAACAGCTTTCCATTTGAGTTCGGCTTGTCCGGACGAATAAGTCTGATGAGCGAAGAAGATCCTAATCTCCGTCAGGAAATCATTCGCGAAATACTCTGGAAATACAGCGGAAAGGAACAGAGAACTCAGTTCCTCGAAGACTTCAAAAGAGCCAGTTACGGAGATGATGAAAAGTCTCTATCATCAAAGATGGAAGATTTTGTCAAAAACTATCACTCCTGTCTCTTAAAAGTGCCTGATGCGCATAAATGGGGAGAAGGCAACAGAATATTCAAAAGTCTCCCAATAACTCTTGATTCAAAAGACTTAAGGCTAAAACTTGATGAATTTTCCTCGCAATTCGGGTCGTTGACAGAGAAACAGGCAAACGCTCTTGAAGAATTTGAAAAACTGGCATTGCGCCCCGATATGCCGAAGGCTCCGCTCTATCTATTTAATCTGCTTTGTGAAAAAATGCCGCCTGTTGACATGGATATTGAAATTCAGGTGCAGCGCAAAGCTCTTTTCTTCAGCAGACATGCCGTATCTCTTGCAAGAGAACTGATTAATCACATAATCGGTTATCTGATTGAAAGAAACCTTGATGCGACTAAGGCTATATACCGCATCCTCTCAATGTATGAGGAAGACTACAACAGGGACATCAGAGAAAACGGACTATTAAGCTTTCAAGACATAACCTGGCTGCTCTCCAAAGGCGGAGAAGCAGGTTACACGCTTTCCCAGTCTAGTGACTGCATCCGCGAAAACCGTCTCTACATTGATTATCGCCTTGACAGCAAATTCGACCACTGGCTTCTCGACGAATTTCAGGACACCAGCGACGAACAGTGGAAAGTCATAGAAAACTTGATCGATGAACTGATGCAGTATCAGAACGGAGAACGCAGTTTCTTCTATGTAGGCGATGTAAAGCAGTCTATTTACCAGTGGAGAAGCGGGAATCCCCGCCTCTTCGGACAGATCAGGGAAAAATACGGCATAGAAAGCCGTCCTCTTGAAAAGTCTTACAGATCTTCAGCCGAAGTAATATATTCGGTAAACAAAGTTTTTGAGAATCTGAACAAACTTGATTCCATTGATCAAGAAACAATTCAACGTCTTGACTGGCAACATCATAAACACATCAAAGACAGCCCAGGCTATGTCTGTGTCATAGAAATTCCGCGCTTTCAAAATGCAGAAGACGGGAGAATTTACAAAGCAAAACTGATGGAAAAACTCCTAAGCGACCTGAATCCCTTTGATGCCGAAAAAGGAAGACGTCTTGAAACCGCAGTGCTTGGACGAAATAATAAATTCCTGAGAGAAACCGTCACCTATCTCAGAGAAAACTATTCTTCACTGGCATATGAACTTTCACTGGATGGAAAAATAGAACTCTGCGCCGACATGATCAGCGCCGCGGCAATATCCATGATACGTCTTGCAGCTCATCCCGGCGACCGATTTTCTCTTGAACATCTTAAAATGCTGAGACTCTCGGAACATATAAAAGACAAAAACTTTATTGCGAATTCGGGTCTTGCCAAATTAGAATCAGAGGGAAATGCAGATTGTTTTTGCGCTTATGCTCAGGAACTTATAAGAAACTCGGGTCTGAGCGCTTTGACCGAAATCATTGCGGAAGCACTCAGCGCCATACCGGGAAAAATGCACAAGACAAGGCTTGCCGCTCTTCACAAACTGGCGGCAGATGAAAGCAGTCAAGGAGTCTGCGATATTGATAGGTTCATAATGAAAGCTGAAGAGGCCTCCATAGACAGCGCCTCGGCAGCAAATACAGTGCAGTTTATGACCATCCATAAGTCAAAAGGTCTGGACTTCGATATTGTAATACTGCCTGATCTGAAATCCAGCACCGGCATAAGCAAGGCAGATGTTCAAGGACTGCAAATCCATAAGGATGAGAACTTTGATCCTGAATGGTGTTTCAAGATGCCTAAAAAAGACATGGCGGAGAAAGTCCCTGAACTGGCTGCATTCATAGAGGAAAAGAATAAAGAATATCTCTATGAAAATCTATGCTTGCTTTATGTTGCCCTTACCAGAGCGAAGAGAGCTGTGTATATATTCGTAGAAGCAGAAGGGAAGACAAAAAGCGAAAGCCTTTATCCTACCGATATTATCAGAACTACACTCGAAGGAGAAAGCAGTCTGGAAGCATTAAAATGGCAAAAGCAAATCTTCTCCGGCATTAGCAATGAGGAGGGCGAACTTAAGACAGACTTGCTCTACAGCAAGGGAAATCCGGACTGGCATAAAGAGCAGAACATTAAGATTCAAACACCTATATATGAAGATCATAAAGAGCTTTTACAACTCTCTTTCCATAATATTTTATCCAGAACTACTCCATCAGCGAATGAAGGCGGAAGAGTTAAGGGAAGCCACTTATTCAAGGCCGGATCAAGAGCCAGAGAAACCGGAAACGCGGTGCATGAAATCCTTGCCATGTCCGACTGGATAGAGCAAGACAGACTGGAAGAGAATCTTGAAAAATGGTTAAGCGGCAAAGGACGTAAATACAGCGAAGAATGCCGTCAGGAAACTGCGAGTTTGTATCGTAAATGCTTTGCTCAGGAGGAAATCTCCAAGCGCTTTGCAAGACCGGAAAAACCTATGGAAGTCTGGCGGGAAAAGGCTTTCGATATTATCATCAACAAGACTTGGATAAGCGGAAAATTCGACCGCGTTGAAATCGAGAGAGATTCTAGCGGCAAGATAAGTTCCCTTGTGATTACCGAATACAAGACAGACAAAACAGATATGTCGGAAGAATCCTTGGAGTTGATCAAAGAAAAATATTCACGTCAAATCGACAGCTACCGGAAGGTTGTATCCAGAATGTTAAACTATCCGGAGAAGCAGATCAAAGTTGAAATACTGCTTCTCCGCACAAGTTCCCTTATTTCTTTTTGAGATAGTCCTTTACCGGGACTCCATCCAGATAGAGTTCGTCAAGGATCGCAATTTTGCCCTTGACTCGTACAGTAGCATAACTGTTTTTCACAGCATCTGCTCCATTCCGGTTCATTGACCTATAAGCGTTTTCCGCATCTGGCGCTTTGCGCTCATTCATGTAATAACGGTCGAAAGGGAAACTCACATGGTAATCTGTCTCTGACGACTTGCCATCACGCCAGACTGGGTAGCAGCCGGAAACCTTTACATAAGAATCCGTCGCAGGTTCTTCTTTTACAAGATTCTTCACATAAGCAAAACCATCCTTGTCTTCATCAATGAGGGCATAAAGCGGAACTCTATAAAGACTTCCACCTTTTAGAGGTTCTGGAAGCTGGACGTTTTCAGCATCAAAACGGAGCTGAACATAGCGTCCACGGAAAGGATCGGCAGGATCAACAGGAGCAGTTCTGAACTTGAACTGACGTCCATTTTCAAGAACATTGTTCCATCTGAATACATTGTAAAGAGGAGCCGCAATCTGTACAAGAGCTGTAAGAGCAAAGAGTGTAATTAATATTTTTTTCATGCTGCAATCCTCCCTTCCGGAGCGTCGTCCGTTTTGCGTTTACGCCTCATGCAGAAGATGTTGACTCCGATAAGGACTATGCCAAGGAAGATGAAAAGCAATCCTCTCAGAATGAAACTCCAGTCGGAATCAAAGAATCTGAAGAGTATCCAGGCTATGCCTAGAAGCATACCGTAGTTCAGGCGTGTTATAATCAAATCTCTGGCGCCTGTTACTATGAGCCAGCCGGAAAGAGCGATCAGGTAAATATTTGCCAATAATTCCCCTGTCAGCGGATAGCTTGAGCTGCCAAGCAGGAGCATAAGAAAAGCGGCAAGCGGAGCACTGCCCCACACAAAGGCTTCTGAGGAAAATTTACGTCCACTGAAAAAAGCCGCAACAGAGACAACAATTACAAGAGCAAGAGAAATCCAGAAAGATATGGAATCGGGACTTATAAAATTATGTGTAGAATACACATGATACCTGAAAGCGAACGTCAGAATTAGAAGGCATACGCCGATTCCCAGTTTTGAGGCATTCAGGAAAGGATTGCGGAAAAATGACTTGTCCGGATTCAGCAAGCCCGTTAAAAAGAGAGCGGTATAGATGACAATGTACCATATGGCTGACTCGTAGGAATGAAGGTGAGCCGTAGGAAATAGACAGGTCACAAGCGAAACTGCAATAAAAAGTCCCCATGCCAGCCAGACGGAAGAAAGAGAGTCAACTGCTTTAATCCACTTCCAGATCATGAAAGGCAATATCATAAGAAGCAAGGGAATAAAGAAAAGCACTGTCAGACTTTCGTTGCCGTACCAGAATTTGTGCACATTGAAAGCCCATGAGACAAGCATTGCCAATGATATCATGCAGGATGCAGAAGAACGCATCAGATATGATATAGGAACGGAAAGTATAAATGCCGCCAGAAGAAGGTCTTCGAGAGTGCCTCCACAATTATAAACCTGCCCGACAATAGATAGAGCGCAGATTGTCGATACAGTCCAAAAGATGCCGACCGCCTCTCTGATTCCAGTGTTGCCGATATCTTTAAGGAGCACAAAGAATCCGGCACAAATGGAAGCAAAAAGAGGAGCGAGAGCCAGAACTGTTTTAGTCGATCTGGAATAATCATCCCAATTGTGAGCGAGAATAAGCAAAGCTCCTCCGCCAATCAGGAGAGCTCCCAGAATACAGAGTACTATGAAGACGAGATTTCGTCCTGTTGGAAGTTCTCCGTAATGTTTCTTGATGGAATCGGCGCTTTGCTGAGGAATCACTCCGGCGGCAACAAGGCCGGGAAGTTCGCCATAAAGCCATTTCAATGCTTTGCTGTTTTTACTCATAAACAAAATCTCCCTTTGGCAAATATTATATCACGCAAAGAACAAGAAGTTAAATTGATAAAAAATAGTCTGTATATTGATTTTTATGATATAAAAATATTTCCTGTATCTAAAGTGACATTTTAAGAAACCGGATATAAATTTAAGCATTATGTCTGTGAAAGTAAAGGATTTGAAGGATGAAAAAGATACTTGCAGGATTAATTATCTCCACGCTTATTGCGACTATGGCAGCGAGTCAGGAAAAAGTTTCGGATAAACAGGATGAAGTACAGGAAGGGAAAAGATACATCAACGGGATGTCTATGGAGCTGTTCTATTCAGGGGCGGACGGACTGAACGGATTTCAATGTGTGCTGCTCGGCCCTGCCAATGTCAGGGAAACGGCAAACGGCATGCAGGCGTCGCTGCCTGTGTCGATAGCAGGAGAGATGAACGGATTTCAGTTTTCTCTTGTAAATGTATCCAAGGGAGAAACTAACGGATTCCAGCTTGGACTTGTCAACTACAGTAAAAAGAGCGGAACCCAGCTTGGACTTATAAATGTCATAAAGGACGGCTATATACCGTTTATTCCGATATTCAACGTCTCTTATTAACTGAAAAAAAATTGCGGGAGCCGTGTCCCCTCGGCTCCCGCGTGTCCTCAATGATTACTCTCCCCGCGATTTGCATCAGAGAGACGCTATCTTGTTATCAATTCTTTCTTCGAGATTGTCAAGTCTGTCGTTGATGAAGTCCTTGAGCTTGTCTCTGAAATCAAAGGCTGCTTCATGCATGTGCTCAAGAATGGTGGACTCAATTCTCTTGGCGACTTCGGCCTTCTTTGCCTGATAATCGGCGGAAGCTCTGACAGCTCTGACCTTTGCTTCGAGTTCATCCGGCAAGCGACTTATAAACTTGTCGAGTTCCTCCTCATAATTTTCAGCTGCCTGCTTCTTGAAGATTCTCAGACTGTCAACAAGCTTGGCGTGGAGCTTCATAAATTCGACCTGAATACGGGCTTCAATCACGGGAGTGATCTGAGTTCTGAACTTCTTAATCCTGTCGCTCAACTTGGTGAGGGTCTCCTTTAGATGAGCCCTGTGCTCTGCCCGGATTTCCTCAATTTTGCCTTGCACTTCGGGACTGTGCCAGTAAGCCCTGAGTTTGGCGACCGCGTTTTCGATCTTGTCTTTAGCGCGATCTACGAAGTTCTGAACTTCATCGCCAAAGTCCGTGTCGTCAGCTCTGAGTTCGCACTGAGTTGCAGTGAACGCCAGCAGTGACCCGCATACGATTGCCAGAAACTTTTTCATGGTACGTCCTCCTCTTTTTGCTTGCTTTGTCTTCTGTTTTTTGTTTAATGCTTAACACCCTTACGGCAAACACATATTGCATAGAAAATGCCAGCAAATAAAAAATGCACAAAAAATTGCACAAGAAAAATATTTTTATTGTAAATGTTTTATGAACAAGATCTTAAATAGAAAAATAAACACCAAAGATTCTCAGAAGTTGATGGAACTTTTTCAAATTCTTAACGCAGCGAAACTGTTCTCAAAAACGCCAAAAAATCTTATCGTTTTTGAGAAAAGAAGCATCTCAGGAACGAATGGAAGCTCCTGGAATCCAGTCAACAGGAATAGTAATGTGGCGGGCGACATATTCGGCGGAGGAAGAATAAGCCTTTATACAGTTAATCAGCTCATTAATGGCAGCAGCTCCTATCTGAGCTGAATTCTGTCTTATAGTGGCAAGGCGGGGCTGAAGGAAAGATGAAAGCGGGTCGTCATCAAAACCGGTTATGCCGATATCTTCGGGAATGCGCAGCCCCAGCTCACGTATATGCTTAAAAGCAATGGCAGCGGCGACATCGTTACTGTAAGAAATGAGTTCCGGTTTGAGAGCCAGCAGCTTGTCGGTGGCGGCAGAGACGGCGGAAGTCCAGTCCTTAACGGTGTTATCCACTTCTATATCTATAAAGAGAGAGCGGTCATAAGGAATAGAGGCGTCATTCATGGCATCCTTGAGTCCCTGCATCCGTTCAATACAGCTTGAAGCGGAGAAGTCACCTGCAAAAGCAATGCGTTTGTAGCCGCGCTTGACAAGCTCGCGTCCGGTCAGGAGTCCGCCTCCATAATTATCGGAGTGCACAGTGCTGACATTGAGCCCCGGCATTGACTTGTCCACAAGGACAAAAGGAAACTTCTTTATAATAAGAGAAGAAAGAAGCTGAGGCATTTCAGGAATATTAAGGGCATATATTACAGCGCCGTCAAAGCCGGAAATAGGCAACTTTTCAATGGTCTTCGCAAAAGCTTCAGGATCTCCGCAGGAGTCTGAAACAGAAACTTCGCTTATCAATGAACCGCCTCCGGAACGCACTCCTTGAGAAATCTGCACGCAGTGAGCCATAACAAGATCAGGTACAATCACCTGGACTCTGAGATTGCCGGGAATGCCGGAGCGGACAAAAACGCCCTTGCCGGGACGACGCTCAACAAGCCCCTCAGCTACAAGCACATCAATTGCACTGCGAATGGACACGCGGCTCATGTAATATGTACGGCAGAAAGCATATTCCGAGCCGATCATATCTCCGGGACGGTATTTGCCGCTGAGAATCTTACTTCTCAGTTCATCAATCAGCTTTTTATATATTTTATTACCGGTATTAAGACTAGTATTCATAATCTGTATATTCTATAATATTTTCAGTCAACAGTCAAACTGATTCCCAAATTAAGGATCAAAAATATGAGCAAGAGAGTGTATCTCAACGGAGAATGGACACTTGAGTATTATAAGAACACAAAGAAAAAAAGCATAAAGGCCACTGTTCCCGGCAACGTGGAACTTGATCTCATGAAAGCAGGAGTGCTGCCAGAGCTGGCAAAAGGCAATAACGCCTATCTGCTTCGCGACTATGAGGAATGCAGATGGATCTACAAGCGCAGTTTCAAAAGTCCTGCTTATAAAAACGGCTCCCTTGAACTCGTATTTGAAGGACTCGACTGCTTTGCGGAAATATTAATAAATGGCAAGGCAGTCGGCAAATCGGCAAATATGCTGATTCAAAGGCGCTTCAATATAGCAGGATTCCTGAAAAAAACAGGGGAAAACACAATCGAAGTAAAGATATCTCCGGCAGTGACGGAAGGACGCAAACATCTTCCGGGAGCCTCTGAATATGCATTCGACATCAACTGGGAATCCCTCTCGGTCAGAAAGGCTCCGCATATGTACGGATGGGATATCATGCCAAGAATTGTATCCGCAGGTATATGGAGAGACATATATATAGAAAACCTTGCGGAAGAGCATCTTGAACAGACTTATCTTGGTACAAATACTGTCAATCTCAAGGAAAAAACAGCGGAAGTATATGCATTCTGGACATTCAAATGTTCTGAGAAATGGACGGATGGACGCAAGGTGCGAATAGAGTTTTTCAGAAACGCTAAACTCAAAAACAGCTTTGAATTCAAATCCTTTAACAACGCAGGTCAAAGCAGACTGAACTTGACAGATGTTGATTTCTGGTGGCCGAGAGGAGCCGGAGAAGCCAACTTGTATGACGTGAAATTCAGCCTGATTGAAAAAGACGGCTCAGTTATCGACACCAAGGAGTTCAAGTTTGGAATACGAACCGTTAAACTCGTAAAAACAGACATCACCAGTGCCGAGGAAGCGGGCGAATTCGTCTTTGTCGTCAACGGAGAAAAGATCTTCGTCAAAGGCACAAACTGGGTTCCGCTCGACGCGATGCACTCGAAGGACAAGAGCAGACTTGATGCAGCTTTTGAAATGATAAAAGACCTTAACTGCAACATGATCAGATGCTGGGGCGGAAACGTATATGAGGATCACGAATTCTTCGATCTCTGCGACAAAAATGGAGTAATGGTCTGGCAGGACTTCGCTCTTGCCTGTGCAGTGTACCCACAGACAGAAAACTTCCTTAAAGTGATTAAAGAGGAAGCTGAATCTGTCATCATCAAGCTGCGCAATCACAGCAGTCTCGTACTCTGGTCGGGCAATAATGAAATCGACGACGCCTATCGATGGTCGGGACTCAATCTTGATCCGAACATTCATGATAAAATCAGCAGAGTAATATTGCGCGACGCAGTCTTGAATCACGACATAACGAGAGACTACCTGCCAAGTTCGCCGTACAGAAGCGAAAGGCTGATAAATGACGGTAGACCGGAACATCAGATCAGACCGGAAGACCATCTCTGGGGACCGCGTGATGACTTTAAGGGACCTTTCTACAGCAGTTCAAACTGCCATTTCGTAAGTGAGATCGGCTATCATGGATGTCCTGATGTAGAAAGCATGAAAGAGATGATGAATCCCGAAAGTCTCTGGCCGTGGCAGGGCAATGAGGAATGGCTGACTCATGCAGTCCGTCCGCTGCAGGAAGCCACAGGTTACAATTACCGAATCAAGCTGATGGCGGATCAGATCGGAGTCATCTTCAAGGGAAGTCCGGACAATCTGGAAGACTTTGTAACGGCCTCGCAAATCTCACAGGCAGAGGCTCTGAAGTATTTCATCGAAAAGTTCAGGATGGGCAAATTCAGGAAAACCGGAATACTCTGGTGGAATCTCATAGACGGCTGGCCGGAAATATCCGATGCAATTGTGGACTACTATTACCGTCGCAAAATCGCCTATGACTACATCAAGCGCATACAGAAAGATGTCTGCGTGATGTGTCAGGAGCCGATCGACGGCTTCCATGAAGTTATCGCAGTCAACGACACGCTAAAGCCTGTAAAAGGCACAATGAAAATCAGTGACGCGGATACAGGAAAGGAACTATTCAAAAAGTCGTTCAAGATAGAATCAAACGGAAAAATAAGCGCAGGAAAAGTTCCTGTCGCAAAGAAGCAGGCTTTCTATATAATAGAATGGGAAATCGACGGCAAGAAACATATGAACCATTATCTTGCCGGACCGCGTCCCTTTGATCTGAAACAGTATAAAAAATGGATGAAGAAGCTCAGCGTTTGAGAGATTTTCTCCACGCGCCCGGAGGCATGGCGGCATGCCTCCGGAACCATGAGATAAAATATCTCTGATCCTTGAATCCGGCAGAGGCTCCAACAGACGCAATGGAGGCCTCAGAGCCGCTTAAAAGTTCCAAGACCATCTTGTACTTCAAATCATCCATATACTCATAAGGAGAGCGGCCTGTCTCCTTCACAAAGGCTCTGAAAAGACTTGTCCGGTCCACCCCTAAACGAGCCGCAATTTCATTGATATTGGGACGTCCTGAGAGTTCCGTCTCAAATATATTAATAGCGTCGCGGACAAGATTTCCCGTCTCCCGCCCCCTCTGAGAATTCTTTTCAGCATCGACGGCTCTGAGGAGGCGGAAAATAATGCACATGGCTTCATCTTCTCTGCGAAATGATGAGCCCATGAGTTCGTAGATTTCAATGAAAAGTTCAAGCGTGAGTTCCGGATTTTTCGGGCGCACGACGGGAGCATCAGGATAAAGTCCGAATTCCGAAACAAAGGATTCCGCGGCGGAACCGCAGAACTGAATCTCATACCATTCCCAGCCCTGCATCTTGTCTGTTTGCGAAAATATGATATGACGTCCTGGCAAAGCTAGAAAGATATCGCCAGATTGAGCCTCGAAAGATGAACCGGACATTTCAATTTTCCAGCTTCCACGAACAACAATTCTGAGCGTAATTCCGGAAGGATTCATCTGATCCGACCTGTAAAGTCCATCACCGTAAAGATGATTGGTCTTGAAGCACCAGACGTTGCTGTATGAGGGGATATTATCAAGCATCCAGAATCTTGCCGACATCAAAAACTCCAATCTGCAACAAATTCAAACATATGCTACAACATTTTTTAAATAGACGCAGTAAAATATAAATACTATAATTGACATATGCAACAGATAAGGAAATAATGCAATGCTTAAGATTATAAAATGGGATTTCCCGCTTAAACAGACACACTGTGGAATAATGACAGGAAACGCGAGAAATGGAATTTTTGTCTGGGGGGAAGGAAACACACTCAGAATAACAGTCGGGAGAGCCGATTTATGGGATCATCGCGGCGGAATGGAATGGACCGCAGAACAGAATCTCAAGGACATCCGGCATGCGCTGGAGACGAAAAACAAGGCGATTCTGAACGAAATTTTTGCATGCAAAATGCAGAAAAACGAAGCCGAACCTTCGCGTCCGACAATCATGCCGTTCGGACGCGTCGAAATAGCCTTACCTGAAACGAGCGTACTTAAAAGCGGCAGACTGAATCTCATGACCGGCGAAATCCAGATCAGCTACAGCAGAAACATAAAAAAGTTCGGAATGACGATTCTGCATTCGATGAAAGAAGATGTCTTTGTAATTGACGCGGATGAAGCAGAAAACTTAAGCGTAAAAGAATGTCCTTCCTGGAACTTGCTTGAGGACTATTACAGAAGCAAAAACTTCAAGGAGCCTGAATATTTCAAGGACAGTTTTCAAGGCTGGAGACAGGATTTCCCCTGCGACCCGGCGGCAGGACTTGCGTGTAAAAAAAGCGGCAGGCAGATATGGATTACAACAGGACGCGGCTCATCTCTGAATCAGGAATTGAAGGATCTGATAAACAGAAAAATTGCAAGAGGACTCGTTCCCTTTGCCGAAGAAGTCAAAAATTACTGGGAAAAATACTGGAACGGAATTCCTGCAATCAGTATCCCCAATACTACGCTCACCGAGCTTTATTATTATGGTCTCTTTAAGTTCGCATGTATGACAGACGAAAACGGAGTAGCAGCAGGACTTCAGGGACCTTGGATAGAGGATTTTCAGCTTCCGCCATGGTCAGCCGACTATCATTTCAACATCAACGTGCAGATGTGCTACAGTCCTGCGTACAAATCAGGCAAGTTCAAAAATCTTCTGCCGCTCTTCAAAATGCTTCTTTCGTGGAAGGATAAGCTCAGGAAAAACGCGGAATATTTTGTCGGAATAAAGAACGGATATATGCTCCCCCACGCAGTCGATGACAGATGCACGTGCATGGGAAGTTTCTGGACAGGTACTGTCGATCACGCCTGCACTGCCTGGGTTGCCGATATGATGCATCAATATTATCTCTACAGCGGCGACAAGGAGTTTCTGCGTGATTACGCTTATGATTTCATGAGCGGAGCAATGAATGTGTACATTGCCATGATGGAGAAAAAAGATGGAACTTACCAGCTTCCTCTCAGCGTATCGCCAGAGTATCGCGGAGCTGAAATGAATGCGTGGGGCAGAAACGCAAGTTTCCAGCTCGCAGCAGCACGCAGACTTGGAGAAGATATACTCGCAAGCGCATCTGAACTTGGACTGGAGCCTGACAAAAGAATAAAGAACGTACTGGCGAATCTGCCTCACGCAAGTCTCTTCGGCGAAAAAGGCAAGGAACGCATAGGACTCTGGGATGGAACTGATCTTGAAGAAAGCCACCGTCATCACTCGCATCTTGCAGGACTAAGTCCATTCGATACGATTGACCTCAACGACCATGAATGGAAAAATATAGTTGAAAGAAGTATTCAGCATTGGACGCGACTGGGAATGGGACAATGGACAGGCTGGTGTATTCCGTGGGCATCAATGATACACAGCAGGATTCACAACGGACAGATGGCTGAACTGCTGATCGAAATCTACGCAAAAGTATTCAGCAACGAAGGACGGGGCAGCCTGCACGATCCGGCCTTCCCCGGCTTCAGCGCAATGGGCTGGAGAGCCGGACGCGAAGTCATGCAGATGGACGCGGCAATGGGCTCAATCAACGCGATTCAGGATATGATGGTGCATTCTCAACGCGGAATTCTGCACATCGGAGCCGGAATCTCGCCCCGCTGGAAAAAAGCGTCCTTCAAGGATATTTTCTGCGAAGGCGGTTTTCTTCTGAGCGCAAACGCCGATCATGGAAAAATAAGCAAACTCGAAATCAAAGCCACTCGCAACGGCAAGCTCAAAATTCTTAATCCATTCACAGGATCCGACTACTTAAGAATAGGCAAAGAAAAAAAGGACTCGACAGAGTTCATTGAGCTGGAAATGAAAGCCGGAGAAAAAATAGTCATACGTCCCTGACAGATTACTAAAACGCTCCTTCATCCGCTCCCCGTTCGCCAAACGAAGTTGAGGCGCACTACTCGGGTGAAGGGGAGCATCCCTTCCGGGAGGATTTGATGGAGAGAAAGGCGCCTGCGAGAATCATAATGCATCCTGCAAATTGCAGTGCATCAATTGCCTCCTTATAGAAAAATATGCCGACAATAACTCCGATCACAGGGCCGAGCATCAGCATGGAACCAGCCACTGCGACCGAGCAGGAACGGATTCCATGAGTCATGAGATACTGTCCAGATGTATCGAAAAAACAGAGGCAGAGTCCCGCGATCACAAAAGTCCATGTCCCGGGAAATTCCGTGCATAGAGCAAAGGGCATGAGCAGAAAAAAGCCGCAGATACTCTGGCTGAAAAAGATCACGTGGAGCGAATCGGTCTCTTTGAGCCTGCTTATGAACGTGATAGTCAGACCGGAACAAAGAGCCCCGCCAACAGCAAGCCATTCGTATGAAGTAGGCATACGCAATCCGGCACAAACTATGATTCCTGCACCTGCAATGAAAACCGCAAAAAGAAGCTTGCGCGACATATGTTCCTTGAGTAGCCATACAGCGGAAAGCGCGGCAAAAACTCCCATAAGCTGCATGAGCACAGTGCCTCGTCCAAGACCTACAAGAGCGACCGAGGCAAAAAAGATGAAGTTCCCCGCTGAACCGAAAATTCCTCTGAGCAGGAAATATTTTTTGTTGTAAACTTTCAGGCTCCAGAATCCGGCAAGAGCCGGAGCACTTACAAAAAGCAGAGCGGCCGCGAAACGGAGAAAGCCAAGCCAGAAGATGTTAACTCCATGCACATTCACGGCCTCTTTGACAGTAACGCCCATCATGGCAAAACAACAAGCGGCCCCGGCAATCCAGAGCCATCCGTTTCCATGTTTTTCAGTCTTAACAGCAGTATTCATGAGCATCCATATGTAAAACGTATAAATTATGCAGTAGCAGGCTCAAAATCAAAGGACTCCATGAATATATAAGAAAATGTCTTGACTTGAAAAGATTTTCATGATACCATATAGTCTTATATAAGATAATAAAGG
>JAKJHH010000380.1 GCA_022703965.1 Verrucomicrobiota bacterium
TTCATCATGCTGGTATCACCGAGATCCTTAAAGACTTTCCGCAGATTATCAAGGAGCTGTTTTGCGTCCGGCTCAAGGTTTTCGACATTGCGAAGAAACAGAAATCTCTGATTTTTAAGGAGTTTTCTATGGTCTTCGTCAAGTGAAGCGGCGATCCTGCGTCTGACTTTATCCAGCTTTTCATTCATCATTTTGATGAGGTGAAAGTGATCGAAAACTATCCTCGCGTCCGGCAGGTTTTCTTGAGCCCACGAGATGTAGGCCCTGGACATGTCCATTGTTACAAGTTCAACTTTCGCCTTGGAATGTTTCAGGCTTGAGTTAAAAGCTTCCATTGCTTCAAGTCCTTTGCCCTTGCCGACATACAGAATCGTCCCGGTTTCGAGGTCGCGTACAACTGTTATATACTGCTCCTTGTCCTTCCGACGGCTTACAAAGATTTCATCAATGCCTATAACCTTGACATCTTTCAGGCTGACATGTGCGTACTTTTTCTGAAG
>JAKJHH010000038.1:0-7124 GCA_022703965.1 Verrucomicrobiota bacterium
TTGAGCATTGGCTGAGTATGTTCTGACTAGTCCGCAGGCGTATTTATCCATTGCGAACGGCGAACCGCCTGTATACCATCTTGCAATTGCGCTGGTGGCTATACTTGTGCCGTCGGGGATCATGATGATGAGGTTTTTGACGGGTTTCAGGCTGATATCTTCACGCGAGAGTTTATCTGCCTGAGCAGAAATTGAAGCAAGCATTAAAGCTGCTAAGAAAACTTGGGATTTAATGTTCATAATATTATCCTTTAGAAGACATATTTCAGAGAGTAATTTACTATTGGAATCAAAGATTAAAATAAGGATTAACTTTCAAAATTACAATGGAAGAAGTTATTTTCGAAATTGATTTGCTATAGAGTATCTCTGAAAATTGAAAAAATCAGTTTTGTCACAAGCGTCATAAGTTTGCGAACCATTTTAATAGATACATAATTCTTAGGAACTCATGATTATCCTTTCCTGTCCTGCAATGCTAATATAAGAAATCATTAAGAATCTTTGTTTATACGATTAATTGTATAATAATATTTTTTCATTGTCAATAAAATTAATTATAAAACTAAGGAAAAAATTTTCTTTGTTAAACATTAGTTAAACATAGTTAACAAATTACAATTTTTAAAATTTTCTTTGTTAAAATGCAGCCTATACTGTAATGATGAGAAATTGTGCTAAAATTAGTTAGTAATATTTCATAGTCAACTTGGAAAAGCTTGCTTTGCACTTAAAATAAAACGCTTTTGCAAAACATTAAAATTGACATTGCATATTTTAAGAAGAAGCGGCGGAGGGGAAAGGAAATTACTCTGCCGCCGCTCGTCAGACAGAAACGGATTTCTGTACGCTGTTAAAATACGAAGATCTACTCGAATACAATTTTTCCGAAAGCATCCGGCCAATGGAAATTGAAGTGCGGAACCGGAGACCATGAGGCCCAATGAGGATGACTTGTTTCATCGGCGCATTTATAGAAATTTGCTGTCCATTCCGAGCCTGCAAGAGGGGCTTTTACGCCGCTGTATTTTGTAAATATAGAGAACGGGATCGACATTCCGGCAGTCCAGAGGGTCTCGTCCTGAATTTCGGGCTCGACTTTTGTTGGCATGGAATGGAAAATCTTGATTTTCGCAAAATCTTCGAAATGAACTTTTTCGTACTTCACAAAACCTGTTTTGGTTCTTGTGTAGTCGATGACGTAATAAATGAGCATAGTTCCGCCGCAGTTGAGCTCAAAATTAAAATATCCTTCCGCGCCGGCAGGTTTTATGAAGGCTTCTACCGTGCTGTCCTTGCAGACAGGATCCTGAAAGTTCTGGCGGATGCAACGGACATAGCGGTCTTTTACCTGATAAAAAAGATGTACAAAATCTTTATCGTAAAGAGCTTTAGCTTTGACTTCAGGCCTGTGTGAACTGCCTTCGGGTCTGAAATTGTTTATATCGATGATTCCGGCTTTCTGCCAGGAAGGATTGGAAAAATCATTGGAGAAAACAGGATTCGAGTCTGTTCTTCTGATTAAGTAGGATTTGTCCGACACGTTTATTTTCCTTTTATTGAATTAAAAATCCGTCTGCATGTTCTGAGCAGGGGATTTGAGAAAACGAGGAGCTGTTTTTTCATTTTCGCCGGACTTTCAGGGGCAGCTATGCGGGGAATTTGGAGCGACTGATCCGGAGACTGAAAGATGTCCTTGTCCATTGTGAAAATGAGTTTGAATCCTGCCTCGTTGACTGTTTTTGTGCTGAGCTCTGAATAATGTCCCCAGGGCCAGAAAAATGCTGAGGCATGAATGCCGGTTCTTTGCTGAATCAAAGATGAACATGTGAAAATATCATTTTTCAGGCGCTTAATGAAATCGTCTTCAGATTCGACTGTTTTGAGAGCTTGATCGCCTGCCTTTGCGCAGATATTGAAACGTTCTGCATCGGATGAGGCATGTTCGAGTTTTTCGAGGAATTCCGTGGCAGGGCTTTTGCGCGGATCGGCGAGAATGCTTCTGAATTCCCCTCTGGGCGCACCGTTGAAAACTTTGCGTCCGAGGGCGAATTCCATTGTCCAGTGTGAGAATTCGGGATAAAAGCCGCGGACTTTTTCAAGGCTGCTGAAGGAACCGAAATGAGAGTTTCCGTGAGCCTGAATATCCCAGAGACCTGATTCACGCATGGAGTTTATCTCATGCCATGTGAGGAATTCGTCTCTTTTATTGGAGTAAACTGCGGCTTCGAGAGCCTTTTTCATCTTAGTGATTTCAAAAGGAGCAGCCTGTCCGGCTTGAAGAGAGCGTTCGTCTCCATTTACAAGGCCTGTATTGAGCGCAAGAACGGCTTTTGCGCCTGCTTTTTCGAGTTCAGGAGTCGCCCATATGAGATTGTCGGCCCAACCGTCGTCGAAACTGATGACGGTGCATTTGCCGGGATCTCTGTCCGAGGCGATGATTTCCGTCAGTTCCTTGCAGTCGATGAAACGGTATCCGGCGTTTTTAAGCATTGCAAGCTGCTGCCTGAAAGCTTCAACGGATACTGCACCCGGCGCTTCCGAGGGTAAAACTCTGTGATAAGTCCAAACGGGAATATTGAACATGATGTTTACTGAACTCTGAAAAATTAGAGGTTTAAAGAGCTGACCTTTTCACTTTTAGAGTATTTTCTGTTGAGAAAGTACTCTTTCCGGTGTAAATGTAACAGATGTTCATATAAACTTAAAGTGTTTTCCGGATTTCTATGGCTGTTTATGAGGAAAAAATTCTGAAATGGTATTACGCCGTGCCTTTTCTGGCATTGGTGTTCATGCTTATTTATCCTTTCTATCAGATAGGAGACCGCGACCTTTACTGGAGCGAAGGCGACTTTGCGACAATGGCGCTTGAAATGCAGGGAATGCCTCCATTGCCGCTGGCTCACGGAGAAATAATTCCTGACACTTATCCGCTCTATCCTATGCTTGCAGGGCTTGTGCACAAGACTGGAATGAGCATGGAATTCAGCCTGAGAATCGTATCAGTTCTGGCTCTTGCCCTGATTGTGATACTTGTCTGGGAAACCGGAAGGCGCGGAATGGACACCCTTGCGGCGGCGGTGGCCTCGGCTGTTATGATAAGTACGGTTCTGATAGCTGAAAAGACCGTGGACGGCTATCCGGACATGCTTGCGTTACTATTCCTATGCTGCGGATGGTTCACCTGGTATAATCTGGGAGCGACGGCGAGCAATTGGAATCTGGCTTGGCTTTCAGGTTTCTTCTTCTGCGGACTGGCTTTCTATACGATAGGATGGGAAAGCATACTCTATTTTGTAACGCCTCTGATATTCATGCGCAGGCCTCTGACGATTTGGCAGAAGATCAATAAAAGCGGATTTTACACAGGACTTGCGGTGTTGGCGTTTTTTATTCTGATGTGGGGTATTCCGAGGTGGATAGCCGGAACGGATATCCCCTTCAGTACCATGCCGCTTGAAACAGCCTCGGTTAAATCATATGTAGCGCAACTATTCTCCTATCCCTTTGAAGTGGCGATCCGCCTTATGCCATGGCTGATTTTTGCGTGGGCTCCGCTCTGCGTGGCATTTCATCCTCTTGAGAAGAATCCGATATTCAGCCGCTTTCTCCGCACAATCCTGATATCTTTGTTCTTTCTGCTCTGGATATTGCCGGATACCAAGGGAAGGGACATGATAATACTTGTGCCTCCGATGGCTCTGCTTATCGGAATGAATTATTCTCTGGCAGTAAGAAGATACGGCAGCAAAATCAGAAAGCTGCTTGTCGGGATGGGGCTGATTCTGCTTGCCGGAGCAGTGGGAGCAATGATATATATACTGATTCCAGCAGAAAGTATCCATGATTTTATTCCATTTAAAAGAGAGCTCTTCTACAAGGATGATTCTTTGAGATTCACATTTAGCATATTGCAGGTTTCTCTTGCGGCTTTCTGCGCGCTTCTTATGGTTCTATATTTCAGGAAACGAGGTCAGATCTGGGTTTCTGTGCTTCTCTTTTCACTTGCGGCGATGCTGATTTTCTGGGGAGTTATCAATCCCTATAAGGCGCAGGACAGGAGCCGCAGCAGCTTCGGCAAAACTTTAAAAGAGGCCATAGGAGCTGATTTTTCTCCTGACATGACTGTTTACAAGGATCGCAGAATATCGGGGCTCTATTCCGAATCCGTCTATATGGGCTGCAAAGTCAGGAAAGTAAAAAATGTTTCTGAAATCCCGGAAGACGCCAGAACAATATTCTTTCTGAGCACGGAAGTTCCCAATCTGAGCAATAGGGCATGGAAAAACCTGCTTGAGCGCAGTTTCTACAGAGACAAGCGTATTTATCTCTGGAAAGGCGAACAAATTCCCAAGGCGCAGGAAAAAACATCCGGAACTCTTTGATTCCAAGCTCTCTTCAGCTTGAAAAAGCCGCCTTTAATATTATCCTATTAGAATCTATACATTTTCATAATGGTATTTATGAATACAGAAAGGAATGGAAGAGGGATGATTAAACGGGCTCTTAAAGCGCTTATTCTGACAGGGGTGCTCATAGCATCGGCCGGAAGCGGTCTTCACGCTCAGGAGGTGAGGACAATCAGGCTCAACAACGACATAGATCAGAAATATCTGACAAGCAAGGTCTATGAGCTCAAGTACATCAACTGCGATGACATCACTCCCTGGCTTCTAGGAGCCGTTTACCGTTACAACACGGGTTCGACCGTAAACAGACTCAGATACAATGCCGGCGGCAACCGTCAGTTTATCGTAGTCACTACAGGTGTGGATCTGATGCCTTATATTGACGACATGGTTGCAAAGATGGACAGACCCTCGGCCATCAAAGATGCCAACAATTCGATCGTCGACGGCACTGGTATTTACGATTTCACTTTCAAGCCTAAATACCGCTCAAGCGCGGATATGCTCAACCTCATCGCTCTCGTAAAAAGCGATGGAATGCAGTATCTCGACACAAGCAGAAACCTCTTTTACTGGAAGGATTCCAGATCCGACGGACAGGCAGCTTTTGACCTCCTGAAGTCTTTTGACAGACCCCTGCCCCAGGTTACGCTCAAGCTTAACGTCTACGAGATCAATGAAAATGATTTTGTTGAGCTCGGTCTCGACTGGATAGCATGGAAAAACGGTCCCGGCGCGACTCTCATGGGATTCGGCTACGACAATATCAACTTCAAAAGCTTCTATGATATTTCGCAGGACGGAGTAGGCAACAATCTGATTTCCGAAGGCGGCCTCGGTGCGCTTTCAGGTTTCATGTTTGCTCCTCAGTTCGACTCCACATATCTCAGAATGCTTGCTCAGAAGGGCAAAGCCAAGCTTGCGACATCGGCCTCACTGACTTTTGTGAACGACTACGCTCATAACCCTTCATCCTTCACTGACGCTAACTACAGGCTCAAATTCATTCCGGATTATCAGTCGATACGCAAGGATTCTTCAATGAAACTTTCCGTTGCGGCCACAAATCCTGAATTCCAGTTCTACCTCAAGACTCCGACTCTCTGCTTCGGCAAAAACGGAACCAAGGCATGTACTGCAATGTTCGACTGGGTCATGTACATTCAGGACAGCATTGAAAACGCCAATACAACAGGCGCAAACGAAGTCACAAACAAGATGCGTTTCACTTCAAGCCTGACAATGGCTCCCGACACCGAAAAGATTCTTGCCACCTATACGCGCGAATTCAAGGTAAACCAGAATAACGGCATGCCATATCTTTCCGACATTCCCGGACTCAAGTACGTGTTCGGCGCAACAGGCGACACAACGACAAGAACAAGAGTTTTCGTCACAGCTTCAATGTCTCCCGTCGGACCGGACGCCAAGCTTTCGGACTGGGCAGGCGAGCTCATCGAGCTTACGAAGCTCCCCGCCGTGGAAACTCAGAAAACCGATAAATAAGAATATCACATAAGGAATGAAATCCATGAAATACGCAAGATATTCAGCCGCAATCCTCGTAGCTCTCGCGGCATCATCTTCCCTTTTCGCCGATGATCCTACTCCTCCTTTGACCGGAGTTCCGAACAATACCACAGTTCAGACTCAGCTCACTCTTCCCATAAAGGACGAGACGAAGGAAGTCCATTTCATACAGACCAACAATGACGGCGATGTTTTCACCAAGGTCTACGTTCTCAAACACGCAGATCCTTATGAACTCCGTCCCTATCTGGCATATGCAATCGGCGGTGACCAGTTCACTGCGCCCTCAGGGCTTCCCGGCAACATAAATACAGGTCGAAGAATCAACACTCATACCACCAAGGTCGAGTGTATAAAGTACGCCGACGGCACAGGCATGCTGCTTGTTTCAGCGGAACTTTACAGATTCACAGATCCGGCGACCGGAATGCCTATCGATAAAATCATCGAAATTCTTGACCAGCCGAAAATTACTTCATGTGTTCCTGAAGTCCTTTTCCTCTATCTGCCCAAGTACTGGAGAGCTATTGACCTCAATCCCGTTATTCAGCGCGTCGGCATGGACTACGATAATGACGTTTTCGAGCTCAGAGGTGGTAAAGATCTCATCAGAACCGATGATTCTCTCAACGCTCTCTTCTTCCGTGTTCCCGCATATTCCGTAAAAAGAATTCAGCGTATGCTCGATCTTTATGACACCCCCATTTCCGAGGCTGTCGTAAACTACACAATCTATGAAGTCGAAAGCGAAATAGACGATGTCGTAGGCTCGGATTTCCAGGCATGGAAAAACGGCCCCGGCACAGATCTTTTCTCCGCAGGCGCACGCTACACAAACGGCTGGGACATCAACAGTATGACCCCTGCCCGTCCATACGTCAACAACAGCCATGCCAGACTCGTAAACGTCAGCCCCAAGTGGAATACAAAGTATCTTGATTTCCTTTCCTCGAAGGGCAAGGCCAAGGTAATGACTTCCGGAGCTCTCTCAATCGCAAACAATAAGACAGCCACACTCGACTTCACTAATTCAATCGCCACAATCACAACAGGCGCGGACAGGACTGACGGCGGCGTGACTGCACTTTCCTACTACAATACCGTTTCCAACACCTATAATCAGGCTGTGGACGGCGCTTTCAGAATTACTGCCGGCAGAACGGCAGGCGGTGTAAACGTGACTAC
>JAKJHH010000038.1:7157-25199 GCA_022703965.1 Verrucomicrobiota bacterium
TGGATTTCACAGCCACTAACGCTACTGTGACTTACAGGGACAGCAACGGCAATACAAGAACTGAAAACTACTATTATCTTCAGGTCAATGATGCCAATTTCGCGTTTTTCGACGCCAACGGCAAAAATCTCGGTCATGAAGTCAGACTTTATGATGTGACTATTCAGACCTACAGCGCTTCTGCTGCCGCATGGGCTTCTGCCACATGGACAAGCTCAGGAGTCTATAATGCTCCTATCGCAATCCAGAAGGCCGCTCAAAGACTTACAAGCATCGTTTCCATCAGTCCCGATGCGAACAGCTACGGATTCAGCCTTACGCTCACTCCCACTGTTTGCGATGATGCCAGCACTGTCGCAATCCAGATGACAAATACAAATCTCATCGGATTTAACAGCGACGGCTCTATCAGAGTGTCCAAAACTGACCTCAAAACCAAGGTTAACGTCAATAATAACGGCGAAAAATTCCTGGTCGGCGGTCTGGATAAGGAAGATGTAGTCCGCAGCAAGAGTTCGGTTCCTTACCTCGGAACTATTCCGGTTCTTGGCTGGGCGTTCACCAGCGAGCGTGAAGTTCACAAGAAATCACAGCTTCTCGCAGTCATTGAGTGCATCCCGGTTATTCCGGAAACTCAGGTTCCCGCCGGTATCATGAGCGAAATATCCGAAGCCAAGGAAAAAATCAAGAATTACGGTGTCAAAGTCGGTCCCTTTGAACAGAACGACCTCGGTTTTGACCAGTATCTGCTCGATTCCGAAAAGAAAGGCATCGATCCCCTCCCCTGATGACAGGCAGGGGTGTACCCCTGCACCCTCGCAGTGCGGCTCAGCTTCGCTTGCCGCACGGGGGAAGGATTATTCAAGCCGCCGGAATTCACCGGCGGCTTTTTTAATGCATTTTTACGAGGTTTTTGCGGCTCCAAATTTTTCACGATAGTATAGAGGAGTCATGCCGTGCTTTCTCTGGAATATTCTGTAAAAATAGGACGTTCCTGCGAAACCGGCTACTTTTGCCAGTTCACTCATCGGAATAATTGAATTGATAAGTAGCTTTTCGGCAAATTCCATTCGATATTCATTCATCATTTCGGGAAAACTTTTGCCGAAATATTCGCGCAAAAGCTGGCTTACTCTGGATTCACTCAATTCCATCTCCTCCGCAAGCCTGATAATAGACTGATTGTGCTGGAAATTCTGCTTGAAGAACCATTGCATCCTCTCCTTGCGGCTCAGTTTTTTCTCCATGATATTTCCGCTTCCCAGACTCAGTGATATTCGCTCCGCAAGCAGAGAGCCCAGAGGCAGAATATCTTTCGCAACTGCTTCATCCATAAGAGGCAGACTATCTCTGATTTTTATAAATTGTTCGGGAAGCTTGCTCTTCTTCCCCTGCTCCAGATCAATCTTCAGAAAATCCGGCGACGGACGATATGGTCCTGCAAACATAACCCCGTAAGGAACCGACTTAAAGAGCAATGGGAAAGCTGCTTCAAGAACTCCTGCGTGACATCTCTTTATAAATCCCCTGCCGCTTTTTAAGAGTTCATTCACATCTGATATTTCAAACTGACAGCAAAGCTTAAAATAATCAGGATCGGCCGATTTCAGAGTGTCGCAAAAGCTGTTGTGATGCTCCATCGGACAGTTCCCGCTTCCTATCAAGCCCACCAGATCACCGGTAAAATCATGAAAAGAACAAAAACAGCTAAAACGTCGTTCAAAAGCCCTCACATATTCCATAAGTCTTTCAGATTCATGTATATTCCACTGCATGATGCACCCGTCTAATTTCATCCGTCATTTATCCGTCTCTAGAAAAATACATAATAATTGCGGATTTGTATAATGCCAGCCCTGCTTGGAAAAATTATAATCTATATATCAAAAACAAAGATGGAGCCTTATATGAACTGGTCTGAAATAAAGAACTTCAAGGAAACTGAAATCGTCGTTGCCGGAGCCGGAATGGCAGGATGCGGTGCCGCCATCGCCGCCGCCCGTAAGGGAGTCAAAGTCCTGCTCATCGAAAACGGAGGCTGCCTAGGCGGAATGGCGACAGCTGGGCTCGTAACTCCTTTAGCGGCTGACAGAAGCACAAATGGTGAGGACTTTGGAGGCATCATAGCCGAAGTTCGCGACGAAATTCAAGCGGAAGCCAGAAAGTATCTCTACGGCAGTGCATGGATGAATTCGGCTCCTCACATAATCAAAAATGTCTTGCTCGAAAAAGTCCTTGGCTCAGGAGCCGAGATCCTCTTCCATACTCAAATCATTGATCTTGAAAAGGATAGGGCAAACTGCATATCGCGTCTTATAACGGCCTCAAAATCCGGAATCCTTGGAATCAAAGCAAAAATATTCATCGACTGCACTGGCGATGCCGACCTCATAAAGATGTCAGGCGAAGAATACGTCACTGGCAGCGAACCCGACGTCCTTAGGCAAATGCAGGGGTCAGGACTCGACAAGGTTCATGAGTCGGATATCTCTTACAGCAAATATCCTAAGGACGGAGTCATGCAGCCCGTTTCGATCATGTTCAACATGGGCGGAGTCGATTACGAGAAGGCTAAATCATGGTGCAACCGCAATCTGATTTATACCGACCTTGGCATCACGAAAGAGGATTTTTTGAAACTTCCTTACTCAAAACTCCAAGGTTTCGAGCCTGGCGACAACGATCTTGTCCCTCTTCCTCAAGGACGAGTTCTTTTCTTCCCCCTCGCCCGTGAAGGAGAAGTCACCGTCAATATGAGCCGCGTAACCGGAGTTGACGGAACCGACACCGATGCCCTTTCCAGCGCCGAAATCATTGCCCAGCGTCAGGTTTTCGCAATAATAGATTTCCTGAGACGTTTTGTCCCCGGCTTTGAGAAAAGCTATCTGATTGAGACCGCCGCAACTCTCGGAGTCCGTGAAACAAGACGTTTGAAAGGACAATATATTCTGAAAGGTATCGAAGCCATTAACTGCGTGAAGTTTAAAGATGTTATTGCACATGGTTCATATATCATCGACATCCACGATCCATGCGGGAAAAAGAAAGCCATCGGCGGCCCGATTAAAGGCGACCGTTACGACATCCCCTTCCGTTCCCTGCTCCCTAAGACAATAAGGAATCTGCTGGTCGCCGGACGCTGTATTTCTGCCGATCATGTAGCCCATTCAAGTACCAGAATCCAAGGAACCTGCATGCTGACCGGACAAGCCGTCGGCACAGCCGCCGCAATTGCCGTCAAAACGAAAAATTCCCCCGTCAAAATCGACGTCAAAGAGCTCCAGCAAACTCTGATCAAGGACTCCGTCAATTTGATTCTTTAAAAACTGCATGAATTTATCTGTAAAAAGATACCTATAAATAACTTATCATGCATGGCACCTAATTTAGCAAAAATGCTAATTTATGTGCCATGCATATTATCTAGTTTATTTTAAATTATTTACAGATAAATTCATGCAACGTATTGATCCAATTCGTCAATCCGTCATTTCTGACGTTTTGAGCTTGTCTGCCTGCCCGTCAATTGACGGGTAGGCAGTTGCGGATCAGCCTTTATATACGAGTTCGAAGAAGACTGAAGGACCTTCCTTTAAAATCTCGGTGTCGATATCAATTTCAATCGATGAACCTGAAACTTTAAGCGGAATCTTATCCTTGCGGGTGCCGTCGATCTTCAGAGCATAAAGCTCCATCTTTTCAGGACTCTTGCACTTGAAGGAGGCCTTTAGTTTTCCTGTTTTCATGAGAACCGGAAGCTTGCCGCCGTTGCGCATTGTAACGCGGTCTTCGGAAAGTTCCATGTCGGTATTTGCGATTTCAGTTGAATAAACAAGTACCATTCTTAAGCTGTCAGAAAGATCCTTGCCGTCAACCGAGCAGATTGTGACGGAGGCAGGCTCGGATGAGCTTTCCACGCTAAGAAATCCAAGTTTCTCGGACTTTCCGGCTTCGAGAGAAACACCTTCAGTTCTGGGAGTTATGACTTTAATCAGATTTTCCTGAGTTCTGAACGTGATTTCGCCTGTTTCGTTCTGGAAGATTCCGTTTGCCGGATCGCTGATATTGGATTTCGGCAGAATGGATTTTTCCCTCAGAAGTGCTGTGAATTTGTCAAGAGAGAATGAGCTGTCTTTCGATTCAACTACATCAGCAAACATTGAACCTGTTTTGACCTCGGCGCCTCCGACCGGGAGAATTGCGAGATCTGCTTTTTTAGGTTCGGACTTCACAGCTCTCTTGAGCTCAGGGAAGGAGACGGAGAAGCCCGTCAGAAGAGCTATTTTGCTCTGATCCGTGTTTACCGCTCTGTTTCCGTTGGAATCTACAGTGATATACGAAAGCGGAATCTGCAATTCTACTCTGTGCTGAGCCTCTTTTACGTCAGCACGGCGGAATAGACAGGCTGCGACGAATTCATTGCCTCGTCCGACCGGAGAACGTGCGATACTGAAGTCGATATTCGGCTCTGTAACCTCAAGAGCCACCGCATCTTCATGTACAGTCAGCTCAGCAAAGCCCTGAAATGAGGACAGCGAAGCGAAAACAAGGCCGTCCTCGTGCTGATATCTGTTCCAGAACGCATGATTGTGTTCTGTAATGAATAGAGGTCTGTCGGCGAAACGGACGGAATTGGCATCGCGCCAGTAACTGGCGGCCTGTCCTGCCGAGCTTGTCTGACGGCATTTTGAGCCTGGTCTTGAAAACTCGCTGGGATGGCAGAAATACGTATTCATCGAAATAAGCGGAGACGTTTCCCATCTGATTGCGCTGTCGAGCATGTGTTTGGAAAAGTTGAACTGTGATATCAAACCTTTATATCCGGCCTTGCGCACGATATTCTCACACCATTCCATCTGATCTCTGGACAAATCACGCATGAAAAGTCCGAGCTCATTTACTGCCGGCTCCTGAATTGAACTTACATCTCCCGGAATTCCGTATTTATCAAATTCAGCCTGATCTTTGAGCTTCTTATTGCCAAGAGCCTCGGCGACTTTTTCACAGGATTTATATTTTTCGAGGAGCCAGGCACGCCATTTTGTGTCGTAGAGCTTTTTAGTTTCAGCATCTATTCTGGTGAGTCGCATGAGTCCGATTTCCTGCTCGTTATAAAATTCGACACATGCAATTGCGGCTTCATCCTTCCAGGCTACACCTGTGTAAGGATTGACGTGGGAAAGCATGTTTTCGGCAACAGCTTTCCAGTTTTTCCGGATTTTTTCTTCGCCTATGTACATTCTGGCCATATAATGACCGGTTTTCTGAGAGTCACTGAAATTCCAGGGGTCTTTCATGCCGCCTCTGTATGCTCCGACTGTAAGATAGGTGTAAACACCGTTCTTTTTGAGCTCGGAAATCAGAAAATCAACGTTGTCGAGTTTTATAGGATTAAACTTGCCGTCTTCTTCCTTTGCGCCCTCCATGAGGTAAATTTCGAGTACAAGAGGACGAATTATATCATATCCCTGAATGCGCACAAGCTCGGCATATTTGCGTATGCGTTCCTTGGTAATTTCAGGCGTAGCTCCCTCGAGTTTTCTAAGAGTATGAAAGAGTCCGTTGAAGCCGAAAAAGCGTCTAGGGACGTCCGGTGATTTTTCAAAGGCCATAAAACCCTTGTTTGAAACCATTACTCTGCCATGCTGTCCGGCTGGTCCCTTTTCGAGAATTGAGCTCAAGTCGAGAGCAGAATCTTTTTTGACCTGAACGTCGGACATATCCACGACCTTCCAGCCGTTTCCGGCCTTGAAAACTATTTTCCCGGGTCTAAGGTCGAGATCTTTGGATGAGATTGTTGCTCCGAGTACAATCCAGACAACTTTATCGTTCGATGTAAATTTGACGGATTTTACTTTTACATCGCGCGAAGCCAGATTTATTTTTGAGAGGAAAATACCGACTTCAGAGCTCTTATTGATCTTTTTGAAAACCGTCATTGCGTTTTCACAACTGCCCGGATTCCACCAGTCGGTGACATCTGTGCCTGCTTTGATGTCTCTGCATGTGCCTGAACCGTCCTCAAGCATTACCTCAATCGAGCCAATTGGAGTTCCCTGAGCTTCCTGATTCCAGCAGCTTGTATGCAGAATATAGAGATAACGTCCCTCTGTATTTGAGCCTGAAAGATCAAAAAAAGCTTCCTTGAGACCTGTTTTCGCATATTTACTGTCGAAGGTCATTACAGCTTTGCCGCCGTTTTTTGCGGGATCAATGAGTTTGAAATCCATGCCGCCGAAATCTCTGCGTGAAACGTTAAATTCTCCGATGTCATTTTCCGATCCCTGATCTGACCAGCCGCCTTTGCCGTCGCCCGGAACATCATCCCTGAATCCCATGTTCGCTGATTTTGATATATCGATATTAAACTCTGCTCCGCAGAGGCACGCCCCTGCCAGAAATAGAGTAGCAGCAATGAATCCCGAAACCCCTTTTCTTCCCATAATCATCTCCTGAGTGTTTATTATTTCATATCATAATAGTATGTGACAGAACCATTTTTACCGGTAAGCAACTGCGACTGCGCCATCCTCTGTACATGCATATCGAACCAGAGAATGTTGATGCCTTTATTATGGCGTATTCCTACTGGTGAAACTGTTGTGAAACCGCCCTGCCCCGGTTTACAAAGATATCCGAACTGCCAATAGTTTGCGGGGGCATCATTATCGCACTCGTCTACACCGTCACCGGATACTGCTGTTTCCGAGGGCATCTTTACTTTTGCGAGATTCCTTCTCAGCCCCCATGATTCAGTACTGCTGGCTTTATATCCTGCATAATAGCTCCAGCCGTAGCCGCTTCTGAATGCGACATCCGAAGTGACTTTCATAAAGGACGGACACTTGAAAATTCCCTTTGAAACTTTAGGGTCATAGTCATATGTAATCTTTGGACCGCAATACTCTGATATCTCCAAACGCCACTGAACTGGAACTCCGCTTTCGTTAGCCCCGACAGGCAGCCAGTTCTGATAGTCGTTTGCATAGGATGAAGCTCCAAGTCCATGCTGCTTCATATTGCTGGCACATGCGGCTGTTCTCGCCGTGTCGCGAGCCTTGCTCAAGGAGGGCAGTAACATTGCGGCAAGTATCGCAATGATCGCAATCACAACCAGAAGTTCAATGAGGGTGAAGGACTTTTTCATATGCATTTCATGGTTTCTCCTTTATGTATCACATGAGTATAAACTATTGAGCGGCAATATTCGGGATCAGGAAATGAGCCGGATTCTATCGCCTTGACAAGTATCGAGACCGCATCCATACCGACTTTTTCATGATTTCCGCACACACGGTCGAAAATCGGATTTATGCAGAAAGCCGAATCAAGAGTATTTTCCCCAATTAAACTGACATCATCAGGACATTTTCTGCCGCTTTTGATGAGTTCTCTGTAAAATTCAGCCAAGACTCCGTTGCTGAACACAATTGTGGAACGTTTTTCTTCTGGCATTGCGAGCCATTTCTCAAAAAGATATCTGCCCATTCCGAAACCGGCTTCCCAGTTGGGATGCATTCCCTGTTCAGGCTGAACCACTTCAAGTTCTATATCAGGAGAAATCTGCCGGGCAAGCTCGAATACATACTCTTTTCTTCCTTGTTCATAATCTGTCGTCATCATTATTTTTCTATGTCCGCATGAGCAAATATAAGCCAGTTCGTGAGGCAGGGCTTTCCCTAGACTCGGAATTCCTTCTTTCGGACGCGCATTAATGACGATATATGGAATTCCCGAATCCTTAAGTTCGGCATATACGCCGGGATCAAGTTCTCCGCTCAGAATCAGTCCATCAATTCTCTGACGACCCAGAATGCCTGAATGTATAAACTTGTTCACGTCGGAAAATGGAGCGCAACTTATTGAAAGTCCATAGCCCAGTCTTCTGCATTCAGCTTCAGCTCCTTGCAGATAGCTGTTAAAATAAGGATTCTGCCAGCCGTTCGTAACAGTTGTCGAAAGCATGAAGCCGATATAGCCGCTACGTCCGGTCTTCAGAGACTGCGCTGTAAAATTAACTCTATACCCCAGTTCCTTTGCGGCTTTTCTTATGAGTTCCACCTTTTCTGGAGAAACCTTCGTCGTCCTGCTGCGTCCCGGATTCAGTGCCGCCGAGACCGCAACCTTCGAGACGCCAGCATGAGCCGCGACATCATCCAGAGTTATTTTCTTTACAGCTTTTATCATCTGCTATTTCCATTAATTTATCGATAAATTATATACAATCAATTGACACAAGTCAATAGTGTTTCAGGGCTTCATTTAATATTTTCCAAATTTTCCAACTCAAGCAAAGTTCCTGAATTGACGGATTAGATTCCGTCTCATAAAACTGTACGAATAAATATGTAATAGGATTGATAATAAAGACTTGCTGTGCATGGCACCAATTTAGCATTTTTGACATAATAGATTTGACGGATAAATGACGAGTAGAGTTTCAGGACTTTTGTGAATCAGAGAGAGTAAGAATCAGCGACTTATGTCTTGTCCATTTCGTCCATAATGCCCATACTGTCCATATTTTTTTTACGGACATCATAGACATCATGGACAGAGAAATCCGCCGACTCAGAGGATGCGGACAAGACATTGCAGACCATGTCCGCAACCCAGCCCTTGAGGAAGGTCATATTCAAGATTCCTTAAAATACATCCTATCTGAGGGCCAATTATACTCGCCCAGAAATCCACTACCGGAAAGCGCGAGGAATTTCTGGAAAGCCAGGCAAGCATTTTAAAGTCCTCTCCAAGATATGCGGGCGCAGACTCAATCATTGATTTAATCCTCTCGGAATCATTTTCAAAAAGAGCTGTCGCAAACCTCGTTACAGCGTTCCAGTCGGCGGCATAAGAGGAAATTCTGCCGTATGCTTCGGGAGCGTCCTCCTTATATTTATCGAGGAAAGCAATATCAAGATCCATTTCCTTTATTTTGCCGCGATAATCACGGTCGAAGATCAGATTGACATATTTTCGATAAGAGCGTTTATTGCCGTTAAAAATGCCGGTGTCCATATGGCGTCCAATGAAAATGGAACGGTCTTTCATTTCTATCTGGACTTTTTTGCCGCATGAATCAGCTGTTTTTTTCAAGATTTTTTCCAGTTCGTGTCCGCTCCAGTATGTCATATCATAGGCATCAATATTTTCTTCTGTCCGTTCTTCTTCCTTTACAAGATAGGCCATGTTGTAAGGAAGCATTTTCCCGGCGGACTCTTTCCAGTAAAGAGGCCATTCAGGAGAAAAGCGTCCGAGCATGTCATAGAATATGACGGAACCTGACGGAGCATGTTCCGTCATTTGACGACTATATCTAAGGAATTCATCATAAGAGAGATGAGAAAGTGACGAGTATGACGACAAATAGATGTCAAAAGGGTTTTCGTCACTTGCGGGAAAGCCCTCGGAGAGATCCGCATATGAAAAAGTCAGCTTTTTCTTGCCTTTGTAATTACGGCGTCCTTGCTCCAGCATCGACTCCGAAACGTCGACACCGTGATAAAGTTCCAGACGTTTTTTTACCGGAATGAATTCCCCGTGTCCGTCATGGTCTGCATCGCCGGATGGGATGTGAGTCAGCAACTCATAAGCTTCTCCGCTGCCGCAGCCTGAGTCAAAGACTCTTATCGAGGATTTTGAGCCCAGAATGCGCTTCAGATCCTCCCTTAAGTGGAGTTTGATGAAAATATCCTCCCAATATTTTCTGGCGTTGTCTTTTTTTCCGTAGATGTTGTTGCGTTCGATTCCGTAGAATCCGGATTTTGCAGCAAAGTCGAAAAATTCCGTCTTCATTGCGTCCCTCCTTGTTTTCAGTCAATGTTTTTGTTTTGACCACCGCTTTAAGAAAAATGTCAAAAACCGGCAGGGCGTAATCGTGATGGCAACTTATAGCGCCTTTAAAGGAGCATTTCCAGTTAATCTGAAAGCTTTTTTTGATTTTTTGCTTTACTTTCTGAAATCAAGTGCTACCTTAAATAAGGGTTTTCAGCGCCATATGGAAAAATGCGCTGCAAGCTCAGGATAAGCAGTGCGGAATCTGTAAGGGTTCGGAGGTATTATGAACCGGCAGAGGAAGCGCTGAGTAGCAGGATTCCGGTAGCAGAAGAACGAGACAGAACCGGAAATCCCAATGCAAACTGAGGAATTAAGGAGTCTGAAATGAAAAGTCTGTCTTTAAGGGCTTTAATGCCCGTATTCGGCGCGAAGTCTCTGCTTCCGGCGCTGATGACTCTTCTGAGCTTCCTCCTGATGCAGGTTCCCTGCTTCGCCGAAGGCGAACGCTATGAAGAACTGATTCGTCAGGCCTCGCTCAGACACAGAGTTGATCCGCTTCTTATAAAAGCGGTCATTTCGCAGGAAAGCTCTTTCAACGAGCGCGCCACAGGTGCATCAGGTGAAATAGGCCTTATGCAGATCAAGCTGGGAGCTGTTCAGGACTGGGCCGAAGCCAATGAGCTTCCTGTTCCGTCCAAGCGCAATCTCTACAGCCCGGAACTCAATATTGAAATCGGCACTTGGTATCTTGCCAGAGCTCTTTCCTCGTGGAACGGCTACAAGGCATGTATAACGCTTGCTCTCTGCGAGTACAATGCCGGAAGAAGAAGAGTTCTTGAGTGGCGTCCCCAAAAGGATTCCCCTTACGTCTACATCAAATCAAGCAGCGCCAGACAGTATGTCGAATCGGTCAGAGACAGATTCATGACCTACTACAGAGCCGCTTATGGAAACAGCGTAGCCGTAAACTGAAAGAATTATGAAGCGAGATCTCCTCACAGTCCTTACAATTTTCGCCGCAATGGCATTTTTTGATCCTGCGGCGAATGCTCAAAGCGGGGCTGGCGAGGATTTGACGGCAAATGAGTTAAAAACTCTGGCGGCAAACGGGCTTCCATATTATCAGGCTCTCCTTTCCAACTGCTGGCGTCGCGGTGATTATCCCGGCATTCCTATGGAATACGAGGCGGCTGTCAAATGGGGTAAGCTTGCGGACGCTTCAGGCGATCCTCTCGGACGTTACTGCATGGCAGTTATGAATGATAACGGAATCGGCGTTAAAGCCGATCCGGAATCTGCCTCCAAAATCTTTACTGAAGTTTTTCCTGAACTCCTTAAAAGCGCAGATAAATCCGGCGACCCGGAGTACTGTTATGCGGTCGGATACATGTATTACGCAGGGAAGGGGACTGCCCAGGATAAAAAAACAGCTTCCGTATACTTTATAAAAGCTGCTGAAAAGGGAAATGAACTTGCTTCCGCCAAGCTCGGTTCCATGTACTATCTCGGCGACGGTGTTGAGCAGTCGATGCCGATGGCGATGAAATGGCTTCTTCCCTCGGCTCAGAACGGCAATGCGAGCAGTCAGTATCTTCTTGCGATTCTTTACATGAAGACCGCTGCGGTCAAGAACAATATGCATGAGGGGTCAAGATGGCTTAAGAAATCAGCCGACAAGGGCAATAAGGACGCGCAATTCCTTTATGCATCTTTGCTGGAGTCCAAAAAGCTTGGCTATTCCAATCTTGAACAGTCTCTGGAATATTATCACAAGGCGGCCTTGCAAGGACATCCTCAAGCTCAGGAACGTCTCAAAGCCTTTGCCCGCCAAATGCGCGAGCAGTTAAATCTTCCTCAGAATCCGGCCAATCCACCTTCCGGTGCTTCCGTTGATTCTCCGAAAGCAGAATAATCAATAACAATCATCCCACTTTATATCGTAGAGATCGGACAATTCATCATGACAAAGCAGGCTCCCAAACCGTTTATCTGTAGCAGTTCCCTTGAATCAATGAAAGAAGCCGCCGTGAAGGCCGGAGAAGCTGCTTTCCGTGCAGCCCAGGTTCTTGACTGGGTATATAAAAAGTTCGTTTTTCTTCCCGATGAAATGAAGAATATTCCGTCGTCATTCCGTCTCTTTTTGAAAGAGAACTTCTTCTGTCCGTCATCAGAGACGGTTCAAGTTTCCGAGTCTGATGACGGTACAAAAAAGCTCCTTATAAAGCTTTTTGACGGAGAGACGATTGAAGCCGTCATTATTCCGTCACCCGACAGAGTGACCTTTTGTCTGAGTACTCAGGTGGGATGTCCGGTCTCATGTCTTTTCTGCGCCAGCGGAAAAAACGGTCTCAAGAGAAATATGAAGTCCGGCGAGATAATTGAACAGCTTTATCACTGCGTCAAAGAATCCGGAGCAAAGCCGGACAACATAGTTTTCATGGGAATAGGGGAGGGCTTCCTGAATTATGACGAACTTAACGGAGCTTTGGAAATAATGTCCTCGCCCGACGGTTTTGGAATAGCTCAAAGGCGTATTACAGTTTCGACCAGCGGCTGGACTCAGGGGATAAAAAAGCTTGCGGATTCCGGAAAACAATGGAATCTTGCCGTATCGCTTCATGCTCCTGATGATGCCACACGCTCAAGAATTATTCCGGATAAGTTCAGACGTCCTGTACAGGAAATCATCAAAGCCTGCGTGGATTACTTTGAAAAGACAGGGCGAATTGTTACATTTGAATATACTTTGCTTGCAGGAGTCAACGACAGCCGAGATCATGCGCTCAAACTCGCTTCTCTTGCCCGCGAAGCAAATGCCAAGATAAACATTATTCCGTATAATGAGGTTGAGGAATCTGGTTTCAAACGTCCCAATCATGCGGCTATCCGCAATTTTACCGAGGCATTGAAGCAGAAAAACGCCAAATTCACTGTGCGCTCTGAAAAGGGCTCCTCCAAAAACGCCGCCTGCGGCCAACTCCGTCAGGCTGGACACTAGTAAGCTTTTCCTGAGCTCCTCAAATCCGTCCTAAAAAGAATATGGACATCATGGACGGAATGGACTCTATGGACAAGGAAGCTTGAGATGAGAAAAAGTTCAGGCGTAAATCCTTGCAGATTATCCTGCCTGCTTAGATCATTGCCTTCATATTGTCCAATGCTGTCCATCAAAAGATTCAACGTAATGCGTAGTTTAGTTTTCGAGCTACAACGCGACATAGACTCAAACAAAGAAGGTCTGTAGATCTTCCCCCATGTACTGCGTTCCGGCTTCGCTCAGCGCAAGGGAAGAATCTGAAAACGGGTAGCGACGGCAGTCCCTTGCCGTCGAATCCTTAGACCTTGCCTGTCTAAAACAATGGGAAGGGAAGCCGTCAAGGGACTGACGGCACTACCCGTCAAATCTTCCTCAAATAGCATCTGCTTCTTAAAAAATTTCGTGGACTTCGTGCGCTTCGTGGTTTAAATCCCACTCATGATAAAGGAGATTGACGCATTACGTTCAACGCCTGTCGTAGCGCTAGCTTTCTAATTTCTACTTGCAAAAATAAAAAACTGTGATAAAATTAATTGATAAACAGTTTACGTATACATTTAATTGAGCATAGGAATGGTATATGGAAAAGGAAATCTATCGCAGAAAAGTGTTGGGATGCTGGCTTGGAAAAGCTGTTGGAGGAACTCTGGGGCAGAACTGGGAAGGCTGCTCAGGCATTCTGTCGCTTGACTTCTATGATCCGGTACCGGCTGAAATGATCGCGAACGATGATCTTGATACGCAGGTTGTTTGGGCGTGCAAGCTGGCTACTGAATGGAATGGAGAAATCTCGCGTCACAAAATGGCGGCGGCATGGCCTGTCTGCATCAATAATCCCTGCGATGAGTACGGAGTGGCAATACGCAATTTCAAGCTCGGAATTCCTGCGCCTTACACAGGTATTTTCGACAACTTTTTTCACAGCGGAATGGGAGCTGCTATACGCAGTGAAATCTGGGCTGCATTGGCACCGGGAAAACCTGAACTTGCCGCAAAATACGCCTATGAAGATGCCTGCGTTGATCATTACGGCGACGGCATTTACGCAGAACAATTTCTGGCAGCTCTAGAGAGTGCGGCTTTTTGTGAATCAGATATCCGCAAGCTGATTGAGACAGGGCTTTCAGTCATTCCGGAGGATTCAAGGCTGTATAGAGCCGTTTCAGATACCATCAAATGGTGCGGTGGAAGCGAATCTGCTGATCTTATTCAGGAAAAGATTCTGCAAAAATATGACGATGGCAATTTTACGAATGTCCTTGTCAATCTCCCGTTTATAGTTGCCGCTATGCTCATGGGTGAGGGGGATTTCTCGAAGACAATCTGTCTTGCCGTGAACTTCGGACAGGATGCCGACTGTACAGGAGCAAGTACAGCCTCAATCATGGGCATAATTAACCCGGATATCCCTGAGAAATGGTTGGCTCCTATAGGGCATTCTCTGGTTTTGAGCAAAGGAATCTCCGGCATAACTCCGCCCTCCACTCTTGAGGAATTCACGGAACTTATCATAGATCTTCATGACAAAATTTATCTTGGCGATACATCAATGCCTCCTGAGCCTGATCTGTCCCAATTCCAGATCAAATTCCGACGTTCCATTTTTGAGCCTTGGTTTCCGCGCGATCCCCGTAAATTCAAGCCTGTACTCGCGATTGACGCTGAACAGCTAAGTTTTCCGGGCAATCTCATAGAAGTCGATTTTGCAGGGCAGGGGATGAATGCGATTCAGCTTCTTGAGACAGAATTTCATCTTGAGAAGACTGAAGAAATCATGCTGCTTGTGAGCTCGGCGGCAAATATCCGTGTCTGGGTGGATGGGGAATTTTCCTTTGCCTGCGAATTTGGATTCATGCTTCCTGCCTTCCACCGCGCCCCGATGAATCATCGTCGCGACCTGACTCTTTCCGCCGGAAAGCATAAGCTCATGATTGGAATCGCCCGTCCCGACATGAAGACCGAAAAAATCCCCCTGCTCTTCGGAATAGCCTCGATGGATTGGCACTGGATACCGAATGCATTTTATAAATCGTAAAATAGTCGTTAATCCGGCAATTCAGTACCTTGGTTTATGATGTCGATATACTTTGTGTATGAGAATATCCTGTTGCGTTTGCGTGATGTGATTTCACTGGTAATTCCAAGTTGCCCCAAGCTCTTCAGTCCTCTGTTGACAGTTGCCGGAGTCAAGGCAGTTTGTTCGACAAGGAATCCCGCAGTACAGAGAGGATGTTTCTTCAGGACGGAATGCAGACGAGTCAGTGAGTCTTCCTGTTTTCCGGCGAGGAGTATTATCTGCATATTGTCATGCTTGGCAAGAGCATCAAGCTGCCTTGCCATTTCAACAGCCTGCCCCGCAGTGAAAATAACTGCTTCAGCAAAAAATTCGAGCCAGGCTTCCCAGTCTCCATTCAGTCGCACATTATTTAGAAGTTCGTAATAATAAGTCCTGTGTGTTTTAAAATAAAGGCTCAGATAAAGCATGGGTTTTTGCAGGATTTTCTGTTCTATAAAAATAAGGGTAATCAGTAAACGTCCGAGCCTGCCGTTACCGTCAAGAAAAGGATGTATTGTTTCAAATTGCACATGAGCAAGAGCCGCTTTTAAGAGAGCGGCTGTCTGTATCGGCTGATCATGCAGAAAAAGCTCCAGAGCCCCCATGCAATCCATTAAATTTTCAGGAGGCGGCGGAACAAATGCAGCATTTCCGGGGCGTGAGCCTCCAATCCAGTTCTGACTGTGCCTGAATTCACCGGGACACTTAGAACTGCCGCGCCCTTTGCTCAAAAGTATTGAATGCATTTCTTTTATAAGACGCAATGAAAGCGGAAATCCATTGTTGAGCCGATCAATGCCGAAATTAAGCGCGGCGACATAATTGCTGACTTCCTGAACATCGGCAAGAGGTACTCCCGGCACTTGATCAATTTCAAAAAGCAATAAATCCGATAAAGACGACTGAGTTCCCTCAATCATAGATGATAAAACCGCTTCCTTTCGGATGTATGTGTAAAGCAAAAGCGAGGCATCCGGAAGAAATTCTGACATTCCATTCAAATCACCAAGTGCAAGTAACGCTCTGTCAAACTTTTCCCGTAGTGATGGAGTCCAGTCTATCGGGGGCTCCGGAGGCAAGGGACTAGGAATAAAAGCACGCGCCGTCTCTCCTGTTGTCGATATGGCAACATAACGTCCCTGCAAGCTTCTTTTCATAAAGTCCCGCTTTCTGATTAAAATAAGTTTTATCCTTATTTTAAGATAAGACCTTATCTTAAAATAACAAGTTTGTATATTTTAAGAAAGCTCGAATTCATAAAACAAAAAGCCCGTCGGATGACGGGCTTTCTGGTATCTGAATATGTGGAACTTATGCCTTATTTGGCAGTTTCCATCATTTCTTTGAATTCGGCAAAGAGATATCTCGGATCATAAGGGCCGGGAGCGGCTTCAGGATGGTACTGAACCGCAAACATCGGATGCTTCTTATGACGTATGCCTTCAACGGTGTTGTCGTTGAGGTTGATGTGAGTGATTTCGACATCAGCAGGAATGCTGTCCTTTACGACCGCGAAGTTGTGATTCTGCGATGTGATTTCAACGCGTCCGTTCTTGAGGTTCTTGACCGGATGGTTGCAGCCGTGATGTCCGAATTTGAGTCTCTCGGTTTTTCCGCCGACCGCAATGCCGAGGAGCTGATGTCCAAGGCAGATACCCATGATCGGAACTTTGCCGATGAGTTCTTTTGCGTTGTCGACCGCATATTTTACGGCGGCCGGGTCAGCAGGACCGTTCGAGAAGAAAACGCCGTCCGGCTTCATTTTGAGAACTTCCGCAGCAGGAGTCTTGGCCGGAACAACAGTGACGTCCATACCGGAGAGTCTTAGCTGACGGAGGATATTCCACTTGATACCGAAGTCGTAGGCGACGACCTTGAATTTAGCCTCGGGAAGCTGATCTGCAACGCCCCAGCTGATGCTGCGCATGACATCGGCATCCCACTTATATGTTTCCGTACAGGAAACCTTTGAAGCGTAATCCTGACCGTCGAGACCGCACCATGCTTTGGCTCTCTTAACACCTTCTTCGGGGCTGAGAGCTTCCTTTGAGCAGTGCATGTAGCCTTTGAGAGTTCCGACAGTTCTAAGTTTTGTGGTCAGAGCTCTGGTATCGATGCCCGCGATGCAGGGAACATGAGCTTCCTTAAGAGCGTTTGAAAGCGACTCTTCTGAACGCCAGTTGCTGGGCTCGTTATTGTTGTGGATGATGAATCCGTTAAGGAAAAGCTTGCGTGATTCGTCATCTTCAGGATTCATTCCGTAGTTGCCGATTTCAGTATAAGTCATTGTGACGAACTGGCCTGCGTATGATGGGTCTGTGAGGATTTCCTGATATCCGCTCATACCTGTGTTGAAGACTACTTCTCCTTCACGGTCAGTTTCGGCTCCGACTGAATATCCGTGCAGTACCGTTCCGTCCTCCAGAGCAAGAAAGGCATTTCCCGCTCTCATCTCTTTCCACTTATTTTTGTAATCCATATTTATGTCCGTCCCGGGTGAAGTTATCTGTGCAAATCTTATTAAAATAGCACCCATTTGCGCTTTCTTAAAATGGGATTTGCGAAAATCTTGGCTTTTTGCGGGAAGTCCTCCTGAAAGGACGGTACCGCCAAAAGTCTAATATGGCATAAAATCATCTTTTACGGTTGTTCCAGATGGAAACGTCATTGAGCAAGATTTGATGCGCTATGCTATTAGCCTCTCCATACGGAGAGCTGGAGGATATAGGAAACGGGATAATGTCAGTAAAAAGCCTGTTTTAGGTGGGAGCAAGACATTCTTTTGGTCATTGGTCGGTTTCAGATTATAAAACTTTACCATTTGCATGATATTGTGACCTACCATGATTGAAAAGATATTGTTAAATACTGCGATTTTGCCACGGATACGCAATCTTCTCAGCAACGTATTCTGTTTCAGGCGTCCGAAAAGACCTTCAATACCGGAACGAAGTCGATATTTAGCTCGGAATTCTTCGGTTTTCTCATGAAGTCTCCTTGCACGCAAGCGCAGGCCTCTGGCATCATAGCAAATGACGTAGTTCTGGCCTTGTTTTGAAGCAGAGCACTGCTTGAGCATAGTGCAATTGGAACAGATATTACCGGCAAAAACCGTCCTTTTCCTGCATCGTATTTTTTGCTTAGAGGATGTTTGCCGCAAGGGCATTCAATG
>JAKJHH010000039.1:0-255 GCA_022703965.1 Verrucomicrobiota bacterium
AACATCCCCGCGAAGCGTTGATTACATTCGATTATCTTTAGATCATTGCCCGCGATCACAACTCCTGAAGGCATACAGCGAAGCAGAGCATTCGCTTTTTTCTGAGCCTGTTTTCTCATGAAAGAAACACACATAGCCGGCTCGGCAACGCCCTCTATCAGAGAAAGCGCAAATTTACGACAACTGTCATAACCGCAGCCGCCGCAGTTAAGCTCATCTTCCTTGCGGAATTTTCCGACACTTTTCAGAGCTTCC
>JAKJHH010000039.1:283-20540 GCA_022703965.1 Verrucomicrobiota bacterium
TTGAGGCGTTCCGCAAGGCCCGGAGATTTCTTTACGATACAAGGGCCGTTGACGCAACCTCCATGACATGCCAATGTTTCAACAAAGACCGGAATATCGATGTCTTCCGGCTTCAGACCGGAAAAAGCCCTGTCGATATTTTTTATGCCGCATATTGAAGCGAAATTAACATCTGATGTCGAGGCGCATCTGAGAGTTTCCAGCATTCCGCCTTCGACCGGATAAACAGAGCCTTCTCCTGCCTTCGAAGGCACAAAAACATCCTGCGGTCCCGGGTGCACGGAATCAAGAACGGCAGTGTTTTTGAACCATTCGTCAAGTTCCGTAAAAGTCAGAGCAAGATCAAGCAACTCGGGATTTCTGTCAGCTTCACACTTCTTCGCTATGCAAGGCCCGATGAATACAACTCCGATTTCAGCACCGAAAATATTGCGAAGCATTTTACAATGAGACTGCGCCGGAGACGGCTGAACTGTGATATTTTTCACATACAAAGGCAAATATTTACGCATGAACTCGACAGCGGAAGGACAGGCGGATGAAATCAGCGCTCCGTTGATGCCTCCCTTGATGGTCTCGATTACTCCGGCAGAAACGGCTTCGGCCCCTAGAGCAGTCTCGCTTACTCCTGCAAAACCGAGCCTCTTCAGAGCGGCAATCATCATCTCGGCAGATACCCCGGGAAAGGCTGTCTTCCAGGAAGGAGCAAGAGATACGTAGACTTTATCCTTCTTACTCTCAAGAAGATGAAGAGCTCTCTTGAGATCGTTTCTGACGCGTTTTGCGTGCGCGGGACAAACTTCAACGCAGTGACCGCAGGCGACACAACGTTCCGGCATGACGGTAGCGCTTCCGTTCTCGACCTTGATGGCCTTGACCGGACAATGTCTCAGGCACTTGTAACAGTCCTGACACTCAGTCTTCTCTGTGTAGATCGGATAATCCTGCTGCATTGTCAACGATTCCCGAGTTTAGTTTTGAGTATATCAAGAAGTGTTCCTCTGTCGATATTGTGAAACACTTCACCGTTTATCATTAGATTCGGTCCTTCAGAACATTTGCATTCACAACAGCTTCCACGAAGCTCCACATCAAGAGTCAGTTTATTCTCCTGCATGTACTTTTCCAGAAGCTCAAGATTCTTGTCGTTGCCTCTGGCGAAACATGAACTTCCCATGCAGATAATCACTTTATCTTTCATAAAACTCCGTTTGCGGCGGCCTCTTCAGCTGCCCGCTGTATGTTTTTGGAAAGCTTAAAGGAAAGAACAGCCAGACTGCTGGCAAGGTCTTCGTTCTGAACTACTACTCCGGCAGGAACCTTGAGGTTCACTGGACTGAAATTCCATATTCCTTTGATTCCTGCACTTACAAGCATGTCGGCACAGGATTGAGCCGATTTTTCGGGAACGCAGAGAATCGCCATTCTGATATTAAGACGAGCCGCAAGATTCGGCAGTTTCTCCATTTCAAAAACAGGAACTCCATGTATTTCGGTATCGGTCTTTGACGGATCGCAGTCAAAGGCGGCAAGCACCTTAAGACCATGACTTTCAAAGCCTTTGTAACCTAAGAGAGCTCTGCCGAGAGAACCGGCTCCGACTATGAATGCTTCGGATGTATTATTCCATCCGATGAACTTTTCGATTGCGGCTATAAGATGATCTACGCGATAGCCGACTCCGGGCTGTCCGCTTATTCCAGTGATTTCAAGATCTTTACGAACCACAATGGGTTCCAGGTGAGTTTCTTTGGCAAGCAGGGTCGTGGAAACGTGTTCTTTTGAATCTTCGCGCATCTTTTTCAAGAGATGCAGATAATTCGCAAGTCTCCGTATAGACGGTATCTTCGGAACTTTTTTCATGTCCGCGTTCATCGTTACCCTATTACCCTTTTACAATACCCGTTTATACCCATCGAGTATTTTAATATCTATATATTAATACCCAGCGATACAAATGTCAAGAGTAGTTAAATATAAAAACATAGATATTTTTATACTCATCATAAGATTTCAGCTCAAAAGAATCGAGCTTCAAACATTCAATAAAGCAGAAGCTGACAAAATCCAGATAAAAAAATCCTCATGTCCTAAGAGAGAAACACGAGGAGTAATGCGTCAGTTTAGTTTTCTAGCTACAACGCGACATAGCCACAAGCAAAGAAGGTCTGTAGACCTTCAGTCAAGTAGTGCGCTCCAGCTTCGCTCAGCGCACTGAAAGAATCTGAAAGCGGGTAGCGACGGCAGTCCCTTGCCGTCGAATCCTTAGACGCTAATGTCGGAAGGGGAGTTGCCGCAAACGAAGTTGAGCGGCACTGCAAGCTTGCAAGGGCTTCCTTGCCCGTCAAGGGACTGACGGCACCTTAAGCGTAGCCATAAATAGAAAAGAACAAAGAATCTATAATTTCAATGTTTTTGAACTCATATTTATAAGCTCAAAAAACTTATGGAGGGCTATTTTCAGAGAAAATAAGGAACTGAAAATCCCCTTGATCCCCACAGTCTGTTTTAGTTTCCTCTTTACCGCACTTGATTTTTACTGATTTTTACATTAGACTATGCCCAGATGCGGCGCATTGCATCTGGGCATAGTATTTTTGTTGAATTTGATTTAATTATGGTACAGTTTAATGAAGATATGTGCCTATCTTGATCTTTTAATCAAAAAAATCCACCGTCTTCTGTTTCCGTGTATTTTTCATGCTAACTAGCGCTTAAGTCGCCGTCAGTCCCTTGCCGTCGAATCCTTAGACGCTAATGTCGGAAGGGGAGTTGCCGCAAACGAAGTTGAGCGGCACTGCAAGCTTGCAAGGGCTTCCTTGCCCGTCAAGGGACTGACGGCACTACCCGTTAAATCTTCCTCAAATAGCACCTGCTTCTCAAAAATTTCGTGGACTTCGTGCGTCTTCGTGGTTTACAATAAACCTGACTGACGCATTACACATGAGGAAGTGGAATTTCTCCGACTTAGAGAGCGGCAGACGCGGGCAAAAGAACTTCATCCTGCCAAGGAATTCTATAACCGTCTGATGTAAATTCAATCGGTAGCCATAGATAACGGCTGTCAATGAAATTCCTTGGATTCCAAAGGTCAAACATAGCAATATGAGAGCCGTCCGCAAGACTCAGGACATATGTACTCTGAGATCCGAAAGTCTTATCCGCCCCCATTCCGTTAGAAGGGTTGACGCCTTCGCAGGGATTGCCGAGTTCCGTCCATGGACCGAATATATTATCAGCAACAGCGGAACGCGCCGGATTAGGCTCCCATCCGGTACAGCCGGACATCAAAAGGTAGTAGCGTCCATTCTCCTTGAACATTGCGGGGGCTTCCATCCAGCGTCTCTGAAAGACTCTCACATATTCGCCCGAGTGATCCAGATAATCATCCGTCAGTCTGGCGATATGCAGAGTGCTGTTGTGTTCGGATGCGTGTATATGATAAGCCTTGCCGTCGTCATCAACAAAGAGGTTCATATCACGAGCCATCTGTCCTGATTTGAAATCGCGTCCGAGAATATTGGCAGTCTCTTCGACTCCTGAATCTCCATTGCAGAAAGCTGCTTCACCTTTGGCGGCAGCAGCGGCGGCAGTTTCGGGATTTTTATCCGACTCCGTCACATTGACAGGCCAGAAACCTGCATCGGGTCTTTTCGCGTAAAGGAACGCATATGGACCGCAAATCTTATCCGCCACAGCAACGCCGCTTGCGGCTATTGTATGCCCGGCATCGGTACTGTGAAACCACATTACAAACTTGCCTGTCTTGCGATTGAATATAACTTTCGGCCTTTCGATTCTGCATCCACTGCAGATCGGACTTTTCGGATCGTCGCTGACTTTCAGAACAATACCTTCATCCATCCAGTTAATGAGATCGGACGAGGAATAGCAGTGGACTCCGTGATAAGCAAGACGTCCTTCCCAGCCTTCAGTCTTATGCTCGCCGAACCAGTAATAACGATTCTCATGAATCAGAATACCGCCGCCGTGCGCATTAATGTGTACATTATTATTGTCTTTCCATATACCGCCGTTTTTCATTTAAAGATCACTCCATTTTCTTTTTAAGCTCAACGTTCGAAATATCCGCGCCCCTGCCCTTCCATGAAGCCGGACTTGAGCCAGAGGAAACGGAATCCATTTCCTTCTTGTCGGATGAACCGATGAAGACGGATGCTGCATCGTTTTTAGATATTTCCTGATACTTCGCGAAGTCATCCGGTCTGTACTCTTTGCCTTCGAAACGCATAAGTCCGACGGCATAAAGATTATTATCGGCAGTCACATTTGCGCCTCTGCCGTAAAAGACTCCGGAATCAGCCAGCCCGGCGAAAAGAGAAGACTGCACATCTGATATTCCATATATCTCGGGACTGATACCAATCAGACTGCATTTCTTGAAATTCAGCACGCACGATGCACTGTTAAGAGCTTTTTTACTTGCGCCGGAACGGTTGACAAAGAGGGTATTTTCTATATCCATTCTAGAGAAGATATTTTTCTTGGGATCACCAATCACTCTTATCGGATTCTCAGTAACTGTCGCATCGATATATGAATCCTTAAGACGGAATACTGCGGATTCCATCGAATACAGCTCGAAACCGATATTGCCGTCAAGATAAAGATTCGACATATCACAGACACTGGAACCAATGTTGCAGATACCGGTAGCGTTTTTTGATGCATAGAAACGATCCAGCACAAACTCGCACTTTTCATGAGCACTTATGCCGTCATCTCCGCATTCTATTGAAGAAACATTTTCAAAACGCAAGGCAGTGCTTGCTCCATGTATATTAAAACCATCGTTCAGAACTCGCGTTACATTAAGATTCCTGATTGTAATTCCATTATTCGGACTGCCTGAAATACTGACTCCGTTCATAATCAACGGCATCTCTATGCTGGCCTTGGAAAGATCATCAACCGCAAGTTTCACAACAAAAGAAGACTCATCTTTTACAAAAGTCCATTCACCGACCTGAAGTTCCTCGACTTTCTTAAAAGGTTTGCATGTCCCTTTGCATTTTCTGCCCATGCGCTGCATCTGTCCATCGATTACAAAAAAGAAACGGACTAGTAAGCCGTCGCCTTCCTTGAAAAGCCCGAAGGCTGGATTAGCTTTCATATCCATCAGCAAAGTCTTGTGTCTGAAAAGACCGTTGCCAAGAGATTCCCATTTCGACTTATCGAGAGCGCCGCAACCGTAAATCGTAGCTCCGCGTCCGTCTATCACAAGAGGACGCGCCGGATCGCCTTTATACTTCTTGATGACGATTTCCTCTTTCACAATCTGCCCCGGACTCAGATAGACAGTATCCCCTGCCCCTGCTTTACTCAGCGCGTTGGCAATAGTTTTGAACGGAGCCTTTTCAGAAAGCCCGTCATTGGAATCCAGTCCTTTAAGAGTATCCACATAAAAATCGGAAGCGGCAAGAGAAGTTCCAGCCGCCATCAAAATAGACAAAAGCACTCTAGATAAGATCTTCATTCTTTATCCCTTACATCTTTATTTCCACTTAAATTTATGTTTTTTGAATTCAATATAACAAGAGGCTCTCGCGGCACTTTGAGTCCGTAGACACTGCCGGGAGAATCCCCTTTTAAACGCCACAAATCACTGTACTCGTTATCCCCGACAATCAGATCGCTAACCGAATTCGCAAATATAGCGGCTGCACCTGAACCGCCGATACGGTTCCCGCTGATTTCAATATTTCTGCTGAATGCGCCGTGCGGAGGCTTGCCGGAACTTGTTCTCACAAAAACAGCAATAGCTCCGGGAAAATACGATTGAGGCGAAACATTAACTCCGCCCATACAGACATCCTTTATATCGTTATTGACAACTTTAATATCGAAAGGCCAGCCAGCCTCCATCCAAAATGCATACTCGGGACCGAGGCTTATGGCGGACTGTTCAAGATTCCAGAATTTACATGAGCTTATCTCCCCATTTGAAGCCATAATACGAATTGCCCTGGCGCGATGGTCATGAAAGCGACTGTTTACAATCTTGAAGCCAGGACTGTTTATGGCAGGGAAATCGACTATATCTCCGGGCTCCGGAAGAGCTCCTTTCAAAGTGATTCTGAAAGCAGTGGATGGAGGAATATTATCCCCAAGAGCCGGATAAAGTTTTCTCAGACTTGCCCCGTCCATGCCGGATGCTCCCAGCATTTCGATCGACACGAACTCGGAAACAGCTTTAACCGAATAATCCGATGAACTCATGATCCTTGCCTGATCGCCGGACTTCAAAATCGATTCCAGCTCGACCGGAGCATAGCCGAGAACTGTTATAAAAGAGTTTGTCTCCTTTTTTAAGACCGGAAAAGCAGCTCCGTGCAAGTTTACGGAGTCATCCCCCATAAAAGAGAAATCACAATTCTCAATCACCGGCCCCTGACGGGATGTCCCGATATTGATGCCGTCTGCCGATGTCGATATCAGACGAGCTTCGGAGGCGCCTTTCGGCAAAGCACCGCGCTCAATTGTGATATTACGGAAAATCATCGATCCTGAAGAACGTCTGGATATAAGTGCGGCATCCGGCGCGGAATAGATTTTAAGATCTTCAAAGACAAGATCACCTGACAATCCTCTTATCTTGAAAGCAGGCGCGGAACGCTTATTGAAACAGATGAAATCACCTTCTTTCAGATTTTCCGGAACACGGAACATTGCCACCGAGCCGCTGCGGGAATCAGTAACAGTTAAATCCAAAGCGTAATTAGCCTCACCCCAAGCCCAGTTGCGAGTCTCCTTTTTGAAGAAAAGCGGATGCTTTACCTGATAAGTTTTTGTGAAATCAGGATACCCTTCGTGCAGCTTAAAGGCAACCCTGTTTCCATCTATAGATGTGATTGTTCCCTGAGTAAATGGAAGCGGGTTATAATCTATGCTGAAGCCTTTGAAAGAGACATTCCGGCATCCGTTCAGAAAAAACGCCTCCTTCAAAGTTTTGAAGATCAGTCTGCTTTTTCCATAGCCGTTGATTTCGAGATTTTTCACTGTCCCTTCAAGAATTACAGGACTGTCGACTTCGACATCCCCCTCAGGAAGCACAAAGAGCGTCTGACCTGATGCCGCCGCATCATTAATCATCCTGTTAAGATCAATCGCAAAAGACTGAAATCCCATAATGCAAACAAGTGTAAAGATCAGATGTTTCATTGTTGTTCCTATTTAAAGTAGAGCTGATATTCTATTGTAAAACGCTTGGCGGTGTCGCAATGTCCGTCAAAAAGCAGAACATTCTTGCGCTCGTTGTGTCTGAAATCAGGAGTGCAGTCATTCAAGGGACTGTTTCCGTCGAAATAATACTTGTTGCGCAACCATGTAGTGCTTGTCTTCTTCGGGTCTGACGGGTCATAGCCGGTCTCTCCAAAGAAAAGAACTCGCGAGGGGCTCGCACCGTTAAAAACAGCCCCCGGACGAGTCATATAGATAAAGGAATTGAGATGCATGACAGGATTCATGCCGAAAGGAGTCTGACTTAGAAGCTCGAAAGCATTCTCCGCATAAGCTCTGGTATTCGTTCCAGCACTCATTATAGAGGGACACCATAGCGCCGGAATCTGCATCATTTTATTACTGCTGTCCCAGTCTACCGGAGTCCTGTTGTCTCCCAAATATGTACGGAGTTTGTGCTGCCAGTACTGGAAATTGAAGCCCTCCGCTGCCGGAAATTCAGGCGGAGCAAACCATAAATAATCGCCTGCATACATACTCTGCGCTGAATAAATGCTTCGCATGTTGTTTGTGCAGAGAATACGACGTCCGCTCTCCCTTGCCGAGCCGAGAGCAGGAAGCAAAAGCGCCGCCAGAATTGAAATGATCGCAATCACGATCAACAATTCAATCAAGGTAAAGCGACAGAAAGAAATTCTATAAAACGACGCTTTCAAACCTGCTCCTCCATTTCATCGATAGAAGTTTTGTGATATATTATAATATAAGAAACAATGCTGAACTATAGGAGTTTTGTTGCATGAGTAGAAGATTTGTAGCAAAAGGCACATGGATATCAGCATTCCGTCCCTTCGCGTCGGCAGAAGCCTTGCCTGCATTCGGGGTACGCTCCTCAGGTCTTTACTCCGTCGATCCGGGCTGGCAAGATGTGGATCTGCAAAAGTACTTTTATGAACTTTTCTGGGGTATATCGGGCGAAGGAATTTTTAAAATCGGCGACAAAGACTTCACTCTGCATTCAGAATCTGTATTGCTTCTGCGTCCCGGCGACTGGCATATCATAAGAAGCAGCTCAAAATGGGCCTATCGCTGGATAGCTTTCGACGGAAGTCTTGCCGATACTGTCTTCAAATCTCTGCCTGAAGAGCGGAGCCCTTTCCATGCGGGGACTTGCCCGGAAGAGCTCTTCGAGCGCATAGCCGAACTGATACAGACTCCGTCTCCGCAGGCACAATACATGGCGGCGGCAGCAGGTCTTGAAATCATTTATCAGGCTTATTCAGGCTCAAATGCAAACGAGAAGAAAAAGGACGCGGAAAATGTCGGCGACATAAAGTTCGATGATGCCTTGAGAATAATAGATGACTGCCTCGCCGATCCAAGTTTTGACGTCACCCGTCTTGCCGAACGTCTAAGAATGCACAGAACAAGTCTCTCTCGTCTTTTCATTCAGAAAATCGGAATCGCACCTGTAAAATACCTGAGAGCCAAGCGTCTTCAAAAAGCCATCACATTGCTGAAAAACGGAAGGATGTCGATAAGTCAGATAGGCTCAATCTGCGGTTTTGCCTCGCCTGAGTACTTTGTAAGAACAGTCAGGGAAGCCACAGGAATGACCCCAGGCCAGCTCCGCGACAGCTACGGACATCAGGCTAAATAACATAACTCTGAAGACTGAAAAACCATGAAGGACACGAAGTTTTAAGAGATTAAAACACAGCCATCCCATAAGAAAGTAAAATGCGAAGCATTTTAACAGAGTGCAGGAATCCATTCCTGCCCGCCGAGCGGCGGAAGAGCGATTTTTCTCCACTCCGCCGCTTGTTCAGGAAATACCCAATTCCAATTTTATGTTTCCCGGATGCTTCTCATTTTAAGTTCAGAGCAAGCTGTTTCAGTCGTTTTTTTCCAATTGACTATGGGATGACACTGAGATTAAAAAATAAATACAGTAAGTATTGTGGCATATTCAGCATCGCAATTTGCAATTACCCGAATGCAGCCTTGTCCATAATGTCCATAGCCCGGGAAATAGCCGTAGCAATTATAAGTCTCTCCCCGGTCGCTCTTCGTGTTCTTCGTGCGCTTCGTTGTTAAGTTAGCCCCCTTAAGCTATTTGCCGCGGATGCCGGATTCTTTCATGCGTCTGTAGGCTGCTTCCGCATACTGACGGGGGGTCATATTCATAGCCTCGCGGAATTTCTTGGAAAAGTAGGCTGGGCTCTCGAAACCGGCACGCAAGGCAACATCCTCAATTGACATGAATTCCGATTCCAGCATATGACGAGCCTCGCTGATTCTCAGCATATTCATATACTCGACAGGCGGCATGCCGAATTCCTCGCGAAAAACGCGACAGAGATGAGGATAGGTCCGTCCGCATCGCTCCAGCAGTTTTGTTATATTAACACCTTGAGGCGGCAAGGTATCCAGAATCTCCTTTACCTTCAAAGCCAGTTCCCGGCTCTTCGTTACAAGAGGACGTGATGAATCCCCTGAATCCGGAAAAAGTCTTATGAGTATTTCGAGCAGAATCGCCCGGCACGTGCCTCGCTCGAATTCGCTGCTGTGATTCCAGCGAGTATCGGCGATTCCGGTAAGATCTCGGATCAAGTCCGCTTCACTGGCTTTTAAATGTCCCTGAATCACCCCGTAATCATCAACAGGAATAAAATCAGGAGTCCGACGAAAAAAACGCTCATCCACCTTTGCCGGATGGTATACAAAAAGAGAGCGTTCGATGTCCTCGACTTCAGGAGCAATCCAGTCAAAATGAATCCAGAAGCGATAAACCTTTTCCGATATAGCCACCGACTCATGAAGAATCCCGGGTGGAATGATTATCCACGACATATCATGACAAATATATTCCGTCTCGCCGAAACGTATGGCGCAAGCCCCTCCGAAAAAGAAAAGTAATTCGTGATCAAAGATATAACGACGAGGTTCCACCCTCCCCTTCTTCCACCAGGAGTTCCCGACCGTATTAACAAGAGGCGCTATTCTATAAATCCAATTCATAATCTTCCCTGAAAAAGTAAAATGCAAAGCATTTTTATGGGGGCAGGCAGGCGTGACGCCTGCACCCAAGCATTTTCCTTGCCCAGCTCCCTTAATACTCACAAAATATCATTTTAGTTATAGAAATATCACAAGCGTTATATGATTGCAAGTTGCTTGAATGCTTGAAATATAATAAAATCAATATAACGTCAAACACAGAAAGCGGAGAAAACAATGAGAGTCTTGAAATTATACTTTGCCTCAGTCTGCCTGCTTGCCTCCTTATCACTCCTTGAAGGAGCAACAGAAGCTTCTCTTGCAGTCAAAACAGGACAGCCCGGAAACGTCTACACAACCCAAAAAGAGCTGGCCTTTGAATGGGATAAAAATATCAAAACAGGCGACATTGAATATGAAGTAAAAGACTGGCAGAAAAACAGTGTTGCAAAAGGAATCTGGAAAAATCCGGAAACGGACTCTCTGAAACTGGAAACACTTCCTCGCGGATATTATACAATGACGCTGAAATCATCGTCTCAGGAATTCAGCGGCTATGTTCCCTTCTCAGTAGTCACAGATCCATCGGAGCGCACAGTCAACTACGACGGATTCTTTGCGTTGAACGTAATGCAGACCTGTCTGAGCAGAAAAGACACAAGCAATAAGCGTCAACCGGAAAAACCGCTTGAGGTAACAGCCGACCTTGCGCTTCTCAGCGGCGGAAGTATGTTCAGAGACATGAGCTACTGGCAGCTGATTCTGAAAAAGCCGGATACATGGGATTGGAATGCAATGGAAGCCACTCATATATCCAAGCTCATTGCAGACAGAGGCCTGCAAAGTTGCATGATGTTTGAAAAGGCTCCTGACTGGACAAAGAAAACATCTAAAGACCTTCCCGATGATCTCTTTGCATTATACGATTTTACCTCGAAAGCCTGCGTATCACCGACTTACAAGGCAAATGCCTACGCATGGGAATTCTGGAACGAAGAAGACATTGAATCATACTGTTCCGATCCGGCATGGGATTTTGCGGCATGTCAAAAAGCGGCATATCTTGGCTTCAAATCAGCAAATCCGGATATAAAAGTGCTGAACGGTTCGCTCTGCCAGAATCCTCCCACAGGATTTGTTTACAAACTCTTCGACAACGGAATGGCAGATTACTTTGATGTTTTTAATTACCACACATACTCTCCATTCATGCAATACGACAAATTGCTGTCCGACATCAAAAGCATACTGGCAAAATACAATGCGGCAGACAAACCGATCTGGTTCACGGAAAACGGCTCGGATTATGAGGGGCTCGGAAAACTGGATTCATATATGCCTTACAGAGCCAGAAAAGGCGACGAAGGTAAACCCGTAATTCCATTCAGAAAAGAGCATGATTCGGATCAGGAACTTATTATCGCGGAATTTATTCCGAAAGCTCAAATCAGAATGCAGTCTATGGGCGTGGCAAGAGACTTCTTCTTCGTACTCTCTCCTCTGAACGAAAGAGGAGGCACTAAAAGCTGGGGCTTACTCCGCTATGATTACACCGCCAAGCCGGCATTTACTTCTTACTCAACCCTGACCAGCCAGCTTTCAAATGCAAAATATCTCGGACGCTATAGCACAGACGCAGGAGTTCAAGCATATCTATATGAACAGTCGAACGGAACTCAGACTCTTGCTGTCTGGAGCGAAAGTGAACTGGATACAATAAACGCAAGAAATCCTCAAATCGATGTCAACAATAGATTTGAGAAGAAAATTACTATAAAAATCCCTGAAAGAAGTTTCTTCGCAAGACTGCTCGATATGAACGAAGATTATACTTTAACCGACATGCTCGGAAAGAACAGTCCGCTAAAAGCAGATAACAATGAACTGACATTAACTGTCAACAGATTCCCGTGCTATATATCCAAGCTCAAGGGACTCAGCGCAACTGCGACATTCTACGAAGCAAAGAAAAGCGCAAGAGAAAATATTGACAAAACTATAGTCATAAAAGCGACACTGTCACAAGACTTCACAATCCCTTCAAAAACAATGGCAGCCCTTGAAAAGAATAAAGGAAGTCTTTCTCTGGATATTTACAATTTCAGCGATGAAATCAAAAAAGGAACTCTCGCCTTCACCGGAAAAGGTAAGCTCAATATAAAACAGGAAGAGTTCGTCATTCAGCCGATGCAGAAAGTCACCGTAGAAGCCGAGTTCATTCCCGACAGCGCACTCTCTGACTTTACCGTCCAAGGTATATTTAACGGTAAAAAAACAAGCCGCCTGCAAATTCCGGTACTTGCTGCGACATTTGTGGAAAAGGACATGTCCATTAAAAAGCTCTCCGCCGAATCTCCGGAACGCTGGAGAAAAAACAGTTCAGGCGATATGCAGTTTTCCTATGACGCATCCGAAAAAGCAGTAAAAGTCAATGTAAAATTCGACGCTGCAAAAAATGATTACTGGGCTTACCCTGAATTTGTTCTAAAAGACGATGAAACATTGAAAAATGCCAGTGGGGTTTCTTTTGAAATCAAAGCTCTCCAAGGCGAAAATTCGACAGTTTTTCCTCATTCAAACTTCATGGCGGTTACAGAGAACATCAAAGAAACCGGCAAAGGAGCATGGCTGCCTTATAAAAAGCCGAGCAAGGAATGGCAGAAGATCTTTATTCCGTTGAGTCAGGATCTTCCGAAAGGAATGAAAGCTGAAGATATAAAGCTCCTCAGAATCGGAATGGGAGCAATAAATCCGAACTTAAGCTTCTGGATCAGAAATCTTACTGTCTACTATAATAAGTAAGACTGAAAGGCAGGCAGAAAAATGAGCATAAAAAGAACACGATTCACCTTAATCGAATTGCTGGTCGTCATTGCGATTATAGCTATTCTTGCAGCAATGCTTCTGCCTGCCTTGTCAGCCGCGAAGGCACAGGCAAAAACAATCGACTGCAAAAACAGACTGAAGCAGATAGGACTTGCCGAAATAAGCTATTCAACCGATTACAACGGATATATAACACTCTCATGGAAAACAACGACGTTCTATACATGGATGTCTTTTGTCACTCCATATCTGAACAAAGCGCAGATTTTAATCTGTCCATCAGAACTTCCATCCACACGCATAGAGAGCGGACCATCAAGTAACTACTACCAGTGTTACGGAGGTAATCGTCAGGAAACTGCATTTAAGGTATCACATGGGGACTATATGTCCAGCCGCGTCGAAACGCTAAAAAACACCACAATTCTCATAGCCGACACTCTCAGTTCAAAAACAGGAGCGTTCACGCAATACTATCTTTTCAGAGAAGATACACAGTTCTGGGAAAGCAGCGCTATTTCCACGCGCCATAACAATATGGCGAACACAGTATTTGTCGACGGACGCGTGGAGTCGGCAAATCCGGCAAGGCTTAAAGAGTTTGGAATATCTCAGTATTATGACCGCTCATATGTGATAAAGACGCAATAACTATATTGATATTTCATTATTCCTGAGTTAGGTTTATCGGATTCACTCACAACAAAACAAAGGTGACAGGATAATGAAAATCGCAAATCTCTATCTTGCTGCCGGGGCAGTTCTGTTTATGACTGGACTCTCGGCTTATGCACTCAAGGCGCCCGCAGCGCCAGCAGCGGACGTAAAACTCAAATGCATTTACACCGACAACATGGTGCTTCAACGCGAGAAGCCTATTGTAATCTGCGGAACAGCTAAGGATCAGGGAGCCGTTACTGTCGAACTCAACGGCAAAAGCACAACAGTCGATGTCGCAGACAACGGCACATGGAAAGCCGAACTCCCAGAAATGAAAGCGGGCGGCCCTTATACTCTCAAAGTTTCAGGACAGAATTCAGTAGAACTCAAAAACGTAATGATCGGCGAAGTCTGGGTATGTTCCGGACAGTCCAACATGGAATGGAACGTCAAGAACAGCGTCAACGGCGATGCTGAAATCGCTGCCGCAAACTATCCGGACATCCGCATTTTTCACGTAAAAAAGGACAGATCGCCGACCGGCACAAAGGAAGAACTTGTCGGCGAATGGAAGGTCTGTACTCCCGAATCTATTCCTAACTTCTCCGCTGTCGGCTATTTCTTCGGCAGAAAACTCAACAAGGATCTGAATGTTCCTGTCGGCCTCATCAACAGCTCATGGGGCGGCACAATGATCGAACCCTGGATCAGCCGCAAAGGCTTTGAATCAGATCCTAAATACGCAAGCATCGTAAGCTCCCTCGACAAGGCGAAGTCAGGCGAAGATAATAAGCCTGAGGCTCCTAAGGTCGATGAAAAGCTTGTTAACTGGCAGAAGGATATCGAAACATTCTATAAGAAGGAAATCGATGCCTGCGCAAACTCCGCATCCGGCGATCTCGATGATTCTTCCTGGAAAACAATGACGGTTCCCGGCAGCTTTGAAAGCAACGACATCAACATTGACGGAGTCGTATGGGGACGCAAAACAGTTGAGCTCCCGGCTTCATGGGCAGGAAAAGATCTCAGTCTTTCCCTCGGAGCGCTCGATGATGTTGACCAGACATATTTCAACGGTGTCAAAGTCGGTGAAACCAGCGTCAACCAGAACGAATTCTGGGCTCTCAAAAGAGTCTATAAAGTCCCTGGCAATCTTGTCAAAGCCGGCAAAAACGTCATAGCCACAAGAGTATTCGATATGTTTATGACTGGCGGCATGATGGGACCGTCCAATCTCATGAAACTTGAAAATGGCAAAGAAAGCATTGCTCTCGCAGGCGAATGGAAATATAAAGTCGAGTTCGCTATGGACTACAACAAAGTAGCAAAACGTCCTGCTGTCGCAAGCACACCTACGGGCAATCAGTTCCCGACAACTCTTTACAACGCAATGATTCATCCCTTTACAGTCATGCCGGTTCGCGGCGTAATCTGGTATCAGGGCGAATCCAATGCAGGAAATCCCGACGGATATAGAGATCTTTATACTACATTCGTCCAGGATTGGCGCAAAGCATGGAACGATCAGAACATGCCGTTCATCTCCTGCCAGCTTTCGGCATTCTACAGACATACTCCCGAAAAGCCGATGGAGCCCGATTTCTTCGCAAAGGAAGATACCACTGATCCGCATTGGGCAAGACTTCGTGAAGTCCAGCTCGAATGCACAGACACGATTCCGCTCTCAGGTTCTGCCATTACTATCGATATCGGAAATCCGGTTGACATTCATCCGCGCAACAAGCAGGATGTCGGAACACGTCTTGCCCTCATAGCCGAGAAAATGGCATACGGCAAGGATATCAGCTACTCAGGCCCGCGTTATGATAAAATGACAGTCGAAGGCAACAAAATACGTCTTTCCTTCAAACATATCGACGGCGGACTTGTCGCCAAGGATGGAGAGCTCAAGCAGTTCGCTATCGCAGGCGCTGACAAGAAATTCGTATGGGCTACAGCGAAAATCGACGGAGACACCATAGTTGTCAGCTCCGATAAAGTCGCAGCGCCCGTTGCAGTCAGATACGCATGGAGTATGTATCCCGAAGGATGCAATCTCTATAACAAGGCTGGACTCCCCGCCTCTCCGTTCAGGACAGACAAGTGGTGATTTTATGTCCTCAATTTCAATGACAGATGATAGATATTTCCGGGGGCTCAAAGCCTCCGGAAACAACGCCAGACATAAAGAATTTCTTGCCAAACTGAAATCGGGCGCTCCGCTCGTTTACGGAGCTATCGGCGGCTCAATTACAGAGGGAGCAGCCGCATCAGATGCATCGCTCCGCTATGTTGAACGCTTCGCCTCATTCCTGCGCGACTATTCAGACAATAAAAATCTTAAAGTCGTCAATGCCGGAATCGGAGCCTCCAACAGCCTTTTCGGAACTTTCAGAATAGGCAAGGATCTGCTGAGTCACAAGCCCGATATCATAACAATAGAATACGCGGTCAACGATTCGACGAATCCGGACACAGAAGCGGCTTACGAATCACTTGTCCGCAAATGTCTGACTGAGCTCCCGGAGACTCCTCTTATTCTCATCTTCACGATGAACTCAACCGGAGTAAACTTTCAGGACATCCATTCAAAGGTCGGAGCGCACTACAATCTTCCGATGCTTTCATACAAGGATGCCATTTATCCTGATGTCAGCGCAGGAATAATCAAGTGGCAGGAGATTTCTCCCGACACCGTCCATCCGAACGACCTCGGACATGGCATTATAAGCGTCATGCTCTCAAAATTCATCAAAGACACGGACAAGGCTCCGGCCGACAAGCAGGAAGCCGTTCCTGCCCTGATGAATTCTAAAGCGGCAAGTTACGCGAAAGCCCGCATCATTGATGCCTCTGCGATGGAAATGATCTCGCAAAGCGGCTGGAAGCAAGGCCCTCACAAAGGCGGCTACACAGGCTGGCAGACGGAATCCCCGGACGCAAGCCTTGAGCTGAGCTTTGAAGGTTCATACGTCTCCATCGGCGTAAAACAGTACAGCGGCGACTACGGACGCGCCGAAGTCTCTTTGGACAACGGCAATCCAGTTCTGCTGGAAGGCTATTTCCAGAAATTCCCGAACAGCGAATGGGCCGGAGGCCATACCGTCCTGACCGTCCTCGGCGACGGACTCCCCGCCGGAAGGCACATCCTGAAGCTGAAAATGCTGAAAGAGCGCCATTCCGGAAGCAACGGACACTCTTTCGACTTCGGCTATATTCTCGTTTCGTAATAAAGGCCTGCACTGAGATAATCGGTGCAGGATTTTTTTATGACTTCCCCGTCTCCTAATCAATTGCAGATGACATTGTAATTAAATAAAAGTTGCCGGAAAAGAACAATCAAGGGGGAATTTAGATGCGACAATTAATCTTTGCTTGCTGTGTTCTTATTGGATTGGCAACATGCGGATGCAGCCGATATAATTACAAAGCGATATTCCCTTTGAATCAGGAACTTTGGGGAAGAGCTCAAAAAATTGCTAAAGCTGATGCTTTTCTTATACATCTTAAGGAAGATGAATTTGCAAATGTTCAAAAAGAACTCTTGCAGAATGCTTTTGTAAAATGGCATCCTTTAGAAAATGCTTCTATATATTCCGGAAAGCTTCAATTAAACGAACGCACTCATACAGAAACTGATCCCAAATCTGTATTATTCAGCACAAGCAGGCGTATTGATGGAGTTGTTCCTGTTGCAGTCTACTATCCTAAAGATAATTTACTCTATATGCTTTTGGCAGATGCTATTATATAAACTATGCCCTTAAACGGCAAAGAGACTGTCTGAGGAAAACTTGAATATCTCTATCTTGCAAAATCGCTGACAGATGGCATTGTAAGTTCATATATCAAATCGGGGGGAGAATCACTATGCGCTCGAATATAACCACGCTACGATGCGTCTGTTTAAGTATCTTATTAGCAGTCTGCTTTTGTGAACTTTCGGCTTCTCCTACGGAGGACAAGGAGATATTGGATACGGCATTTTCCTTTATCGATAAACTAAAATCGCAGACTGCTTTTTCACTCGAAGATGAAAGGCGTTTTCTAATGCCTTTTGGAGGCGTTGCCGGAATATATTTGTACAAGAAAGCAGACTTAGTGCCCTCCAATGTTCATATTGAAAAACTGGCTTTTATAAAGAATTCTAAATGTTCATATTTAGGAGAATTATTGCGAATAAAGAGTAAAGAATTCCTTCTTTCCGACAATCTTAATTCGCGTATACAGTATGAAGCATATCTCTCAAGAAGCAGCATGAGCATATATTCAAGCAAAAAGGATAAAAGATTTTTCCGAAATGAAGATAATGAGATTTATGTTTTTCTGTATCAGGTCGATTTGAAAGACAGAGACGGAAAAGATTATGAGTTATCAGAGCTCCCCGCCAATACAATTTTTCTTACTTTCTGTAAGACTCCCAATGGATTTCGTATTGAGCCGTATTTCTGCCGGATAAATAATCTGCCGCTATTATTGCTCTTGGGCTTTAAACACGGCGAAGAAAAATACAACAAGCTTTATTTGCCCCAAGATGAATTGAGCTTATTATTGAAACACATTGACAAACTATAGAAAGACACCTGTATAAAGTAATGAAGTTGAGTGAAGACAAAGGCCTAACAGGGTTCAGTTATGCTATATGTCGCAAACTACTAAGGGCGGGCGCTTTTGAGTGTAATAAAGAGTACACAATTACTGTTAAGGATTAGTAATCATGAGAGAAACCGTATTCATTCTGTACAGCTTTATAATAACAAGCCTCTGTGCTTGCTCTTTTATATATTCAAAAGATTACACAAGCAAGGACTTGCTTGGAGCATGGTTAAGCAAGGATCGATCAGAATCTTTTGCGCTGTCCATATATACGGAGAAATACAAGCTTGTTATAATATCTGAATCAGGAAGACAAAAAGAATTATATAAATGTGAATATTCGGTAGAACAAAACGGCGCGTTCTTAGTCAAATCGTATACTACGTCAATGATGATGAAGGATTCTCACGGACTGTATCTTGACTCTACTCCATACTGGATGGGAATTCCTATGGATAATAAATCCATTGCCAGAAAGATCTCAAATGACGAAGCTGTTAAAATTCTTACCCAATTGGGAGTCACCAAAAAGCAAGTTGAAGAATTGCCAATAGAATACTCTCACGGCAAAACTCTGATTGAAGATTCATCTGCTCCTGACATTATTCCTAATTAGTAAGTTAGACGAATAATGCAGGAAACCGTCTTGTAAAATCTGTAACGGATAGCATTGACAGTACGACAGGGTCGGACGAAAGAGCGGGAGGCGATGCCTCGCCGGAATAGATGAACTTATAGACAAAAAATCCTGCACTGAGTGAATCGGTGCAGGATTTTTTATGCCGTGGGAAAAAGTTTTATTCTTCCTTGGCGGCGTATTTGGATGCCAGCTTTTTCAGAGCGGCAAGCTGTTTGTCACTGAGGACGCGTCCGCCTTCATGCTGACGCTTAAGAGACTCGTAAAAGCTCTTATCGTCGTAAACGCGTTTGCCTTTTTTAACAGGCTCGCCCCATGTTTCGACGGACTCCAGCTGGGCAAGGAGAGCAGTCACTTCAGCCGAAGGAACAGCGGCGGCTCCGGCGGAATCGGAAGCTCCGCCTTCGGCATCATCGGATGATGCTGACGCACCTGTAAATTCTGCAAGGGTATCCTTGTCTGTGATCTGCTCTTTGTATTTCGATATCATATTCTTCAGAGCGCCGATCTGCTTTTCGGAAAGTTCTTTTCCGCCCTCAGCCTGCTGCTTAAGAGACTTGAAGAATTTTTCGTCATCGTAGACTCTGGGCCCCTTCTTTTCAGGAGCATTCCACTTGATAGCAGAGCACATATTGAAAATTCTATCGTACTTCTGACGGGATTCCTCGGTAACGGCAGTAGCCTCCTTGCGAGCTTCGGACTCGGCACGGCCTTTTATGGCGGCTTCGAGTTCCTCAGTGAACGCATGTTTGGCGGCAACTGACTTAAGAGTCGGAAGCTGTCCGGCATATTTAACAGCCATCATGAGAAGAGCCTGCCACTGTTTGCCGGAAATCTTTTTGTCGGTCGCAAACTTCTTGCTTACTGAGTCAAAGAATTTCTTGTCGTCATAAGTGCGTTTATTACGTTTTTCCGGCTTCTCCCAATTCTTGAAAGAGGAAAAGAGAGCAATAAGGTTTTCCGCTTTTTCGGTGTCAGGCGCATCGGCGTGCTTGGCACTGTCGAGCCAAGTGGAGAACTGACCGTAAAATTCCTTCAGCATCTCAGTCCACTGAATATCGCCTTCTTCGATTTTGTCCAGACGGTTTTCCATGTCGGCGGTAAAACCGATCTGGAAAAGATCCGGCAAAGTCGCCATCAGGTAATCGCAGACCTTGAAGCCGAGTTCCGAAGGAATCAGCTTGCCTTTGTCCTTATTGACGTAAAGGCGTGTCTGGATGGTATTGACAATAGAAGCATATGTGGAAGGACGTCCGATTCCGTTGGCTTCGAGTTCCTTGATAAGTGTGGCTTCCGAAAAGCGCGGAGGCGGTTCTGTAAATTTCTGCTCATTCTTGA
>JAKJHH010000039.1:20550-24699 GCA_022703965.1 Verrucomicrobiota bacterium
GTCCCTTGAGAAGGCAGTTCTCGCCTTTTTTGAGAAGAGTGAGATTGATGGATGAAAGTTCTTCCTCTTCCGGATTCTCAGGCTTAATGTCCTCTATATTGTAGACCTTCAGATAGCCGGGGAAAACAGTACTTGTGGCAACTGTTCTGAATGTATATGACTCGCTGCCTGCTTTTCCACTGACATCGACAGTAGTTCTTGACTGTTCGGCAGGAGCCATCTGACATGCGAGAAAACGCTTCCAGATCAGAGTATATAGCTTCATCTGCATAGCATCGAGACTGCCTTTAAGCATGTCGGGAGTCATGGTTACATCAGTCGGACGTATTGCTTCGTGAGCGCCCTGAGCACTGGCTTTGCTTTTAAAGAAATTCGGCTTGGCAGGGACATATTCCTGTCCGTAGTTTGAAGCGATATACTTACGACATGCGTCGCGGGCTTCGTCGGCGATGTTAAAGGCGTCAGTTCTCATATAGGTTATAAGACCTGTAGGGCCTCCTGCACCGACATCGATACCTTCATAAAGCTGCTGCGCAATCTTCATGGTGGTGTTTGCGGAGAAACCGAGATTGGCGCCAGCTGCCTGCTGAAGAGTACTGGTGATGAAAGGCGGCGGAGCGTTCTTTTTGCGCGGGGCGGTTTCAACGCTGTCGATGGCATAATTTACAATAGACTTGAGGTTCTTATATACCCTGTCGGCTTCGATCTTGTCGCCGATCTTGAATTTATCGCCGTTAATCTTGAAAAGCTTTGAGCTGAAGATTTTGCCGCTGCCTTTTCCTGCTTCAAAGTCGGCAATGAAAACCCAATATTCTTCAGGTTTGAAATCCAGAATTTCGCGTTCGCGCTCACAGACGAGACGAAGAGCGACGGACTGGACTCGTCCGGCACTGATGCCTTTTTCGATTCTTGACCAGAGCAGCGGACTGATCTGATAACCGACAAGACGGTCAAGGACTCGTCTTGCCTGCTGGGAATCGACAAGATTCATATTTACATCATAAGGATGCTCGAAAGCTTTGGCGATGGCGCTTTTTGTGATTTCATGGAAAGTAACTCTATGAAAATCGGCTTTGCTGCTCTTCTTGAGGATTTCGCGCAGATGCCATGCGATAGCCTCTCCTTCGCGGTCAGGGTCGGGGGCAAGATATATGTGATCGGCACCCTTTGCGGCGCTCTTGAGTTCATTGATGATCTTTACGCGTGACTTGCTGTCTTCGTACTGCGGAGCGAAGTTGTTCTGAATATCCACGCCGAAAGAGTGCTCGGGCAGGTCGCGGATATGTCCCATGCTGGCCATGATCTTATAATTGTTTCCAAGCATTTTACTAATCGTCCTGGCTTTCGCCGGGGACTCCACTATAACCAGATTCTGAGATGCCATCGTAAAACCCGCCCTTATCGCATTCGTTGTGTCGTAATTTTATTTCGCCATATACATTCTGTTATCTTGACTTCTGAATCATTGCATGTCAAGTCCTTTTTGCGTATTTTTCTGCAAAAAAGAGCATCTTTGTCGTTTATTGCGACTTATTGCAACTTGCGGGACATATCGCGATACTCGCGGGGAGACACCCCCGTAAAGCGTCGAAACTGACGTGAAAAGTAGTTACTGTCATGAAAACCGCTGGAACAGGCTGCCTCCGTCACCGATGAGTCAGGATGACGCAATACTTCAGAAGCCTTGTTGATTCTAAGGCGCAAGATATAATCCAGAGGAGTATAGCCGGTTGTTTTCCGGAAAGCTCTGATAAGGGTGCTCTTGGACATATTGGCGGACTTCGCCATTTCATCAAGACTTATTTCTTCAGTGTAGTTGTTCTCTATAAAGCTGAATACGGAACTGAGACGCATGAGCGGAAGTTTCTGAAGAGAGGGCTTTTCCTCGTAACGTCTGGAAAGCTGTCCTATCAACTGCATAAGATAAGAAGTGGCAAGAAAGATGGAACCTGATTTTCCGCCGTGAATCTCCTCATCAATGAGATCGACGATTCTGCACATATCATCCAGCTCCTCAAGAGACAGCTGAAGCTTGCTCTTAAAGCCATCCTTCTGACGGAGAGCCGGTTCAAGTTCAAAAAGAGCTCTGTAACCGGGCATTTTACGCAGGTCGTTAATAGGAACACTAAGATTGTTCTGATAATAAAGAACGTTTATAAGTTCGAGATCTTCGGTATTCCTGTAACCGTGAGTTATGCCGGGCTTGATAAAGAAAACATCACCTGCGCATATCGTATATTCTTCGGATTCGGTAAAATGCAGGCCGTGCCCCTTGGTAATCATCACAAGTTCATCGAAATCATGAAGATGCAAGTCCATTGGACGCTGAATAGGTATCCGCACGATTTTTACCGGCGGATCCCCCGGTCTTATTGCTCTGACAGAATCAGGAATCATAGAAAATCCTCCTTGTGACAATATAATGCTTGTTTTTGATAATTAAATAGAGGTTCAAAAGAATTTTACGGACTATAATTTATATATGAGACAGAAAATCTGTCCATAAATCATACAACAAAATCAGGAATTTCATTTTATGTCTGTAAGCGAATCTTTCCGCAATCCCGGTAAGGAGTTCAGGGGAAAACCTTTCTGGTCATGGAACGGCAAACTCGACAAAGACGAACTTGTAAGGCAAATAAGAATATTCAAGGAAATGGGACTCGGCGGCGCATTCATGCACTCAAGAGTCGGTCTCGACACAGCATATCTTTCCAAGGAGTGGTTCGATCTCATCGATGCCTGTGCAGAAGAAGGCATCAAAAGCGATATGGAAATGTGGCTCTATGACGAAGATCGCTGGCCTTCCGGAGCAGCAGGCGGCATGGTCACCAAAGATCATCAGTACAGAGCCCGCAGCATGGAAGTTAAAGTACTTGACGCATCTTCATATAAAGTTACAGGAACAGAAGCTGCCATTTTCTCTGCAAAAGTCGACGGAGCAAATGCGTCCGACGTAAAAGAAATAAAGAACGGAAAAATTCCGTCCTCAGGTAAAATACTCGTCTTTGAAGTAAAAACCGATGATCCCAGCCCCTGGTACAACGGCGAAACATATCTGGATACTCTCTCGGATAAAGCCGTCGAAAAGTTCATCGAAGTCACGCACGAAGCATACAGGAAAAACAACGGCAAACACTTCGGTAAAATCATCCCAGGCATCTTCACGGATGAACCGAATTACGCTCACAGATCAAACTACTATAACGAAGAAGAAGGATTCGGAAGAGTAGCCTGGACAGGAACACTTCCCGAAGTCTTTAAAAAGCGCTACGGCTATGACATCATGCCTAGACTCCCGGAACTCTACTTCAACATTGACGGCGAAGTTTCCGAACTGAGGCAAAACTATTTCGACTGTCTGACTTATCTTTTTTCACGCGCTTTCGGCAAGCTCATTTACGACTGGTGCGAAAAAAACAATATGCAGTACACCGGACACGTTCTGGCGGAAGGCTCGCTGAGAAGTCAGACAGCTGTAGTCGGCTCGGCAATGCGCTTCTATGAATTCATGCAGGCTCCCGGCATCGACATCCTTTGCAGTCAGGGGGTCTCAAGAGACGGCAAGGCTGCGGCAGTTGAAACAATAACGGCCAAGCAGTGTGCCTCGGTATGCGCCCAGCAGGGAAGAAAACTCATGCTCAGCGAACTCTACGGAGTGACAGGCTGGAACTTCTCATTCACAGATCATAAGGCAGTCGGCGACTGGCAGGCGGCTTTCGGCGTTAACCTGAGATGTCATCACCTTTCATGGTATACGATGATGGGCGAGGCCAAGCGTGATTATCCTGCTTCGATATCCTTCCAGTCCGCCTGGTATAAAGACTATAATCTTGTCGAGGACTATTTCTCAAGAGTCAACGCTGCGCTGGCAATCGGAAAAGCTGTCCGCAATGTCGGAGTAATCCATCCTATCGAAACAGCCTGGAGCCTTTACAATCCCGGATTGCACAGAAAACATTACGAGATGGATGGTGAAAACGCACTGACAAATCTGGATTCGGCCATGCAGAAGCTCCAGAACATGCTTCTTCAGAATCATTATGACTTTGACTACATTGATGAAGAGCACCTGAACCGCTTCGGCTCCGTGGCGAACAAGGAACTTTCCGTTGGACTCATGAGCTACAAAGCGGTTGTTGTACCACC
>JAKJHH010000003.1:0-36530 GCA_022703965.1 Verrucomicrobiota bacterium
ATGTCTTTAAAATGTACTTCATGGTGATTTTTCTTGTGCTGCTCGCGGGCTTGATTTTTGTGGCAAGGCTCAAGCCTATTGCTGACTGGAAAGTCGGAGAAGTTCTAGGACTCACTTTCGCTCCCCGCGATATCATGGTTCTTTTCAGTTTGTACTCAATTAAGACAACTGCTTCGCCTGACGAGGAGCAGGAGAATGTTGACCGTCTTCTTGAGCTGAAATCAGGGCTTTCCGAAAAAATCCTACGCACATATCTTGATTCTCCGCGTTTTCTTGTGCGCAGTCGCGCTCTTAACGCGCTCGGTGAAATTCCCTTCGGGCCTGAAACTGAAAAACTTATTCTGCGTGAGCTGGAGGAGGGCGAATACACCACTGCCAGCATGGCAGCAAAAATCGCCGGAGACAGAAAGATCAGAAGTGCTATTCCCATGCTTAGGAAATACATTCATTCCGATGATTTTTATCTTCAGGGCAAAGTGATTTTCTCGCTTGCCGCAATGAAGGATGAAGTCTCGTATTCAGAAATCAAGAAAATCTTCAAGGAGACCTCGAATCCACGTCTTGTCACCCATGGAGCCGCCGCTCTTGCAGCAATAGGCGATGATGAATCCTTCCATATCCTTCTGGAGAAAACTTCTTCACCCATGCCGCCTAAGGTTCTTTATGAAATTCTTTATTCCATGGCGGAGCTCACGGGGCAGGGGGATCAGGTTTATAATTTCCTGAAGCTTTATTGCTCAGACAGACATAACGCGCTCGTTTCTCTGGCTGAGGCTGATGCTCTCCATGAGGACAGAATAGGACGTGAGATGATTTTGAGCATGCAGGAGCCATCTCTTGAGGCGGAAAAAAAGCTGGCTGCTGAACTGCTTGGCTTCTATTCAAAATATTATTTTGTCAGAGCTCAGTACGTCGCATGGTATCTGAGAACTGTTCCCGTTAAGGAGACTCCGCCGGAACTCCTTCTCTGCCTCATCATCCTTAAAGGAAGCTTTGAAATCAGGCCTCAAGTCCAAGACTAGTTTTTATCTCTGCGCTGTATTCAGGGACGGCTCCTTTTTTCGAGGCTACAAATGAGCCGAGCTGCATTCCTTCCGAAGCCGCTTTTTTGTAATCGGCTCCAGACGCTAAGGCTCTCAGAAAGGCTGCGCTGAAGGAGTCTCCGGCTCCGACGGTGTCTTCCACTTTGACCTCGGGGCAGGGCATGTCGAAGTTCTCGTCCGCTGAATAAACAGATGCTCCATTGGCCCCTCTGGTTACGCAGACAGCTTTGACCGGACTTTCCGAGCTGAGTTTGAGGAAGAACTCGTGTCCTTCCATCTTTCTGCCGTAAAGACGTTCTGAGACCAGCGGCAGTTCGTCCTCGTTGAGCTTGACGATCGTAGCGTATCTCAAGGATTCCTGAAGAACGTCGAGCGGATAGAAATTGAGCCTGATATTCACATCGAAGAAGATGTGTTTTGCCGGTTTTGTTTCAAGAATCTGATACAGCGTTTCGCGTGAAGCTTCGCCGGACTGAACCATGCTGCCGAAACAGAAGATGTCGAATTCCTCCATCTTGATCGCCTTTATCATGCCGGGGATTTCTGATATGTAATTGTAGGCTGGTTTTTCGGGGAACTGATAGGAGGCTACTCCTTTTTCGTCAAGCGTCACTTTCGCGTAACCTGTTTCATGTCCCATGTCGATCTGGATGTATTCAGGGATGACTCCGTTTTTTTTAAGCTCGCCGAAAACAGCTTTGCCTCTGGCATCGTGTCCGGTGCGGCTGATCAGATAGGAGGAGCAGCCAAGTTTTGAAAGATGGGCTGCTACATTGAAAGGCGCTCCGCCAATGTGTTCGTTTTCGCCGAAAATATCCCAGAGAACTTCCCCGAAGCAAAGAGTCTTTATCATCATTTAACCTTTAGATTTTGCGTTTTTCAAATATTATGAACATGATTAAAGATATGAAGGTAAAAGCCGCCATCACAATCCAGTGATTGACTCCGATGAGCTCCGGCAGCGATACTTTTCCCATATCATGCACAGCTAAAATAGTTCTTTTATAAAAAGGATAGAGCTCCGCATAGAGAGCCGCGCCGACAAGCATTCCGGCTATAACCCAAATTGCGTGCCAGCGTCCTTCTGCGACTGCCCCGACAGCCGTGCCCGGACAATATCCCGCAACTGCCCAGCCTATGCCGAAAAGAATCCCGCCTGCGACAAGTCCTCCGATATTCATTGTTTTGTGACTCAATGTGATGAGGCCGAAGTCGTGCATCGCGTAGATTCCCGTCATGCCGACAATTATCGCTGATAACATGAATTTGAATATAGTCATGTCGTTGAAGAGCATTGCACCAACCTGCTTGTCGAAACGAAGAACGCTCCCCTTTTGAAGGAGAAATCCGAAGATTATTCCCGTGGCGAGTCCCAGAATCTGCTCGTTATTCATCGTCGGAGCCTCCTTTTTTCTTGCCGCCGCCTTTTCCTGTATAAAGGAAGTGAGCTGTCACGACACCGGCACCGTAAAACATCGCCAGAGCCAGAAATCCGGATGCCGACAGCTGCATGAGTCCGCTTAGTCCGTTGCCGGAAGGACATCCATCCGCCAGACGCGCCCCCATCATTGCGATGACTCCGCCGAGAAATGCCCATGCCGCTCTCTTTAATATGGATGAGCCGAAGCTTGAACTCCATGTGGGCGGTACAGATTCCAGCTTGAATGATTTCCCTGTCAGAGCCCCGATGAGAGCACCTCCGAAAATCCCGATAACAAGCATGAACTGCCAGTCCATCTTTACTTTTTCTTTTTTGAAATATTCATTGGAACTGACATGCGACGGCGCAAAAGTATTTTCGATCATCCCCGCCGCGCGCACAAAAGTTGTCGATGTGCCGAGGTAAGCGCTTTTCCCCATGACAAGAGTCGTCGCATAAACTGAAACTATCGCCAGAAGTCCGGCCAGACCGCCTGCAAGGTAGGGGCTCCACGAGCCTCCCTCTGATCCTTTTGCCATAAAAAGCCTCCATTCAAAATGTATACGGTAAGTTACATTCCTATTGCCTGTATTTCCAGAATGAAATTGCTTTCAGAAAAATTCCTGAATTTACATAAATGTCGTTCTGGACAATTCGGATAACATAGATATATTATTCTTGAATATACATTGCAGAGAGACATGATTGAAGCATTAAGGCCGTTGATAAGTCATATTTTCCTGAAGGAGGTGGATTCCACCAACAGGTATGCGTCTGAGCATTTTGACTCACTGCCAGACTTCACTCTGGTCAGCGCCGCCAGACAGACAGGCGGACGAGGACGATCCGGAAAAACTTGGATATCGACAGGTGAGAATTTTTACGGCTCTTTGATAATCAAGGATATGCGCTTTCATCCGCACACATGCGGCAGGATTCTTTCGCTCGCCTGTCTTGAACTTCTCCGTCATTACGCACCCTCTTCAAAGTTCTGGATCAAATGGCCTAATGACATTTTCGCGGGCGAAAAAAAGATATGCGGAATTCTTTGCGAGATTAAAACCGACATCACAAACAATCCTTGCGGTCTTGTTGCAGGTTTCGGAATAAATGTCAATTCCAGTGCCGATGAAATGCAGTCAATCGACAATCCCGCCAGTTCCGTTTATATCGAATCGGGACGCCTTTCGGACATCAAGAAATTCAGCTTCGATGCTGGAATTTTCTTCTCCGAGATGTATTGTAATGCGTTTGCCTCCGGAACTGACTGGATTTTCTCACGCTGGAAAGAAGAAAATCTTTTGGCAGGGCGGGATGTGAAACTTGTCACAGAACAAGGGCTTACGGTGGAAGGCAGGGTAATTGATATCCTTCCAGGCGGCCAGCTCCTCTTCAGGCCGGACGGCGGAGAAGATACCGTTCTAAACAGCGGAACCGTATCAATAAAAAGCGCAGAAGGACTATTCGAGAAAAAGATTTGAATGTCTGAATCGGAAAGTTTTATCACAGTAAAATAAATATAGTATTAAAAATAGTAACCCAAAAAACAAAAAAGGACAAAGTATGGACTTGAAATTTCTGGACTTGTTCCAGGGTGTAGGCGTGATGCTTCATACCTTTGAGCATGATCCTAAAGTCGCAATTGGCAGAATATGTCTTATTCTGGTCGGCTTCCTCCTCATGTATCTCGGCAAGAAGGGTATTCTTGAGCCCTTGCTCATGATTCCTATGGGACTCGGCATGAGTACCATCAACGCTTCCGTAATGTTCTTCGACCCCATCAATATGCTCAAGAAGGCAACCGATCCGAACAAGGTCGGAAACCTTTTCCTTGATCCCAATGAAACAGTTAACGACAACCTCATCACTTTGATGCAGATTGACTGGCTCCAGCCCGTCTATACCTTCACCTTCGGAAACGGTCTTGTGGCCTGTCTGATGTTCGTAGGTATTGGTTCACTGCTTGACGTCGGCTTCATTATTGCAAGACCCTACTCAAGTATGTTCATCGCTCTCTGCGCAGAACTCGGAACAATCTTCACTCTCCCGATTGCTCACGCTCTCGGCTTCAGTCTGAAGGACTCCGCTTCAATCGCTCTCGTCGGCGGCGCTGACGGACCGATGGTTCTTTTCACATCACTCAAGCTTTCTCCGGAACTCTTCGTTCCGATCACCGTTGTGGCTTACCTCTATCTCGGTCTTGCTTACGGCGGATATCCTTACCTGATCAAGTTCATGATTCCTGAGAAGCTCAGAGGACTTCCGATGCCTGCGACTTCAGGAGGCAAGGAAGTTACGGCCGGTCAGAAGCTGACTTTCGCAGTTATCTGCTGTGTTGCTCTCTGCTTCCTCTTCCCGGTCGCTTCTCCGCTTGTATTCTCTCTCTTCCTTGGTATTTCAATCAGAGAGTCGGGAATCAAGGCCTTCCAAGATCTTGTAAGCAATACTGTTCTCTACAGCGCGACATTGACACTCGGAACTCTTCTCGGCATTCTCTGCGAAGCCGGAACGATTTTCAGCCCCGCAGTGTTGCCGCTTCTTCTCCTCGGCATGCTCGCTCTGCTTATTTCCGGTATCGGCGGTTATATAATGTACTTCATTACAGGCGGCAAGTTCAATCCGGTTATCGGTATTGCCGGTGTAAGTTGCGTGCCCAGCACAGCCAAGGTGGCTCAGAAGGTTGTATCAAGCGCTAACCCGAGTTCGATCGTTCTTCAGTATGCGCTCGGTGCCAACATAAGCGGCGTTATTACGACAGCTATTATCGCTGCCATATACGTCAGTCTCTTCTTCAACAAGTAACACGGCGGCCGGACTTCGATCCGGCACACTGAAATAAAATATAAAATAAGGATTAATATAATATGGAAAGCATAAAAATATGCTTCTTTGTATATGGCCTTACCGCCGTAATAGCTTTTGCGGTGGCGGTTGTAATACACCTGATGATGACTCTGATTCATAAGTTCGCTCCGGCTCATGTCGAAGAAGCCCCTGTAGAAGCGGCTCCACAGCAGGACGAAACCGAAGCAATAGCAGTTGCTATTGCAGTTGCTAAAGCAAGCTCAGAAAAATAAACTTAAATTTAAGGATAAAAAATGAAAAAAGTCAATTTCATGCTTACAGCTTTCAGAGACGGTTTCCAGTCCGTCTTCGGAGCCAGAGTTTTCTCAAAGGATTATCTTCCCGTAGTCAAACTTGCTGCTGAAGCAGGAATTCATCACATTGAAGCAGGCGGCGGCGCTATGTTCCAGTCCCCCTTCTTCTACTCAAACGAAAACTCTTTCGAAGTGATGGATGCCTTCCGTAAGGCCGCAGGCCCGGATGCCAACCTTCAGACACTCGCACGCGGCATCAACGTAGTCGCTCTCGATTCTCAGCCCAGAGACATCATCAAGCTGCATGCTCAGATGTTCAAGAAGCACGGCATGACAACTATCCGTAACTTCGACGCTCTCAATGACGTCAACAACCTTATCTACAGCGGTAAGTGCATCGTTGAAGCCGGCCTCAAGCACGAAGTCGTCGTCACAATGATGGAACTTCCTCCCGGATGCACAGGCGCACATACAGCCGAGTTCTATGCTGAAACTCTCAAGAAGATTCTTGCTTCCGATATTCCGTATGACTCAGTCTGCTTCAAGGACGCTTCAGGAACATCTACTCCGAGCAAGGTCTACAATACAATCAAGGAAGCCAGAAAGCTTCTCGGCGACAAGGTCAAGATTGTATTCCACTCACACGAAACAGCCGGTACATGCGTAACAGCATACAAGGCAGCTATCGAAGCCGGTGCCGATCAGGTCGACCTTTCAATGGCTCCTGTTTCAGGCGGTACATGTCAGCCCGACATCCTCACAATGTGGCACGCTCTCCGCGGCACAGACTACACCCTTGATATCGACGTCAACAAGATCATCAAGCTTGAAGACGCCTTCAAGGAAGCTCTCAAGGATTACTTCATGCCTCCGGAAGCTACAAAGGTTGAACCGCTCATCCCGTTCTTCCCGATGCCCGGCGGTGCTCTCACAGCCAATACACAGATGCTCCGCGACAACGGTCTCATGGACAAGTATCCGGAAGTTATCGCAGCCATGGGCGAATCAGTTGCCAAGGGCGGTTTCGGTTCTTCCGTTACTCCCGTATCCCAGTTCTACTTCCAGCAGGCCTTCAATAACGTCATGTTCGGTCCCTGGAAAAAGATCGCAGAAGGTTACGGCAAGATGGTTCTCGGTTATTTCGGCAAGACTCCTGTAGCTCCCGATGCTGAAGTCGTAAAGATTGCTGCTGAACAGCTCAAGCTTGAGCCGACAACTGAAAATCCGCTCGACATCAACGACAGAAGCCCGAAGAAGGGTGTTGCTGTTGCCAAGAAGCTTCTCGAAGACAACAGTCTTCCTGTCACAGACGAAAATATCTTCATCGCTTCTTCCTGCCAGGATAAGGGTATCCTCTTCCTTAAGGGCGGCGCAACAATCGGCGTCCGTAAGAATGAGAAGAAGGCGGAAGCTCCTGCCGCAGCCGCAAAGCCTGCCGAGAAATCAGCAGACGGCGCATATACCGTTTCAGTCAACGGCAAAGCTTACGAAATCAAGCTTGCAGGCGACAAGGCCGAAGTTAACGGCACAAGTTACAATGTCTCCGTCAAGGCCGGCATTGCTTCAGCAGCCGCTGCTCCTGCCGCTGCTTCCGGAGAAGGAGTCAACGTCGTATCTCCGCTTCCGGGTCTTGTTCTCAGAGTCAACAAGAAAGTCGGCGACAAGGTTGCTTCAGGCGAAATAGTTCTTGTTCTTGAGTCCATGAAGATGGAAAACCCGATTGCCGCACCGGCAGCTGGTGTTCTTACAGCTATCAATGTAAAACAGGGCGAGCAGGTTCAGGCCGGTAAGGCTCTGGCTGTAGTCAGCAAGTAATCTCGACACCGAGAGCTCTCCGGTGAAACGGAGGGCTCTTTTGCGGCACTGCATAAAGGCCGACTTTTAAACGCATTTCCAGTGATGCAGTAAAAAATACTGCTGGAAGACAAGCTCTGGAAATCCGTTCGGAAGTTCCCGGGAGGAGGCATCCGGGACGAAAAAAACAGGAAACTTTTCAACAACAATAAAGAGAAAAGGAAAAAAAATGTCAACAGCTCCAACAACTCACAAGGCCCTGCTCTCATGGGTACAGTCAGTCGTAGACCTCTGTACTCCCGACGCCGTTCGCTGGTGCGACGGTTCAGCCGCAGAATACAATGAAATGGCTAACCTCATGGTTGACGCCGGCACATTCATCAGACTGAATGAGCGCCTTCGTCCCAACAGCTTCTTCTGCCGTTCAAGCCCGGCCGACGTTGCCCGCGTAGAAGAATTCACCTTCATCTGCTCCGAGAAGAAGGAAGATGCTGGACCGACAAACAACTGGAAAGATCCTAAGGAAATGAAGGAAACCCTCAACGGCTTTTTCAAAGGCTGCATGAAGGGTCGTACTCTCTTCGTTATTCCGTTCAGCATGGGACCTATCGGCTCACACATCTCCAAGATCGGTATTGAGCTCACAGACTCCCCCTATGTTGTTTGCAGCATGCACATCATGACAAGAGTCAGCTCCAAGATCTATGATCTTCTCGGCGACAACGGCGAGTTCGTAAAGTGCCTGCACTCAGTCGGCGCTCCTCTCGAAGCTGCCGCGGCTGATACTCCGTGGCCGTGCAACGCCCAGAACAAGTACATCACACACTTCCCCGAAAGCAACGAAATCATTTCTTTCGGTTCCGGTTACGGAGGAAACGCCCTCCTCGGAAAGAAGTGCTTCGCTCTCCGTATCGCTTCCACACTCGCAAAGAAGGAAGGCTGGCTTGCCGAGCACATGCTCATCCTCAAGCTGACATCTCCCGAGAAGGAAGTCAAGTATGTTGCAGCTGCATTCCCGAGCGCTTGCGGCAAGACAAACCTTGCTATGCTTGAGCCCACAGTTCCCGGCTGGAAGGTCGACTGCATCGGCGATGATATCGCATGGATGAAGATCGGCAAAGACGGCAGACTCTATGCCATCAATCCTGAAGCCGGTTTCTTCGGTGTTGCTCCGGGTACATCCATGAGCTCCAACCCGAACGCAATGCGCACACTGAACGCCAACATCATCTTCACAAACTGCGCTCTCACTCCCGAAGGCGACGTCTGGTGGGAAGATATGACCAAGGAAAAACCCGCAAAGCTCGTCGACTGGATGCGTCGTCCCTGGACTCCGGAATGCGGCCGCAAGGCAGCTCACCCGAACGCCAGATTCGCTGCTCCTGCACGTCAGTGCCCGGTTATCGCTCCTGAATGGGAAGATCCGAGCGGCGTTCCGATCTCTGCATTCCTCTTCGGCGGTCGCAGAGCTTCTGTAGTTCCGCTTGTCAACGAAGCTCTCAGCTGGAACCACGGTGTATTCCTCGGCTCCATCATGGCTTCTGAAATGACTGCTGCTGCTGCCGGTACTGTTGGTACCCTCCGCAGAGACCCCTTCGCCATGCTTCCGTTCTGCGGATACAACATGGGCGATTATTTCGGTCACTGGGTCAGCATGGGCAAGAAGAGCGACAAGCTCCCGAAAATCTTCTACGTCAACTGGTTCAAGAAGTCCCCTGAAGGCAAGTGGCTCTGGCCCGGATTCGGCGACAACAGCCGCGTTCTCAAGTGGATCTTCGAACGTTGCGCAGGAAAAGTCAGTGCTATTGCTACTCCTATCGGCAACCTGCCTGAAGCTAAAGATCTTGACCTCACTGGTCTCAAAGGCGTTACAGCCGATGATCTCAAGCTTCTCCTCGAAGTCGACAAGGAAGGCTGGAAGAAGGAAATTCCGCTTGTCAAGGAACACTTTGCCAAGTTCGGAACTCACCTTCCGAAGGAACTCAACGACGAGCTCGATGCTCTCGCTGCACGCCTGAACTAATCAGGTCAGTTTCTGAATTACTCCGGGACAGGATTGCAAAATCCTGTCCCTTTTTGTTTTTTATATTTGCGCTTCCACGTGGATTTGATGGACTGTATGGACATCATGGACACAATGGACAATAATTCTCCTCTAAATCCCATTCCTTTGAAATTCTTCGTGTCCTTCGTGATTAAAAATCTCTTACGATAAAGCTGGGGGTATTTTTTTATGCAATGCCTTGTGTGGAAAGTTGTTTTATTATCTTGACATCTTTTTCTAATATGTTATTAGTACAAATGTTATTTTATCCTTTGTGAGTTCGGCGGATCTTGTTGCTTATGTGAGAATGGTTCGCTTTATTAGTGAGTAAAACGAAAAAGAAAGGACAGACAAATGAACGTAGTGAAAATGACAGTCGCGGCTGTCTTTGCCGCATCCTTCGCCCTCAACGCAGAGAACCTTCTGAAAGCCGATTCCTTCTCCAAGGAAAACGGATGGAATGTTTTCATTAATAAGCCTGTTGCCGAGATCGGTGCCACTGTAAAATTTGATGGAGGCAAAGCTGTAATAAATCTTCCTGCGACAACAGAAAACAAGCAGCATTTTATTCAGGTCTATGCGCCGCTCGAACTTGTTCAGGGAAAAAGCTACAAGATGACCTTTACAGCTGATTCCACAAAAGAAGGCAATATTCACATCAGCTATCTTCTGAGCAAAGCTCCTTATACTTCCTATGCGAATGGAAACGTCAAGCTTGCCGTAGGTTCCAAGGATTATGAAATTACTTTGACTCCCAAAGCTGACAGCAAGGGAGGATATGATTCTCCGCGCTCCATCCGCTTTATGACAGGTGCTCTTGCCGAATCCACAATCACTCTTTCAAAGGTTGTGATCGAAGAAGTCCCCGCAAAATAATTGATCCTGATATTTTCTGAACAGAGAGAGAATGGAGAAATCTGTTCTCTCTTTTTTTGTCCGGACTTTCAGATTGAAAGCAGTTTGATGTCGGAGATTTTGAGTCCGGCGCTTTCGAGGCAGGAGGCGTGATAAGTGAAGTCGCAGATCTCGGAAGGCCTGTGCGAGTCAGTCGAGAACGCGAATAAAGCGCCTTTTTCAGCGCCGTATTTTAACATTTCGATGTCAGCCGGGATTTTGTAGTGGGAGTTCAGTTCCAGCGCTACATTGCTGCGGATTGCGGCATCTACGGTTTTCTTTATGAGTTCCGGAGGGATTTGTCCGTCAATCTGATAATGCAGCCAGCGGAAGGGATGTCCGAGTACGTCAATATCTTTGTCCAGGAGCCTCATAGTGTGGGATTCCCATGCTTCGAGAATCTGTATGGGCGAGGAGCCGTTTTTCTGAGAACAGTGCAGATAATGTATGCTGCCGATAAGTACTTTGAAGCTTTTTCTGAACTCGGGATCAAGAGTGAAACGTCCGTCGTCCATCATCTCCACTTCGATGCCGGGAAAAATACCGCAATCCTTATACTTTCCGAGTATCCGCAAGTGTTTTTCGATAATTGCGTTGCCGCGCGGGCGGTGAGCGTCGAAAATGGAGGAATCCGCCATATACTGCCATGCCCAGGCGATTTCTTTTGGAAAGTATATCGCCATACCGTGGTCGGTGATGAAAACTTTGTCTATTTCAAACGGGTTTTTACGGCGCAAGGGATCCGAAAGAATCTCTTTGTAGAGCTCCGGAGTCATAGTCTCTTCGGCGCAATAACTTAAATTGCTGTGAGTATGAAAGTCGCTTATCATTTGGTTTTAGACTGTAGAAAAGAGAAAAAGCCATTCCGGAAAAAGACCGGAATGGCTGAAAGACAATCGCTTTACAGAAAGATTATTTCTTGCTTGCCTTAGCAGTGTTAAGGGCAAGAGTCAGGCGTGACTTCTTTCTGGAAGCCTTGTTGCCGTGAATTGTTCCGGCTTTGACAGCTTTGTCGAACTTTGCGACGAGGCTGTTGTAGAGCTCTTCAGCAAGTGTGAGCTCAGATGATTCGATGGCAGCGCGGAATTTCTTCTCGACTGTTGAGAGTTCGCTGTTTCTTGACTTGTGTCTGAGACGTGCCTTTGTGCTTGTCTTCAAGCGCTTGAGTGCTGATTTTGTGTGGGCCATTATGCCAATCCTTCTTTTTAACTTTAAATTCTGAACGGTTAATATAGACGGCATCAGCAACTAATGCAAATTTTTATAATACACAGAATCACAAAAAAATAAGGACAGCGTTCTTCACTGCAATATTCCGTTGGAGTTTCAGAGTTTTTGAGCTATATTCCGCTATTCCTATTTTTGATTACTCGGAGCATTTACATATGAGCGACGCAGCAAAACAGACACATCTTTATGATGAAAGTAAAATTAAGACACTCAGTTCTCTTGAACACATAAGAACACGTCCCGGCATGTACATCGGACGTCTTGGCGACGGATCAAATCCCGACGACGGCATTTACGTGCTTGTCAAGGAAATCATCGACAACAGTATCGACGAATATATAATGGGCTTCGGCCGCAGAATTGATGTCGAGCTCAAGGATGATCTCGTAACTGTCAGAGACTTCGGACGAGGCATTCCGCTTGGAAAACTCGCCGAATGCGTGTCTCAGATCAATACCGGCGCAAAATACAATTCAGATGTCTTTCAGTTCTCTGTCGGATTGAACGGCGTAGGAACAAAAGCCGTAAACGCTCTTGCCGAGAAATTCGTCGCCACATCGTTCCGCGAGGGAAAATTCCGCAAGGTCAGCTTTGAAAAGGGTATAATCGTAAAGGATGAAACCGGCAGTTCCGAGGAAAAAGACGGGACAATGATTGCCTTTGTTCCTGACCACTCTGCCACGGTTTTCGGTGATTACACCTTCAAACAGGAATATATTGAAAAGCGCATATGGATGTATGCATTCCTTAACAGCGGTCTCAATATCTACCTTAACGGCACCCGCTATTACTCCAAGAACGGCTTGCGCGATCTCATCGAAAGCGAAGTACAGGAAGACCGTCATTACGACATCATTCACTACTGCGACAAAACTCTTGAGTTCGCTTTCTGTCATACCTCGAATTACGGGGAAACATATTTCTCATTCGTAAACGGACAGTACACCAATGACGGCGGTACTCATCTTTCGGCCTTCAAGGAAGGTATTCTGCGCGGGATCAACGACTTTTCAGGACGCTCTTTCCAGGGAGCCGATGTGCGTGACGGTATCGCCGGAGCTATTGCCATTAAACTTCAGGATCCCGTTTTTGAATCACAAACAAAAAACAAGCTCGGAAATGCCGATATTAAAGGCTGGATTGTCAGCACTGTCCAGCAGGCTGTTGCCGACTATATGCACCGCCACAGCGACGAAGCTGCCAAAATCATCGAAAAAATCGAGCACAACGAAGCTGTTCGCAAGGAAATTCAGTCCGTTCAGAAGCAGTCCAGAGAAAAAGCCAAGAAGATGAGTCTTAAGATTCCCAAACTTAAAGACTGCAAAATTCACTTCGGAGACCGTTCTGAACGTGCTTCCGAGACAATGATATTCCTGACGGAAGGACAATCTGCCGCAGGCTCAATGGTCAGTTGCCGTGATGTCATGACTCAGGCGATTTTCTCGCTCAAGGGTAAACCGCTGAACTGCCATTGCAAGAAAATAAACAAGGTCTATGAAAACGAAGAGCTTTATTACATCATGAAGGCTCTGGATATTGAAAACGACATTGAAGACCTGCGTTATGCGAAAGTCGTTATAGCGACTGACTCGGACGTGGACGGACTCCATATCAGAAACCTGCTCATAACCTTCTTCCTGACCTACTTTGAGCAGCTGGTGAAAGCCGGACATCTCTTTATTCTTGAAACTCCTCTTTTCCGAGTCAGGAACAAGAAACAGACTATATATTGCTATTCCGAAAAGGAACGCGACGCGGCTGTAATTCAGCTGGGCGGAGCGAGAGGCGGAGTCGAGATCACACGATTCAAGGGACTCGGAGAAATTTCTCCCTCGGAATTCGGCCAGTTCATCGGTGAAAACATACGTCTTGTGAAGGTGTCCATCGACAACAGCTACGGCATCCCCAAGATGCTGGAATTCTACATGGGCGACAACACGCCCGAGCGTCGCGAACACATCATGACAAACCTTGTCTGAAGAGGTAAACAAAAATCGACCCGAGCGGGATGATTTATTTTTGCTGGCTTGCCTTGAATATTTATTCGACCCGAACGGGGCGATTTTGCAGATAAATATAAAGATCCGAACTCAAGCGAGTCCGGATCTTTTTTAATCTGTAGCCAGAATCAGTTTTGCTTGCCGAAGACTTTCTTTACAGCTTCAAGAAATTTGAAGCCGTATTTTGTGTCAGGTTCAAGATAACTGCCTTCAGTCCATTCGTTCCAGTAGCTTAAGTGGACGATTGAACCTGTTGAATCCTCGCTTTGCATGAAATCGGAAATTGAGCGTAAGGCTTTCTCGAAAAGTTCCGGAGTATTGTTCGTGATTACCGTGCCGAAGGGATAGTCCCTTTTGTCGTACATGTCGGACTGCACTGTGCGGGGGGAACTGTCCCAGCCTGTGGAAACTACGGGATTGTAGGGGATTGAGAATTTTTTTGTCATTTCGGCGGCAACTCCCTTATTCCGCTCAAACCATTCGGAATATTCGAGAGCAGGGAAATCATCTCTGTATTCGCCCCAGCCGTATCTTCCTGTGGAATCGAAGCCGACTTCCTTTAAAAGCGTATCTTCGGATGCATAATTTTCCCAGCCCATATCAGAAAGACAGGCTTCTAGATTCAATCTGCCGAGTCCCGCTTTTTCGACTCTGTAGCGGAAGTCTTTAAAGAGCAGTTTGGCTACATCTGCTCCGCCGAGATCTTGAATCAGAGCTTTGGGTCTGAAAAACGAGAAGAAAAGTCCATCGTTAACTCTCAGATAATTCGGCTGATTAAGATAGTTTTTTATGCAGTGATCTGTACATTTTACAAAAGTTTCCGGGCTGACGGAGCCGTCCCAGAGAGGCTCGGCCGGTTTTCTGTAGCTGCCGGGATGCGCATATATGGGATTGTGATTAGCCCACATGAAAGCGAATTTGAGCGCGTTTCTGTTTTCCGCTTTAAGGAAGCCGTCACGGACGCAGCGCTCGCGGTAGGAGCCGTCAAAAAAGTAGTACCAGTCAAAAATAAAAGCATCGATGCCATGCTCTGAGGCCGCTTTGATCTTTTTCCACATTGCCTTAGGATCGGCCTCATCCTCATAGCCCCAGAGCGGGACTTTCGGCTGTTCATGTCCTGAGAATCTTGGTGTAGCGTATTGAGCGACGCGCCACTCAGTCCAGTTTTTGCCGTGAATGACTTCATTTCTCGGATCGACGTGCCAGTTCGGGAAATAATAAGTGCAGACGCAAGGTCTCTTTTTCATTGTGAATTCCTTGATTTTTCGTATGTATTATCTTTTTTGAAGATATTGGTTATTGCTTCATTTTGTGATTTTGAAGTCACGGATCTGCATTTCAGCTTGCGGCTGCTGCCAAAAGAAAATACTTGGCGCGGCCGAAACAGCATTGGACGGAGCAAAAAATACAAGATCATAGCGTTTGAATTCTCCGTTTAGCGGCGTAGGCAGCAACAAATCTGTGCGAGGAACTCCTTTACCTGCCATCATCAACTGAAAATTGCCGCTGCCGCGGATTTCAAAACTGATGCGGTAGCGACCGCCGGGAGTCAACGGAAACTCTTTGCTTGTCAGCCCACTGTTTGCGGCTCCATTTGCCTTGAGGCTGATGATATCGTTTTCAAAACTCCATTCGTAGGGCAGTTGCCAGGATTTATACTTGATATCGGCGGAGCTGAGGTACGTTTTATCCTCTATTTGAGGAGTCAGGCGTCCATAAACGACCGGGTTTTTAGCACTGCCGATTCCGGATGCCCATTCAAGATATCCAGTTCGTCCTGCGCCGTCATTGTTGTTGATGAGTATAGAAAAGCGCGGTCTTGCTCCTTTGCTTATTGCATATGGATAGAGTTCTGAACTTGGCAAATGCAGTTTGTATATGGTTTTTCCTTCAGACTGCTCCGTAGCGACGAGGGCATTTGTGACAATATTGCCGGCAAAGACATAGTCGTTAGGCAGATCGCCGGAAGGAGGAGGGGCAATTTGTTTGAACAAAAAGCTTTTACCGCTTTGGTCTCGATAAAGCGAAAATTCCAGAATGTCAGCGCCATGTCCGTGCTCATTGGTGTCAATGGCAAACTGCACCGAATCTCCCTTCCACGATTCCACGCCCGGGTTGGGGACATGAATCTTGTCAACAAGTTCCACCATAAGGTCAAGTCCTGTCTGAGAACATCCTACTGCGAAGCGTGCAGGAGACATTTGAGCCGCCTCTGATTTGAGTGCAGGATTGGCGATGAAACGTGACATTGTCTGCCACGGGATAATTTGATTCGGTAGAACTTGGAGCTGAGAATCAAATAAAGCTCCCGGAAAATATTCGCCTGTTACGCTTTCATCAAGAGTCAGGACTTCTCCGCCCGGAATCAAAACCTCGCTAGGATTTTTCCAGTTTTTGGTCACTTCGATATCAGGGTTTGCAGTCAGATAATATTCTTCAGGCTCGAGAAGAAATTGATCGTTGACTGTTATCGGACGACCGTCTGCTGCAACTATTCTGCTGTTTTGCAGGGCAGCAAGGAGTTCCGGGGCGATTTTGACGGGCTCGGAGCCGTAGTTCCAAAACGCCAGACATGTTCCAGCTTCGCTAGAGAAAAGGATAGCAGACTGTCGTTTGCCGAACTCATAGCCGTTTCCAATTTTAAGCTCTCCCTTGGTCATGGCAATAAACACATGCCAGGCGGCACCCACATAGCGAGGCTGGAAGTAGGGACGGCGGCGGAATGCTCCTGCCGTATGTCCGACCAGCTGGTGTTTTTGCAGTACCGCAAGTTCTTCTTTTTCTTCATTGTTGGTGATGCAGAAGTAATCAACTGCCTGTGCCCCCTTTCTGATCAGCTGCATGAAACTGAGCAACTGGGTGCGTGCAAGCATACGCTCCGAAGGATAGGGCGTCATGTGTGGATTAAGCAGATTGGCGTGCCATTCGGTTACGTGCCATGGACGCACCGGTACATTGTTTGCTTGATCAAGTTTCGCGAAAACTTCGCGGTTGAAGAGCCGACGGCTGGCTGCATGAACTCCGAAAATATCATAGTATTTACCGCCTCCTTTCTCCAGAAATTCTTTGTAGAACGGCAAATAACGCATTCCTATTCCGCCCATGATAACGACGTTGTCCGGATTCTCCGCTTTGACTGTTTCATATCCCGCCTTGAGCAGCTGAATGAAATTCTCCGTGGAATCTGCCCAGAAACAGCTGAAGCCGATCAGGTGCGGTTCGTTCCAGAGTTCCCAGTTGCGGATATTTGGATATCGGCGCATAGTAGTTTGCAGAAAATTGCGCCAGTCCTGCATGTCACGCGGGATTACGGTGGCGTACTCGCGCATGCAAATATTTATCCAGTCTGCCTCGGGACGGCTTGACGCCCACTGTGGAACTCCGAAAACATTCAGGATTATCCGGTCATCTGTGTAGCCGAGTTCATGTGCCTTCTGAAAGAAATCATCAAGTTCCGTGAATTTGTATTGTCCTTTAACTTTTTCTACTTCATCCCAGTGAACCGCATGATAACGGATTGATCCGAAGCCAATCAGTCGGGATAGCGGCAAAATTGTTTTGTAACGGTCTCCGTGAGGGGACATTCCGAATTGCGGGGAAATTTCTGATACAGGGCGGGTGGCTTTTGCCGCCACCACGAAGTTGTGACGTGTAATCGGCAATTTTGTGTCTTCCACCAGATAATAACGGCGCTTGTCATTGATGTCCTGTTTATGTCTTTTGAGGAGAAGATAGTCAGTAACGGGTTCTGAGTTGACGCTGAATTCGACGTCATAAAATCCCGGTGAACTGCTATGCCAGCGCCATCCCTGAGCGTTGAAGGATTCTGCACTTATCACTTCAGTGTGGATTACTTTGTCACTGATGTCGCGCACTACGGCAGTGACTGGACTTGTGATTGTTTTTTCGCCTTTGAAACAGACTTCCTCATTGACTAGCCACCAGTTGCCGAAAGAGCTGCCGCGTATTTTCAAATCCTCGGCACTTTGAGCAATCGCAGCCGCAAAAACGGATAAGATGATCAATATTGTTTTCATACAGAAATAACCTTCTATTTTCAATTATTTTAAGTTTCAGATTTTATCGTCCTGTCCAGAAAGTACCTGTATAATCCGGGAGTTGCAATTCAGGAGCGGATATTCCCTTGGCATGTCCGTCGAGGTACAATATATTGATGTTTTGGCCATTTGAATGTCGCATTTGCAGGTCGGTTTCAGCATAAGACGAGTTGACTTTTGCTAAAAGTCTCTGGGATTGATTGAGCAATGATCCCATTTGGCCTCGATATGCATTGGCGCTTCTGCCTGCATTTTTGCCTGTGTCTGTGATGAATAATGTCGCGGATGGGCTACGGAAAAAACTCATTTTCCTTTGCTCGATATTAGCGCCTGAAAAAGTTGCCGTTGCCGGATTTATCAGGTGAATGAATCCGTTGACTGCGTATGAGGCGAATCCACCTGTGTAAGGCGTGTCCGTACTGGTATCTGCCGGACAATGCAAGGCTGTTCCCCTGTAAGGGCTGAGATCGGATAATTGAATAGGACTTCCATTTTTATTCATAAAATTCTGCAAAAAAATATAAATCCAGGTTCCTGTAAATGTTTCTATATTACCGTTCATCTGCGACAGAATAACATAGCCGTTGTAACTGTCCATATAGCAGTTTGCCATTGTGTTGAGTTGTCTTAGATTATTGATGCAGCTTATGTTTTTCGCGAAATCTCTGTTTCGCCCGAGGCTCGGGAGCAGAAGGCTTGCCAGTATTGCAATGATAGCAATAACGACTAGAAGCTCAATCAAAGTGAATGCCTGCAAGTTCTGTTTTTTTGAATATATTCGCATTGTCAGCCTGTCTTTATAGTAATTATAATCCTGAAAAACTTTTTCTGTTTAGGTGAAACAGACAGAGTTTGTTCATAAATAAAAAATATCACTATTTACCAAATATGAGTATTGGATAATGAATTCCATACTGCTATCTTTCTACCATGACGAAAATACATGTCTTCAAAAAATCTGAATATTTCAAGGACGAACTGCCTGTCGTCATTCAGCACCATACCCATAGCGCAAAGGATTTTTGCCATTTGGACGGGGGAAACAGGAGGCAGTTCTGGAAAATTTTCTATGTCGTTTCCGGTAAAGGACTTTTTAAGCTTAACGGCAAAACTTATCCTCTTAATGCCGGATTCATCTGTCTCAACCATCCAGATGATCTTACGAATGCGGCGCTTGAGGAAGATATTGAGATTTACAATATTCTATTTTTGAAAGAAAGCATAGACAGTGATCTTAGAAAACTTTACAGTGCTTACAATTTCTTCAGAATTTTCAATCTTGAGTTTCTCCCTGAGAACACTGGGGATCATGGATTCCTGCATCTGCTTGATGCCAACAGAACTGCCTATTCGCTGATTCGCAGGATGTACCACGAATATACTCATTGCGATGCGAACACCCGTGAAATGCTGCGTTATATGCTTCTGGAATTGCTTGTGGAGCTTTCCCGTCTGAGCTCAAGACGTTTTCCGGGGAAAAGACGTGATGAGATAATTTCATTTATCGAAACGTATCTGCATGAAAACTATAGACGTCCTTTGGATGTCAGAAAGCTGGCTGCCGAGGCCGGGATATCCAGAGAGTATCTTATTCGTTCATTTCGGGCTGCGACGGGAACAAGTATAGGGCAGGCTCTTCTTGAAATACGACTTGCAAAAGCCTCGAAACTTTTGCGGACAACGGAGCTGAGCGTAACTGAAATTTGTTTTGAATGCGGTTTTTCCGATCTCAGCAACTTTTATAAGTTTTTCCGGCGTAAGTTCAAATGTGCTCCTGGCGAGTTCAGAAATATCGGATTTTGAGCAAAAAAACGGCGGCTCTGAAAAAGCCGCCGTTAAGAAGAAGCGTATTGAGCAGTTTACTTTGTTGCCGGCTGATTATCCTTGATAGTGAACTTGGGATAATTCTTCATTGCAAAGCCGTGTTCGCAACCCTGACGTATTTCCATTTCCTTGGGGCCGGGGAAATTGTTATAGGCAATCCAGACACCGGAAGGCGGACATACGTAATCGCCGAGATTGGAAATTATGAAGAGCTTGCAGTTTTTGTTTGCGCGTTTGGCGTGGTTGATTACGTCGAAGTAGTTGAGGGCAGGGCTGTAGGCGATGTACCAGCCGCCGACAAGACGTTTCAGCTCAGTGCGTCCGAAATCGCAGCTCCAAGGAGACCATGCGAAACAGCTTGTGACGTCCTTGTCGAGACCTGCGGCAACGATGGACTGCTGTCCACCCTGACTTCCGCCTGTTGCTGCAAGGTCTTTGCCGTTCCATTCAGGGAGTGATTTTACGAACTCAAGAGCACGCATGACTCTGAGATACATGCCGTTGAAATAGCATGTTTCGGTCTTTTCGTTTTCTTCCTTTTTAAATGCATAACCTTTGAGCGTAGTTGCGTTGAGATTGTCGTAATATTCTTTCGGCTGGAGATTTTCGATTCCGTGAGCGTTGATCTGGAAGTAAATCTTGTTTTCTCCTGCGCCGAGATTCTTATCTGCACCTGTGACCCCGTAGCCTCGGAAAGCGACTTCAGCAGGAAGGGATTTGGGCTTGGCATTTTTAGGCATGGTAAGAATGCCTGAGACCGGCATTCCGCCTGCGCATGCGACTTTGACGTCGAAAGCTTTTACCTTGTCATTGCCTTGGATTTCCTTCATTTCAAGAACCTTGAGCGGAACTTTAGCGAGTTCCTCCTTCTGCTTCTTCCAGTATTCATCGAAGTCAGCAGGTTCAGGGAGCCCCTTGAGAGTTTCGGGTGCTACACATGCGCCGCCGTCGAAGAATATCGCTTTCTTGTCATTGGGATTGTTATTGATTCTACCAATGATTTCCTTGCCGTCTGCATCAAAAGCTTTTGCATAGATTCTGACAAAACCTGGCTTATCTGTGGAGGCTGTGATCTGGATTCCGTCTTCAGTGCTGACGGCTTCGCCCTTTTCAGTTATGCCGTCGTCGCCTGTGCGTGTCCACTGAATTTTTTTACCTGCGACGGGCTTATCGCCGTCGAGCAGTTTTACGTTGAAGATCATTTTTTCGCCCGGCTGATATATCGGCGATGGCTTGTTGTGGTTGCCGAAAAGCGAATAGTCCTGGGCGAATACCGGAAGCGCTGAAAAAAGAAGCGCCGCCGCCAATGAGATTTGTTTCAACATTGTCGTTCCTCTTTGGTGTTTATTGCTTGGAGAGACTCTTTTGTTTGCTTAACGAGTAAGTTCCGCAAAACAGTAAGAGAACGGTTCCAAGTTGAAAATCAAGGAGTTCCCGCAAGAAAATCCTTCATTTGTAATACCCGAATTCAGTATGAAATGTATTGCATTTCCCTGACTGTCAACAACGACTTGATTTTGCTTGTTGTCGAAATTGATGAGAATCAGGATTTCTTTGCCTTGATGATGTCTTATGAAGCTTATGATCTTATCTGGCTTATTGTTTTCAATCCATTGGAGCGAACCCTTTGTCAGGGCTTTTTCAGTATGACGGAGCTTGATGAGTTCCTGACATAATTTGAAACGTTCTTTTGCTTCGCGTGTTTCCGCTTTTGTCCAGTCTATGGGCATTTTTGCGTATATATTGTGCTTTGTGCGATCTGTGATTTCCTGCCCGTTGTATATGTAAGGGACTCCATCCATGGCGAAGATCATGGCAAAAGCCGCATTGACGGACTTGAATCCCCATTCAGCTTCAATTCGTCCTGTTTCGCTTTTATCGTGCGCAATGTCATGGTTGTCAAGAAATCTTGCGAAGCGTGCTCCTGATGCAAATTTCTGATTTACATACTCCCAGGCTTCACGGATTTTTATGGCTGATTCTTTGTTCAGTATGGCGTTGCCTGCGTTATAATAAAGATAGCTGTAGTTCAGATCAAACGCATAGTCCTGATCTTCAGGTCGGCCGCCTTCAGAGAAGAGAATTGTATCAGGCTTATATTTTTCAAAAGACTTGCGTGCTTCTTCCCAGAAATCAAGAGGGGTATGTTCCGCCGCGTCACAGCGGAAGCCGTCAATACTGAATTCCTTTACCCAGAACTCCATATTGCGGATCAGATATCTGCGCAATTCTCTGGACTCAAAGTTGAGGTGAGGGAAATTCCATTCTCCTGTGATAAGCCTCCCGTTCTCATCGCGTTTGACAAAATCGGGATTGTCTTTCAGGAATATTGCGCTCGGCCCGCAGTGCAGATAGACCATGTCGAGCAGAATCTTGATTTTTCTTTTATGAGCTTCCTCGACAAAATCACGAAGATCCTGTTCTGTTCCATATTCCGGATCAATTTTAAAATAGTCTTTGATTCTGTAGGGATTTTTCGGGTTATTCAGACCGGAGGCGATTTGACGCTTGCTCCAGTATTCCTGACGCATGTCATCGTCCTGAAGGCAGATTGGACAGAGATACACTATATCTATTCCGAGATTTTCGAGCCATTCCAGCTTTTTTTGAGCTGATTTTAATGTGCCTTCCGGAGTGAAAGCTCTGAGAAATATCTGGTAAATCACGGAACTTTTCAGCCATTCCGGAGAGCGGTGCGCAATCCTTTTTGCAGAAGACATAAATTCTCCTCAAGTCGCAGTTTGATGTTATCCTATAGTTATAAGCAGTAAAGCCGATCGTAACAAGATGCAATAATGCTCAATAATTTAACAAAAACGATTATTTTTTAGTCCGGGATTATTGTAATTTTTGATTCCCATTCAAAAACTGTACCTGACGGGTAGCTGACGAGCTCCGGAGTCCATTTCATAGAGTAGTTGACAGTGATTAATATACTTTTTTCATTCCATGCTCTGCAATCGGAGAAATATACAGTTCCCTTTTGATCCGCTGAAAAACTGAGTATGTAATCCTGAATTGATATGGATATGTTTTTGGACGGAGGAACTTTGAAGTTTTTACTGTAAGTTGCAGGGATGAGAAGGAAAGAATCCAGTCCGTCGGTTCCTGTCGCCTTCAATCCCCGCCCGCTGATATTTTCTTCAGGGATGACGAAGTCGTGTCTGAAAAGATGCATCTGAGTTTTCAGGTCGACCAGAGTGGTGATTTTACTTTTTATAACGAGTTCATTAGGACTCAGAAAAATGCTTGATTCGTACTCAGCTCCTTTTTTTATTTTGCTGTTTCCAAGGAAGGATTTTGTATGTATTTGCATTTCCCTGCCGTTTTCAGTGATATCCGCTTTTCCTTCGTAGTCCCAAGCCTGAAAGAAACGTGCATCATGTTTCTCCTCTTCCTGATTCAAGGAATATGACGCTTCGATTTGAATGTTTTTGAGCAGAACTTTATTTTTGTAAGAGAGTTCGGTTATATAGCCGTTCTTTGCTATTTTAGCGCTGATTCCATCGCTCTTATATTCCGCACTGTGGGCGGATGAACATACAAATAATGCTCCGAGACATGCCGCAAGAAATTTAAGATTCATGTTTATGTCCTTATCTATTTATTTCAGCAGTTATTCCTGCGAGTCCGATTACTGCATTTCCCGAAGCTGAAAGGCTTATGCTTGTTACTTCATCGAAATCAGCTCTTGGATTTTTCCATTCATACGCAAAGAGTCCGACGACTCCGGATGCGTTGCTTAGGCTCCAGGCGCAGTCTGCTTCTGAAAGCTTTTGCGTGGGGGCGTTCCACCAGTCTCCTATGTTGACATTATTTATAAGCGGAATGACTGTTGTCTGGCCTGATTTGAAGGTGATTTTATATTCTCCTACATTTTTTCCGCTCATCCATGCGCCAGCATGGAGGAAAATTATTCTCTTAAGTTTCTTGTTGACGGGAATTGGAGGGCTGCTCTGAGGAAACGCAAATGCTTTATTCGCCGATACCACGACGCATGATTTTCCTCCATTTTTCATGGGATCAGTAATATCAAATTTGCTGCCGGCAAATCTCTGAACTCCGAGCGGGAATCCGGCTAGATCGTTTTTAGGGCCTTGATCTGTCCAGCCGCCCTGCTTGTCGCCTGCAACAGGATCCGCGAAAGCCATGTTGGCAGCCGGAGCTATTGATATCGGAAAAACAGACGCATCGCTTATTGCTTTGACATGTGAGTCAGGATGTCCTTTATAATTGGCGGCATTTGCTCTTGTCCTGTCGTCAAGCATTGTTTCAATCATGTTGCGAGCCAATTGAGCTGCCGCCGCGTCATTTTTATAAGACTGCGTTGTTTCGGCTTGAGAAAACATTAGATCGCCTTTGCCTAGTTTCAGGTGGGCGTTTATCATTCCGAAATGATCCGCGCCCCATTGTGTTGTATCGCCTCCGGTCGTGATCGCAGCTTCCGACACAGGGGTTATATAGGTTCTGTATATGCACCAGTCATTTTGATTCCAGCAGAAGAAATCCTTCTGATCCATGTCCCGCATCATTGGATGTTTGAAGCGCAGAATTTCAGTGAATTGTCCGGGGCCTGCAAGTGCATAGGCCAGTTCCTGAAGGAACGGAATGCGTCCGGTGTAAGTCTGGTCAAAGACGAGGATTCTTCCGCCTTCTTCTGCATATTTTCGTATCAGCTCCGCTTCCGCCTGAATTTCCGGAGCATCTACAGAGTTGTTTCCTATGATAAGCAGATCATAGTTTTTGAGCTGTTTGAAGTCCTTGATACTTTCAAAATTCACCTTGAAATGTTTCAGAAGTTTTGCGGTACTGAAGGGTTTGAGTGAACCGAACGCAGCGGAGGAATCGAAGAGAGCGATTTTCTTGTCGCTACTGAGGGGCTTGAAAAGATTTTCTGCATTTCTGAGTCTCAGTGATATTGAGCGGTTATTCAGAATCTGATTTTCTGAATATACTGTGTAATCAAGAGTATAGTCTCCTGTTTTATCAGGCAGTTCAAGAGTGAACGGAATTTTCTTTTTTTCCGCTCTCTCAAGTTTGCCGAAAGAGATTTGACGGGAGAGAAGCGTCTGTTTGTTTTGTTTGAGCTCAATAATCATTGATACGGCATTTTTATCGCTCTCGGAATTATTGATGACATAGGCATTTGAATTTACTGTTGTATTCGTGAATCTGTTCGGAGCTATATAGTCAAGAATTCCTATTACTGGCGAGCAGACTTTCTGCAAATACGGATATGATTCTGTCTTCTCAAAGCTTACTTTATCAAACGGAAATGCGCTTTTGGGAATAATGAAGAACGGTTCACTCAGCGCCTCAAACCCGTCCATATCCGGCCAGAGTTTACGTTGAATTTCCAGAATTTTTTCGGTGTATACTCCGCGTCCGAGATCTCTATGATATTTATAGTTTTTACTTCCCCAGTTTCTTACCCAGTAGAGGCCGAGGAATGAGTTGTCAGGATCTTTTTCCTTCCATTCGTTCAGCATATACAGCATTTTCGGCCAGTTTGGCTCCACCGCGTCTTCTGAAGCCCAGAGAGGATCCATGACTCCTTTGTGGTAGTGTGGAGAAAAATATACCGTTTCGCCGTTGACTAACGGAGGCGCATTTTCTCCGTATACAGATTTTACTTTTTTTACGAATGCCTCTGCGACAGGCTGGCAGTAGGGGAGGGGAAAGTTATTGATGCTGCCGGTGTAGTCATGAGTATCAATATATGTGAGTTTGTCAGCCTTGAAAAGTTCCTCAACATTACTTCCGTCTTTCCAGAAGCGTCCTGATGAGGTTGTCTTGGGGCGATTCTGCTTATCCAGACTCGTGTAGAGATCATAGATGTTGTTGAGCATAGCGCCGATCTGTCCTGTGTAGGTTCTTATCTCGTTTCCGAAGCTGTAGGTGCATATGCAGGGATGTGAATAGAGTCTGCGGATGCGGTTTTCGCTTTTTATGATAAATTGAGGAAGAAGTTTTCCGTTCTTATCACACACGTTATCTACATTCTTAATGTCAATTTCATCTGCTTTTTCAGGATTCAGGAGTCGTACAGTAGGATAACCAATTTCATCGGTTATGATGAAGCCGAGTTCATCGAATATGTCATATACGGAAGGAGGCTGTTCATGGCTGTGGAGTCTTACATGATTTATATTCAGATCCTTGTATTGCTGCCAGTATTTTCTGTTGAAATCGTCAGGATTTGCCGCTGTGGCGAATGAATAGCTATGGTTCTTCTGGTTGATAAAGTGTTCCATTGTGATGCCGCGCAGCATGACTGGCTTTCCATTTAGGAGAAAATTTCCATTCTTTGCTATGAACGTGCGCATTCCGAAACGCTGTATACCGCAGAGTTCTCCTTTTGCATTAAGTATTTTTACTCCATAAAGGAAAGGAGATTCGCATGACCACAATTTCGCATCCGGTATTGAGGCGGATGCCGATATGCTGACAACTCCATTTTTTGCAGAAGGAGTGCTGAATTTTGCTGTTGCGACTTTTTTACCGCTTTTCCATTCAAAGATTTCAGAAGTCCAGTTGTTCGTATCATTGCTTTTATCTGAGCCGCTGAGAATACATTCAAATTCGACGTCCTTCAGATTTTCCTGCGGGGTTACAAGTATCCTGTCAGTCCATGCCAACGGTTTTATGTCGAGATATACGAGTCCGTTTATTCCAAGGATAGCTCCATATCCCCACTGTACAGGATTCCCGTCGTGGAAAAGACGAATTGCAATAAGATTGTCTTTTCCTGCTTTCAGGTATTGAGTTATATCAATGTCATGTTGTTCCACAGGTCCGTGATAGTTGGCGAAAATGAAAGGTTTTTCAGATACTGCATTTCCGTTTATGAAAAGCTTGAAGGCTCCTACTACTTCATTGAAATGGAGTATTGCTCTTTCTCCCGCTTTCATCTGCGGGGCAGTGAAATCCTTTCTATACCATATTACTCCGCCCCATGTTCTCTCTTCTTTTGTCGGAGCAGGAGACCGAAACGGTGCATTAATATTGCCAGGAACAAGATCTTTTGTCCATGCTGAATCATCAAATGAAGGACTGTAATACTTTTCGGCAGTTCCCTTATCATCTGAAGTATCCTTTCTGTCCGACGATACTTTATTGATTTTCCACCAGCCTGACAAAGGGGTTCTTTTAAGGTAAGACATATAAATGTCCGACTTGGACAGATCGGGAACGTAATCTGAGGTTATCTGAGCTGATACGATTGTGCAGAGACTCAGGAAAATAGCTGCAAGAACTTTCTTCATTGGCGGAATCCTCATTATTTGTATGGATTGTGCTGATCTGCGCTGCTGATACTAGAGAACGTACTGCTTGTCAAAGTGGAAACGTGACCGTCAAAGAATATTGCATTTGTTCCGTTATCGTTATTATGACGGTATGCGATATAATTGCCGTATGCTCCATATGGTTCGTAATCATTTCCGTATGTGCGCCAGAGTTTATTAGTCCAGAGGCCACTTGAGTAGTAAGGAGTCTGCGTATCTGCTACAACTTCCATAATGGCTATTTGAGCTGAAGGACTTTTTATTTGAGTAAGTTTATGATAAGTTGCGATCGTTGTTCCGGAAGCGTCCAGAACGTTTTTCTTGTTATAGTTTATCCCGTATGCGTCCCATGAGAATTTATGAACAGGCCAGGTTCCCTGACGTGCGAATTTGCAGACATAGGCATTTCTCCAGTGAGCCGTATAATAAGGATCTGCTTTTATGCCTGCAAGTTCCTGAAATTCTGTATTACCTGTCCACCGCCAGCCTGTATAAGGATTTGTGTTCATATTGCCGTATCCGTACACATCATTATTCTGAGACGCATAGGCGAGTTGTCCCATGCTCATTTGCTTCATCTGATTCAGACATTGCATTGTATATGCCCTTGCTCTGGCAGTCCCGAGCGACGGCAGCAGTATTGACGCGAGAATCGAGATGATCGCTATCACGACCAGAAGCTCAATCAACGTGAAGCTCTTTGTCGAAAATCTGCGAGTGTACAGATTTTTGTTTCTCATGGATTCAACTCCATTTAGTCTATATATTTTATTGGAACCGGGATCAGTTCGGATTTACACGATACAGTTTCGCCGGACAGTTTCGCTATGAGCATCTTTCTGACGGATTTTGCCTGTTCGTTAAAGGGATACTCAAAAACGATGTCTCCTGAACGGTTTTCGTTGCCGATGCTGCTGTGCAGTATTCTGCAAAGCTTGCCGTCGTTCATAGCGTGCTTAGCGAGTATCAGTCTCAGCTCATCCGTTCCGGCTACCGGACTATATACGGCATCGACGGGGATGCCCAGAGAAAGCAGTTTATCCAGATCATCCAGACCGCTTGAGAAATCCTGAAAGAAAAGTTTTTCGTTGAGGCTTATTTCTGATTCCCTGTAAGACTTGCGTATTCCTTCAAGAGGTGCGTTCCAAGGAGGACGATTCATCAGGAAGACCGGGTTTTTGCGCCCTTCTCTGATCAGCAGTTTTGCGCATTCATAGCCGAGCTTTTCGTAGTCGAAGGAGACATCATTGTTTTTCAACTCCGGGTGATCTGTTCTCACGATTTTCAGCCCTTTTTTCTCCATTTCAAGCAGGAGAGGCAGCTTTTCCTCTTTGGCTCCGTGTGAAATGAGAGCGTCAAGATTTTCATTCTCAATGTCTCTTATAAAGTTTTCCGGAGATCCGGAAGACAGGCTTACAAGGTGAACTATTGCCGGCATTGATGTGATCTCAATCAAAAGATTGCCAAGTGAGCTGCCAAGGAATTGTTCGTAATGCACAAGCATCCCGTCGCCCATCAGGATTCCGACAACAGGCAGATTTTTCAATTGAGCCGAAACTTTGTGTATTGCCGGGTTGGTAAATGAACCGATTCCAGGCTTTCCCAGAACATAGCCCTCATCTGTCAAGGTTTTCAATGCCTTGCTGACTGTCGGACGGCTTACGTTGAATTTTTCCGAGAGCTCCAGAATTGTCGGGAGCTGTATCATTTCCCCGTTCGCTTTTTGCGTCAGATTCATGACATAGCGTCTTATCTTCATGTATTCAGATGTCAATGATGTATTGGACATGAATATTTTCCATTAGCATTAGTTAGCATTATGTGGCATTTGTTTGTATTATACGATATTCCAATGCTTTTGTCAATAGCTTAAACGTTATGTGTTTTGTGCTTTTTCTTCTTGAATTCTTTAAGTCTTGCGGAAAGCGCTGCGGAATGCTATATTTATATGTTGCATTTTCTAACTAAAACATTAAGCGGATAAAACTTATGGGCAAGCCTGATATATTTGACGACATCCTCGACTGCATGAGAAGGGATGCCGCATCGTATCCCGGCATTTTTGTTGAGAAAGAGGCTCTCGATGAGCTCTTTGCCGATATGCCAGCCGTTCGCAAATATCAGCCGGTGCCGAAGAAAAATCCCGATCCTCAAATTGTAGAGTCCGCGGCATCACCGGCTCCCGCAAAACTTGAGAAAAGCAAGGCTCCGGCGGCAGCCCCGATTCCTTCCGGCAAGCGCATTGAAGAGATGGACTTGGAGGAACTGCGCAATGCAGTCGCTCACTGCTCAAAGTGCGGACTGCATTCTACTCGACTCAATACAGTGTTTTCGGACGGAGATAGCAAAGCCAGACTCATGTTTATCGGCGAAGGCCCCGGACGCGATGAAGACGAACAGGGACTTCCCTTTGTCGGCAAGGCAGGCCAGCTGCTTACAAAGATGATTCAGGCTATGCAGTTCACCCGCGAAGAAGTTTATATAGCTAATATAGTGAAATGCCGTCCTCCGGACAACCGTGTGCCGCTGCCCGATGAGGCTGAGGCTTGCATGCCTTATCTCAGACGTCAGATTGAGCTGGTTAAGCCTGAAGTCATAGTGCTTCTCGGCGCGACGCCGCTTCTCTGGCTGATGAACATGAAGGGTATCAGCGCGGTGAGGGGTAAGTGGCTGGATTATAACGGATCGGCGGTGATGGCGACATATCACCCTGCTTATTTGCTGAGAAATCCGCCCGCGAAGAAGGATGTCTGGGTTGACCTTCAGATTGTAATGAAGAGATTCGGCAAGGTTTATCCCGGCAAAACGCAGGCGGGAAGCTGAAAGAAGGGCTCTTTGAAGATCGGCACTTGCCAAATCAAATCCCGGCAGTAAATTTGAATCAGAGTTTCAGGAGTATTTTTTGAGTACATCATATAACAGCGGAGTCCTTGAAAGGGTCAAACTGACCTTCCAGAAAATGACTGGAAGTTCGGAATCCGACAAGGCCAAGGAAAATCTTGCGGCAATCAACAATTCGCCGATGCTTGCAAGACGCGATGCCGCCTATGCCCGCATGATGGAGCTTCTCCGTCAGAATATCTTTTCCCTCTCTGAAAAAGACCGCTATACGGTTTATGACGCCTGTATCAAACTGGTCGATGAGGTATTTGACATAACTTCATATACTATAAAATACCCTGTCGGTGTTTCGCCGCGCAAGGCCAGACAGGCTGTTCAGCAGACAGTCAGCGACCCTTTTCTGAATTATCTTGATCTCCTGAGAGACATGCTCAAGACCATACTGGATATAGTAAATGTATCCGGACGTCTTGGCGGAGACGAAAAGAAGCTTCTGCCTTTTCTTGGCAAGCCGCTTCCGACTTTCCTGCGTACGACAGAAGAGATTCTGGGCGAAAACGAGATCAATTTTTATCATTGCATCACTGAATTCATAGACTTTTCCGAGACTTCCGTGCATCGCTATCTGGATCACAGACGCCGTGCCTTGCAGAAAGAAGAGCTTGAGCGTTACAATCGAGCCATGTTTGAGTTCAAAAATTACTTTGCCAAGTTTGGTGCGACCTCGAAGAACGACACTCCCCTAGAGATTCAGGACAAAAAGAACTCCTGATTCCACCTCTTGTTCCTCTTTGTCTTTTTTCCGACTGTGAAGAAAATGCCGTGAAAAAGGGGATAGATTTTCCTTCTGCGGAAATTTTTTCCCTTCCTAAAGACTGGCATATATCTTGGTATGGATTTCTTTTCTTTGTTTGCAATATCTTTGTTGTTAGTGGGTTATATGTATTGATTTTGCCTTTTTTAAGTGGTTTTCAGACGCTGGCACGTGCTTTGCATATATGGGACTCGAACAACTTAAAAAAGGAGAGTTCCCATGAGTAAGGTCATAGATTTCTCAAGAGCGCCGGCAATGTCAGTCGATACAGATACACATTGCGAAATCAAGGCAGTGAAGCCCGAAAACATTTTCACATTCCCTGAAGGCATCCTCGGCTTCAGCAATATCAAGGAATATGTATTCCTCCTTAATGAAAAAGTGAAGCCCTTCATGTTCATGCAGTCACTGCATCCCTCGGGAGTAAGCTTTGTCTGTGTTGAGACATTCAAGATCTGCAAGGATTACTCAATCGTGATCCCGGAAGAAAGCGTCAAGGCTCTTGATCTTCAGAGTCCGCAGGACGCCTGGCTTCTCAGCATAGTCACAGTAAGAAAGAATGTCGAAGACATCACCGCCAACCTGATGAGCCCTGTTGTTGTCAACATCAAGAACTCAAGAGCCCGTCAGGTCATACTCGAAGAATCCGTATATCCGGTAAGATTCAAAATCTGGGAATCACTGGATGCAGGAAAGTTCATGACGAAAGTTGGCTGATGATAAAAAGTCTGGCATGCTAAATGCGACATATTCCGGGCAGAGACAAACAAAGAAATGTAAACAGCTCAACCCGGAGATGGAAATATGGCGATACAAGGATTGCTCAATGATGATGCCATCGTCATAAGTAACAAGATGATGGAAATTGCGACAGAGAGGCAGAAAGTCATAGCTAACAATATGGCCAATGCCAATACTCCGGGTTATACGAGAATGGAGCTCGACTTCCAGCAGAGGTTGACCGACATCGTAAGATCCGGTGATCTGGAGGATCTGAGTTCCTTCCATGCGAAAGCGGTAGAGGATAAGAGGAACTCTCCAAGTGCCGACGGAAACAATGTTCTGATAGCCAATGAAATGAATGAAATGGCACAGAACAGTGTGATGTTCTCACTGCTTTCAAAAGCATTCAGCACCAGACTTGGAATCATCAAAGCTGCGATGAAGAGCAGCTGATAAGGAAGGAGCCGTCCTATGTCATTCGAACTTATACCGGCAGCAAAAATAAGCAGTTCAGGACTTGAAGCTGAAAGAATCCGTATGGAACTTACAGCAAACAACCTGGCAAACGTGAATTCGACAGACAAGAACGGCAATGTGTACAGAAAGCACATGGCCATTTTCGAAGCCTCGTATAACGATGATGCAAGAGGAGGTTCGACAGCAGAACTTGAGGGCGTAAAGGTGTCGGAAATCGCAACCGACAAGAGAAAGCCGCTCGAAGTTTATGCTCCTTATCACCCGTATGCGGACGATAAAGGCATGCTTGCCATGCCGAACATATCGCCGATTGAAGAAATGATGGATATGATTACCGCTACAAGAGCCTATGAGGCAAACCTCTCGGCTCTGAAGCAGAGCAGAGAAATTGCAGATAAGACGATAGCTCTCTCTCGCGGCGGCAATTAATGTGATATAATATATACATGTAAATGGACGTATATGTATAATTTAACGACAGTGGAGAACCGAAAATGATTGACAAAATTTCACCTGATATGCTGCTGAAGAATATTGATCAGCTCAAAAGCAGTGTCAATCAGCAGGCTGAAGCTCCGGAAACGACTTCGGGTGCGGATTTTAAATCGGTCCTCGGCAATTTGATTGAAGATGTCGACAACGCTCAGAAAGAGGCTGACGTATCTCTCAAGAAACTTGCCACCGGTGAGACAAACAGTATTCAGGAAGTCGTAATGAAGATGGAGCAGGCCGACGTATCATTCAAGATGATGCTTGAAATACGTAACAAACTGCTTCAGGCTTATAAAGACATTATGTCTTCGTCACAGTCTTAAGTTATTTCCGCGGCTGCTGCACTCCCTTGTTGCAGCTGAGGAAATATGAAGAGAAATAAAAATAAACAAAATAGGAGTCCAAACGCTGAAAGCAACTTGGTAAACAAATCCTCTGGTCGGGTAAACCTTCCAAAAAAATACCGCCGGAGCAGTTCATACTCCCAATATGCGACTGTTTCAGACCTTGAGGAGAATGCCCTGAAAAAGTTTATTTTATGACGCGCGACTTGTCACTCCCTAGACAAGTCGCGCGTTCCCTTTTTTACAGTTCTGCATTTTGAATGTTCCTCTGGAGATTTTCTTGTATAATATCGAATGAGATATTATTTTGTTGTCTTGCAGGAGGAGGCTGGAATATGGCAGGGAGCAGAGCCAGAATAATTGACTCGATACGTCAGGGGAAAAATGAGTTTTCCAAAAAAGATATATGCGCTCATTCCGGCGTGTCCTGGGGAGCCATGTACAAAGTTGTGGAGTCCTTGCTTGAGGAAGGCTATGTTTTTTGCCGCAGCGTGGAATCCGGCAGGCGCGGACGCCCCAATGTCCCAATATGTCTGAATGCAGACGCAGCTTTCTGGTGCGGAATAGATCTCGGAGCATCCCAAAGCAAACTTGTGTTTCTTGATCTTGATTTCAAAGTGCTTTATTCAGAAAAAGTTCCAACTCCGCTTTATACAAATGAAGAAGAGCTTTTCAATTTTCTGTCCGCTTTTTATGCAAACTCCCGCAATGCTGCCGGAATTTCCGACAGCAAAATAAAGGCGATTGGCCTTGCCGTTTCAGGTCTTGTTGATTCAGAGAACAATCTCTTGGTCTCAGGGGGAAACTGGGGACTTCCAAGGGGTTCTGCGCTGAAAATAAGCAAACTTGCTGATTTGACCGGGCATTCTGTGTGTTCCTGCACGACGGCTGTGGCGGCGGTACTGGCTGAATATCATTTGGGACGTCAGGCCGGAGTCGGGAATCTTGTGAGCATCGGAATTGGCGTTGGGGTAGGTTCCGGAGTGGTTGCAAACCATTCTCTGCTGATCAGTCATCCGGACAGGCCGGTAGGATATATAGGGCACATACTTATTCCGGGCAATGAGCGTAGTTGTGTTTGCGGTTGGCAGGGATGTCTGGAGGCATATTCCGGAGGAAAGAGTTTGGAAAAGATAGTTCTGGAAAAGCTGCCAGACCGCTCTGATATTCGTAGTGCAGCAGATCTGGATCGTGCGGCTTCTTCCGACTCTGCTGCAAGAAAAATTCTGGATACCGCCGCATATTACAACGCTATCGGTGTGGCAAATATGATTCAGCTTTATTCTCCGTCGGCAGTTATATTTTCCGGCGGGCAGATACATCGGGACGGCTATCTCTACACGCAGACAATTGCAGAGCTTGGCAAGCTCCTGCCTGAGCAGAGGCGGAACTGCATTTTCGAGATTTCCAGACTTGGCGAATTTCAATCTGCTCTTGGTGCTGCACGTATGGCTTTTGAAAAATTTATTTGAACCGTTTTTGTCGTTTGATCGCCTTGTTTTCACTTCATAAAATCACTTTTTTCAAATTTATTTGAAGAGACAATTGCTTTATCGTGATTTGTTTTGTATAATTATATCTACATAGATATAATTACTGATCTCATAGCTTCCAGATCTATGAAGAGGTGAAATAACGGAACCGAATTGAAGTTTGATTTCTCTACATAAATATTAAGAAGAAGGTGTGCAATATGTCGAAAATTCGGATTGTTTTTAAAAGCGGACTTGTCGAATTCCGCAAGATGGAAATCTGTTGCGGAAAACTGTCCTTGCCCAGGAAAGATATCCCTCTCGGCGTCGATTATATCGACTTTGTAAATGATGAGTTTTCAGCTGGGAGCGGTTCTGAAGGATTTTATCTTGTTCCAAGCATAGAAAACAACGGACACGCGGCATTATGTTTTTTTAGAGAAAGATCTGATACCGAATCTATTTTCGAATCTAACGACATGCCTGTTTTTGCTGTCAGAAAAAATGGAACAGCTACCCTTGCCGTAGTCAGCGGTATGAGTCTGGATTATTCTCTTTGCGTTGGTGTAAGAGATGGAAATTACTACGTTTATCCGCGCTTTCTGCTGAATGGAGAGCCTGCTCCGGAGGATATTGAGATATCATTTTTAAGCTTGCATGGAGATGATGCCTCTTACTCTGGAATCGCACGCAGATATCGCCGCTATCAGCTTGAGCGCGGAGCCTGTATTCCTTTACGTAAAAGAATGGAAGAATATCCGGTACTTAAGAAGGCTCTGAAAGGTCCGATGGTGCGGATACGTCAGGCATGGAAACCGGTTCCGTCTCCGGTTCCGGATCAGACGGAGGAAACAGAACCGCCGATTCATGTCGCGGTGACGTTTGAACGAGTCGGAGAAATTATAGAGGAGTTCCATCGTCAGGGAATTGAAAATGCTGAGTTCTGTCTGGTCGGATGGAATAAATCAGGACACGACGGACGTTTTCCGGACATCTTTCCTGTTGAGCCTCTGCTCGGCGGAGAAGAGGGACTCTTGCAGGTAATAGCAAAAGCAAAAAAATACGGTTACTTGATTTGCGCTCATACGAATGTTCTGGACTCATATAAAATCGCAAAGCGCTGGCGTGAAGAGTATATGCTGAGAGATCGGAACGGCAGTCTGCATCAGCAGGGAAACTGGGGCGGTGGAAATTCATACTTTGTATGTCCTGAAATGGCATACGAAAAATATGCGGTGCAGGATATGGAAGATATGGCTCGTCTCGGTTTTTACGGGACTCATTACCTTGATGTAATGACTATACTGCGTCCTGACGCATGCTATCATCCTGAGCATCCGCTCAGCAGGAAAGAGGCTGGTGAGTGGAGGGGAAAGACTCTTGAGCTTGCCCGCAAAAAAGTCGGAGCGAGTGCTTCTGAAGGCTCATGGGATTTCTGTATAGGCAGCATTGATTACGTGCTTTATACGATTTTTCATGATAATATTTCCCTTCCGCCGATATGCGATAAAGTCATTCCTTTCTGGCATCTGGTCTATCACGGGATTGTGCTTTATAACAGCTGCTGCGATACGGTGAATTCCGCAATAAAAAAAGACAAAAAGCTTTTCCTGAGAAACAGTGAATTCGGGGGACGTCCTTTGGCATATTTCTATGCGAAATTCCTGTCTTCAGGCACTAACTGGATGGGGGATGATGATTTGATTTGTGCTACTGATGAGCAGTTACGCCAAGCTGTGAAAGCGATAAAAAAGGAGTGTGACGAGTACTCCAGACTGAGCGATCTGCAGATGGAATTCATGGAGGAGCATGAAGAACTTGCCCCCGGCGTTTACAGGACAGTCTATTCAAGCGGAGACACTGTCATAGTCAATTATACGGGCACTGTCTTTGAATATCGCTCCCGTGAAGTTCAGCCTCAATCGTATTTACGCTTTTAATGAATATCGAGTTTTTGAGTGTTTTGTTGCTTGCCATGTTGTGGGTGGGAATCGGAGTAACAGTTGCCAAGGCAAGGCAGGACGATTGTTCAATCAGAAAATTCTATTTTACAGGTTCTCTGTGCGCCTCCTTTCTGCTCGGAATGTTTTTATTGATCAGTGGGGAAGCTATTGATTTTGACAGGACAAAGCTGTCGGCTTTGCTTGCGTTTTCAACAGCTTCGCTTCTGAACGGGATAGGACAGGCGCTGACAATGCTGAACCTGAAAGGCGGAGCAAGTGCGCTGGCTTATGCAATTCCGCTCCTCGGCTTTGCGGTTCCTTTCATCTGGAGCGGAATATTCTGGGGTGAACATATAACTGAGATGAATATAGCAGGAATTATCGTGACTGCTTTTGCTGTTATACTTGCAATTCCTCAAACGCAGAAAGCTTCTCAATGCGCTGAGCCGACGGGGATGGAGATAATGCGTCTTTTTACGGCTCTGGCAGCCATGTTTATTCTTGGATTCAGTCAGATTTTCATGATCTATCCGACGCTGCCACGGAATGCTCATATGCAGATTCCTTCCAGTATCGCTGCGTTTGTCGTACTGTTTACCAGCACTGTCGTTTTTGGTATAGCCATATTGCTTCGTGAAAGCAGTCACCGTGCTCCGTTCCGAAGAGTTTTTACTTACGGACTATGCTGGGGTGTCTTGGCGGTTTTTTCATATCTTGTTCTTTTTATGGCATT
>JAKJHH010000003.1:36540-48043 GCA_022703965.1 Verrucomicrobiota bacterium
TTGCGTCTGATGGGAAGGCATGAGCAGTCCGGAATCGTATTCCCGATAGCCTGCTCAATGACGATTATCGGCTTTTCCGTTTTCAGCAGGTTCTGGCTTAAAGAAATATTGAGCCGACGCCAGATGCTGGCGCTGGCTGTGATCATTGTCGGCATCTTTATTATCAAAATGAAATAGATGCCGACAGTTTTCAGAGTTCGCGTTTGAAGGGGACTGCGGGGAGGCCTGCGCCGTTGTAGAGGCTGCATTCCGGGAAATTAGTCCAGGCGTAGCGGATGGTCTTTGGTATTTCAAGCGGAGACGTGACAATCACCTGGCCTTTTTCGATCCTGGCGGAGGCAGCTGTAAAGACTCTGTCGAAACCAGCGACTTCAAAACCTTTGAGTTGTTCAGTTTTTGAATAAAGTCCGGCATCGTTTTTAAAGTCCAGATAAATTTCTTCTCCTGAAATCTTCAAAGAGTCCAGAGTAGGACCGGAATATTCAATATCCTCGTCATAAGCGATTTTTCTGGCGGCAAGAGAGAGGCGTTTTCCGACATCTTTCTTGTTTTTAGGATGAATATCATCTTTTTCTCCGATGTCGATTGCGACCGCCATCCCTGTTTTAGGCAGTATCAGTGCTTTTTCCTGAGCCTCACGAAGGATCGGCCACATATCCGGCTGACCGTTGTCGCCATATCCGGCAAGCTGTACAAAGAGGAAGACAATATCATCGTCCCATACTCTTCTCCATGCGCGTATCATTGCTTTGAAAAGTTCGGCATAGTCCTTGCCGAGTACAACGTTGGATTCTCCCTGATACCAGATGGCTCCTTTGATTGCCAGTTTTGTAAAAGGATGTATCATGCCGTTGTAAAGAGTCGCCGGAAGATCCGAGAATGACTGCATCGGTTTCAGTGCTGTTTCGACTTTGAATTTCCATTCGCCTGTTATGCTGACGGACTCGTTGAGGGCAGGGCAGGAGATATTCATGATGTCTGCCGGGCCGCCGAAACCGCCGTTTCCGAATTCATCGAATATGCGTATGGCGATAAGGTTTTCTTCTCCGGCTTTGACGAGCTTGGCGGGGATTGTGTATTTTCTTTTTACAGTCCACCAGCCGGGAGTTTCCATTCCGGTCGCGCCGATTTGTTCACCGTTGAAATAAGTGGTGTCGAAGTCATCAAGAATGCCGGGTTCGATAAGGAGCTCCTTGCCTTTCCATGATGCCGGTATGCTTATTTTTTTTCTGAACCAGACTGAGCCGTCGATATCAAGCCCTGTAGTTTCCCAATAACGGGGAATGTCCATGCTTTCCCATTTTTTATCGTTGAATTCAGTAGAGGCCCAGCCTTTTGCAAAGCCTTTGTTGCCTTTATCGACATGTCTGAGCATGCCTTTCTGTTTTGCCGCCGTTTTGTAAAGCTTTTCCAGATCGTCATTGTTTTTGACGCCGCCTATGCGTCCGATGATCTTGTCGAAAAACGGAAGACTTTTCACGTCCTCAAGGGGAGTCCAGGATTCGGCTTTTGTTCCGCCTACGCTGCTTTCGATAAGGCCGATAGGCATATTGAGTCTGAACAAAAGTTCTCTGCCGAAATAATACGCTACGGCGGAACTTGCCCTGACGGTCTGAGAATTCGCTTCAGACCAGGCTCCCGGCGCGCTTTCGTTCGGAAAGGCAGAGCTTACTTGTGCGGTCTTGAATATTCTGAGGTCGGGATAATTGGCGCTGTCTGATTCTTCTTCGCCGTTCATGGTGTTCATCAGGTGCATTTCCATGTTGGATTGTCCTGAACAGAGCCAGAGTTCGCCGACAAGAATATTTTTAATGGAGATGCTTTCTTTGCCTGAACTGATTGTCATTGTCAGGGACTCGAATGAGCCTGCGCCTGTTTTGAGCGGGATTTCCCAATAGCCATTTTCATCGGCTTTTGTCTCAAGCGTTGCGCCTGCGAATTCGAGTTTCACAGTTGCCGAAGCCTTGGACTGGCCGCTGATGCGTGAGACAGCTTCCTGCTGGAGCAGCATATTGTCAGATAAATATGAGGGCAGTTTCAGAGAGTTTTTAGAAGAGCTTTTCATAAAGAAACTCCGTTATTTTAAAAGAATATCGTCCATTAAGGTATCATTCATGAAGCGGTCTTGTCAAGTTTTTCAGAACCATGCCCGATTTCCACGTCTTTGATAAGCTCAAAATTACCATTTGAGTAGAATCGGGAGTTTCAGGAACGCCATGAGGATGAAGCAGGGCAGAAATCCGCACGAGGGCAGAAGGAAAAGCGGAATCATTATTGCCGCAATGGAGCCGCCTGCGATTTCCCAGCTCCAGAGTCTGTCCTGAATTCCTTCGGTAGCCCGTTCATTCAGCTCTGAATATGCTGATCCCACGGCAGCTCCTGAGACGAAAAGCATTGTAAAGATCAGTGCTCCTGAGTAAAAATCCGGTTCCGAAAGAGCCAGAATTCCGACGAGAGGAATCGCGACCGAACTCAGTTTGGCGTAAGAAGCCGTCTGCGGATATTTTTCAGTCAGCCAGGCTCCTGCTGCTGTGCCTCCGATGAATACGCCGAGGGCAGCGGCGATATCGCGATAAATTTCACCGCTGTGAAGCTGGTAGGTCAGCAAGAGAAGCATTTCAAGTCCCATTGCGTAGAAGCCGTTCTCGAAAGAGGTGAAAAGCAGACGACTTTTCAGCTTGAGCGAGGCTAAAAATCTTAGAAGAATATATATGGCGAGAAGCGAGCCGGCAATTGTTTTCCAGTAGAGATAGCAGTATTCAAGTACTTTAACCGCGAGACCGGGGTTGTCGAAGGAGCCTGAAACTATCCTGGAATAGAATCGCAGATAATAGAACGGAAGAATCGGTTCCGAATCTGTGTTTATCGAGGCATCGCGCGCATCGCGGCGTATTCTGTCACTTTCCTTTTTCTGTTCGGACTGTGAGTAGACGACAGAGAGGATTCCGGGGGGGACAAGACCTGTGGGGGCTATATATTTTTCGATGCGTTTGTCGAGTTCGGCAAAGTCATCCGTGACCTCGGAACGCTTGTCTCCGGCCGCTATGAACCTGAGTTCGCCGGGGGTCATTGCGGTTTTCTTGAAGACGGATTCGACTGTCGCCAGCGTTACCGCATTGAATTCGGAACTGATTTTTCCTGCATAGCCGCCGGAGGAGCTTATTGAGAATACAAAAACTCCGTTTTCCTTCAGAGAATTTCTTACAAGGCGATAGAAGTCCATTGTGAAGAATCTGTTTCCTGCGAGTGTGTCAGGTTCTACTCCGCAGAGGAGTATGAGATCATATCTTTTTGCTCCGTCATTTTCCTCAAGATAACTGCGTCCATCCAGATCAATAATTCTGAAGTTTTCACTGGAACCCGGAACTATGCCGCGCGATTTGGAAATCCTGATAAGTTCCCTGTCAGGACAGGCGAAGTCTATTGAATCCACGTGCGGAAGCTGGGATAGTATATTAGCCGTGCCGGAGAACGGTGAGTCTATCAGCAGTACGGATATCGCAGTGTGTCCCGGCTGAAGCGAGGCAAAGACGGCGGATGGCAGTCCAGTTTCAACATCCGTAGGAATTGAGGCAGAAAGAGAGCCGTCCTTATATATGACCGTCTGACTGTCCTTTTTGCTTTCTCCCGGACGCAGTTTTGAATTAAGTATATCAATTCTCCCGGACGGTGTTTCAAGCGTTTTTTCGTATTTGAATGAAGGCAGCATCCTCTTCCATTTGAAGCTTGAGGCTCTCTGGTCAGCCGTTGCGAAGAAAAGAGAAATTGAAATTGCCGCAAGGCCGAATATGAGAAGAACCGCCTTGACTGTTTTGCCTGAAGAGGACTTGAGAATCAATATGATTCCCATTGTCAGAAGCAGCAGCGAGCCCGATCCTGCAATAAGCAGAGGGCCTGCTGCGGATGCCAGAAAAAGCGAGAATATGAGGCCGCCTCCCATGTCTCCTGCTGCGTCGGCGGCATAAGATGAACCTCCGCTCTTCTTCCCCGCAATGATACTTATAAGTCCGTAAAGAGCCCCGTTGATGAGCCCGAACGGAAGAAAGAGAAGAAACGCGAATATGAGTCCAGTTCCGAGATCCTGAGCGATGATTTCATTGGAGCCCCCTGATAAAGGAAGCAGCATGGCGGCAAGTACTGAAGATATTGCTGAGAGTCCGGAGAGCATGCAGAGCATTCCGGCTCCCGCGAGAGGGTTTACGTTGGCGCTGTCCTTGATGAAACGGCAGAGCGCGCATCCGACGGCCGTCCATATCAGGGAGCTTGCCAGACTGACTCCCAGGCTGAATTCTATTCCGTTGAAGCGGAACATGACTTCCCTGATCAGCGAGGCCTGAATGAACTGAGAATACACTCCTTGAATGATGAGAGTCAAAAATATCAGCAGGAGCATTCTGTCCTGCTTATTTTCAATGAGTGAATCCGAAGAGATTTTATCAGGCAGGTCTGTCATAAACCTTCTTGCCGAATGTGATGTTCATGATGCAGTCGCAGCCCTGTTTTATTTCAAGTTCTCTGACTCGGTATGTTTCAAATCCGTCCGCCTTGATATGCACTTCATATTTTCCGGGCACGAGCCATATGCTTTCATAGACGGAGAGGTGTCCGTTGTGTTTGCTTTCCAGACTTGTGTTCTTAACTTTATGAATAAAGACGATGGTGAAGCTGTCAGGCGCATTTTCTATGGTGCCGACCAGACGTCCCTGAGCTTTCCAGAGTTCTCCTTTTCGCTGGAGATATTCCGGTTTTGATACGGCATCAACTTCTTTGAATTTTATACGGGCTTCAGCCGCCAGATGAGCGGAGAGAAAAAACGAGAAAGCTATAAGCAGAGCTAGGCCTGCCAGTGTTGCGTTCTTTTTTAAACTTGTCATCTCCGCATCTCCTTATTTCTGCAAACTGCGTATTATTATAGACTTTTTCCGGAGGATTGCCAGCTCCCGCATTTAAAGAATAAGGAAGTCCTGCCGCTTTTTATTCCTGCAATAAATAAAACGTTTTTTTATGAAAAATATTGTGTCGCTTCAAAATCTTGAAAATGTCTATCTTGTTAACTTGTTAATAAGTAATGTCTTGTAGCTCTGCTTTGTCTGTTTTTAAGGTTGAAAAAATTCTCTCAGATTTCTTGAAAAGTTCTTGACTTAGGTGAAAAAATGTCTAAATTAGGGGTAGTAAGGGGCAAAAAGGTGGAAAAAGTGGAAGAAGTTACCGGTCAAATTCTTTCGCAGGAGTACTGCTTTCTCGGTGAGTTCGAGCATTCTCTCGATTCTCAGCGGCGTATCGCTGTGCCTAAAAACTGGAGAAGCAAGGAGGAGGAAGGACGTTTTGTAATTCTTCCGGCGCGAAATAAATCCTTGCAGATCATTCCCTTTGCGACATTCAGCGAAGTTTTTTTGAGTAAGGCTAAAAAAGTTTCCTTTGCCAACGCGGAAGAAACCAGAGCCCTTGCGATACTTGGTTCCAGAGCGCAGGAATGTTTCTGCGACAAACAGGGAAGAATTCAGATTTCCCAGAAGCTTCTGGATTATGCGGGACTGAGTGAAAAAGTGATGCTTGTCGGATCGTTCTGGCATATCCAGATCTGGTCGCCGGAAAACTATAACGCGTTCCTCGGTTCGGATGAAAACTTCTTCGATGAAGTACAGAAAATAACAGAAAATAAAAACTGAAGACAGTGTCTTCGGTAGAAATGACATAAAAATGAGCAGTGTTGACAGTCCGGAATTCGGGCATATACCGGTTCTGGCGGATGAGGTGCTTGAACTGCTCTCCCCGTCGGGCGAAGTGAAGAGAATAATTGACGGAACTCTCGGGCTCGGCGGACACAGCTCTTTAATGCTTAAGAAATACAGCTCGGCGGAACTGCTGGGTATTGATCGGGATGGCGAGGCTCTTTCCGGCGCGCAAAAGGTTTTAGCATTCGCTTCCGATCGCATACGTCTCGTGAGAGGCGGTTTTGGTAGTCTTGCTGATTATGCGGCTGAAGCTGGGTGGGCCGAAGTCGACATGATCCTGCTGGATGTAGGAGTGTCCTCGATGCAGATTGATAATCCGCAGCGTGGATTCACATTCCGCCAGGACGGCCCTCTGGACATGCGAATGGATAAACGGTCTCCCGGCACCGCCAGCCGTTTAGTTAACAGTGCTCCTTACGGGGAGCTTGAGCGGATTTTCCGCGAATATGGAGAGGTCGAAAAAAGTCGTAAGCTTGCGGCTGCGATTGTGGAGCAGAGGGAAATCCGTCCGCTGGTCTCTACCGCGGATCTGGCAGAAATCTGTGACAAGGTTATGCCGAAGATTCCGGGAAAGAAGACTCTGCCTGCTCCTACTCTCTGCTTTCAGGCTCTGAGAATTGCCGTCAACGACGAACTCGGAGAACTTGAAAGAGCGCTGAAAGGCGCGATCCCGCTCCTGAGAAAGGGCGGAAGGATTGGAATAATAAGTTTCCATTCCCTCGAAGACAGAATTGTGAAGAACTTTTTCAGGCTGGAATCGACTGAATGCCTTTGTCCGCCGGGACTTCCGGTGTGCAGATGCGGACATCTTCCGAGACTGAAGCTGATTAATAAGAAGCCGGCCACCGCGTCGGATAAAGAATTGGAAATGAATCCGAGAAGCGCTCCGGCAAAATTGAGAGTCGCTGAACGGCTTTGAAACAGAAAAATTGAATTTTGACTGAAAAGAGAAAAGCAAAATGAACTCGTTTACGAAAAGTCTCAGGCCTCCTGAGCAGAAAAAGAAGATCATGATTTCCGGCGGGAAGTCCTTCTTTGTTCCGTTCGCGTTCAAATTTCTCCTTTTCGCCGCAGGATTCTTCGGTATCATCACCTATAGAATATATTTGAATGAGAAGGCTGAAGAGCTTAATCGCGAAGCCAGTGCAATACAGCTTAAAATACACAAACTCAATAGAGAAATTGCCAATCTCAAGATAGAAAAAGAGCGACTCAGCTCCTGGGCGTATGTAGGTGGACGCATCAAGGATTACAATCTTGCCCTGCGTCCCGCTACTTCGGATCAGATTCGCAGCATCAACATCATCGGTCCTAAGGGATATGGAGGCAGCGGTATGGCTTCGGCTGTCGTCGCTCCGGAGACTGTTTTGCCTGTTTCCAGAAAATCTCCTGCCAGAACGACTCAGAATTCTTCTTCATCAAAAATATCAAGAATGTAAGGATGCTTTGCCGTGACAAGGTACGATGACATCAGCATTAGAATGAAGATTACTGCCATTTTCTTTATTCTTGTCTTTACATATCTTGGAATACAGCTTTACACTGTCCAGATCGTCCGCCATGATGAGCTTTACGGAAAAGCCAAGAACAAGTATACCGCAGTAAAAACCGCAACAGGCAAGCGCGGCGAAATATATGACCGGGACGGTAATCTTCTTGTCGGTAATGTCCCTTGTTCTGACATCTGCGCCGATCCTCAGATTGTCGGGAACGCCGAAGAATGCAGACGTATCTCCGAACATTTCGGGAAAATTCTGAAGATGGATCCCGCTAAAATCTACAATCGACTTATAGTCAAAACCTATACGACAAAGAATGAAGAAGGCGTTGATGTTGAACTTCCCCGTAAATTCGCAGTAATTGAAACAAAAGTCGATTTCGAAATAGCTGAACAGCTTAAAAAAGACTGCGAAAAAATGAAATTTAAAGGTATCAGCTTCAGGGATACCACTAAGCGTACTTATCCGAAAAATCAGCTTCTCGCCAACATTCTTGGATTCACAAACATAGACAAGGACAAGGCTGTTGCCGTCATCGGAATTGAAAGATTTTTCAATCAGCCTATTTCCTCCAGTTCCGGCATTTCCGAATATGAACGCGCCCGTGACGGAATTCCGCTTTCATACGGAAAAAGCGACGTCATCAAGGACGTGAAGGACGGATTGAACATATATCTCACTATTCGTGAACCGATTCAGGCTATTCTTGAAGAGGAACTGGATAATCTTGTCGCTAAATTCAATCCGCGTGCCGCCTACGCTATAATGGCTGATCCTTATACCGGCAACATCATCGCCGTTGCGCAGAGACCTACATTCAATCCGAATGAACGTACCGCAATGAATCCTGATGCCTGGCGTAACCGCATCACGGAAGATATTTTTGAGCCCGGCTCAACAATGAAGCCCTTTGCCGTTTCAGGAGCCATCGACATGGGCGTTGTCGGTCCCGATACCAGATTCGACTGTGAAAAGGGACGCTGGCTTTTCGGAGGAAAAATCCTCAGAGACTCCCATCCGCTCGGCATGCTTACCGTTACTGAAATCATCCAGAAGTCCAGTAATATAGGCACTGCCAAAATTGCCCTTCTCATGGGAGATAAAAATGTTTATGATATTCTCAAAAAATTCGGCTTCGGTGAAAAAACGGGTATTCCGCTTCAGCCTGAAACCTCAGGCATTTTCAGGCCTCTGAAGAAATGGGATACCCTTTCAATATCTCGTTTCCCCATCGGACAGGGCATCGCTGTCTCTCCTCTTCAGCTTGTCCGTGCATATTGCGCTCTGGCCAATGGCGGACATCTTCCCAAGTTGAGAATAGTAGACAAAATTGAAAATCCCGGAACAGGGATTATCCGTCAGTATCCGATACATGAAACTACTTCAATTTTCCGGAACGGCGATACACATAAGAAAATGGTCGAAATGATGAAGAAAGTGACCGAGGAAGGCGGTACTGCCGTCTCCGCGGATGTCAAAGGATACTATGTCGCCGGAAAGACAGGTACTTCCCAGAAGTTTGTCAACGGTGCCTATTCACATAGTCAGTACTTTGCCACTTTCGTAGGTTTTGTTCCTGCCGATAAGCCTTCCTTTGTTCTGCTCGTGACTGCTGATGAGCCGCAGGGCGCACATTACGGCGGTACTGTGGCAGGTCCATACTTCAAGGCTATTTCCGAACGTACCCTTAAGTACCTTAATGTTCCTCCGGATTATATCCCTGAGGAAGAACCGTCCAAAAAAGTCAAAGTCGCCAGCTCAAAGACCTCGCACTGATTTATCCTGCGCTTGATTTGATCTTTCGGCATGATAGCTTTATTGTCTTAATTTGTTAAGGATTTTCAGCATGGATTTTTTCAGATACTTCATGTTTTATTTTCGACTCGCGGGAGCCAGAATTCTTCTGCTCGTTTTAATTACCGCTGCCGCAGCGGGGGCTCAAGGGCTGGCCATGGCTTCCATGCTTCCTGTCCTGAATTTCAGCAATCTGGATGTCAAGAGCAATAGAATAATTCAGACTGTCCAGTGGGGCTTCAATCTTCTTCAGATCAGCGACAGGAATACTCAGCTTCTGGTAATGCTTTGCGTCAGCGCATCGCTCTTTCTCTGTGGCGGGCTTGCGCTTCTTATCTCTAAACTTGTTGTGGCCAAGATCGAAACGGATCTCTTTGCCGGACTTCAGGTAAAGACTGTCAGACGTCTTTTTGATGCCAACTATGAGTATTACGCGTCCAAGAATACCGGACATCTTGTCAATGCTCTTCAGCAGCAGATGCTCGGTGTCATCAACGCTTTCGGTTTCTTCGGGACCATCATAACCGGCTTCTTTTTTGCGGTTCTCTTCCTCGGAATGCCCTTTGTCATCAACTGGAAAATGGCACTTATGGCTGTCGCCGGAGGCATTGTTTACCTGCCTTTCATGAAGCTGGTAAACAGAAAGAGCAAACATTTTTCCATCATGAATTCCAGAACGCTTGGCGATCTTGGCGACATCCTGATTCAGATTCTCTCAAATTATAAGTACCTCAAGTCCACGAACTCCTCCGCTTCCGTCATTGACAAATTGAAGGATAGCATCGGTAAATATTGCTATTGCCTGAGACGCATTGCTCTCTGGAACAGTTTTTCCAGCGATGCCGTGCTCCCATGCGCAATACTTTACATTTACCTTATACTCTACATTCAGATCAGCTATTTTAACGTGTCGATTCAGGACGCGCTTATGTTGATGGCCTTCCTCTACATGGCCTATCAGAAGGGGATTGTCGTTCCTACCGCTTATCAGAAATTCCTATATGCCGCCGGTTCCATCACCATTTACGAGGAACTGGACAAGGAACTTTGTGCCGAACAGGAAAAATGGAATGGAACTGTCAAACCCAATTTCTCGGGCTCCATTGAATTCAAGGATGTTTCCTTCACATACAGGAATTCCTCTAAGCCTGTTCTCAACAAGCTTTCTCTTGAGATCAGGCCTTTTACTACGGTTGCCTTTGTCGGAGGTTCAGGTTCGGGAAAATCGACTATAGTCAATATGCTTGCCGGACTCCTTGTCCCTCAGGACGGTAAAGTAAGTCTCTTTTCCGTCGACTACAAAGATCTTGACATCGCCGCTTTGCGTTCCAGTATCGGATATGTTACTCAGGAGCCTGTGATTTTCAATGACAGCGCGGCTTCAAATATTTCTCTCTGGAACCGCAATATAACTTTTGAGCAGATCAAGGATGCTGCGAAAAAAGCCCGTGCCGATGAGTTTATTCTCAAGATGGAAAACGGCTATGATTCAATGCTCGGCGATAAAGGAATTGTACTTTCCGGCGGTCAGCGTCAGCGTATTACTATTGCCCGTGAGATTCTGCGCGACAGCCGACTTCTCATTCTCGACGAAGCCACCAGCGCACTGGATTCAGAGACCGAGGAAATCATTCGTCAGAGCATTGATGCTTTGCATGGACGTCAAACTGTTGTTATCATTGCCCACAGACTTTCAACTATCAGAAACTGCGACATGATATTTGTCCTTGATGAAGGTCGCATTGTGGAATCAGGCTCTTACGAAGAACTTTACAATGCAAAAGGACGTTTCCGCGAAATGGCCGAGCGCCAGAATCTCGGTTCAGTCTGAGTCCACACAAAAAAAGACCGCTGAGGAGGCTCAGACGGTCTTAGTGTAAGGGTGGTCCGATTTTTTTAGCCGCGGGCCCCGGCTCTGTTTCCCCGCTCCCTCGAGGGACGTTCGCGGTCAGGTTTTTCTCTGTCCGGACGTTCCCTGTCGATCTTTTCACGTTTTGAACTGTTATCTGAATCGTCGTTTTTGAGTCCGCTTTTTACAGTTCTGCTTTCCTTCATCTTGGCGATTCTGTCTCTTCTGGATGTGCCTGTGCTATTGTCATCTGCTTTACTGTCGCTGGATGCGATGCTTGCGCCGGTCTTTGATGAGGATTTTTCAGTTGAAGTTGTCGTGCCTGCGCTTGTAGATGAACTGCTTGTTCCTGTGCTGTCGGAGCTGTTTTTCGAGGCCGATCTGTTTACGTTTCTCGTGACTTGTCCGTCTTGAGCGCTTGTTGTTGCGGACTTGTCGGCTGTCGCTGATTTGCCGTCGGCTCCGGTGTAAGTGGTGGATTTGTTGTTTGTGACACCGTTTTCGGTCTTTGACACTGTGCCTGTTCCTGAAATATCGACTTCTTTGCCGTTTGCGGTCTGCACCTTCCCAGTGGTGCTTGTCGATGCAGTGCCGTCGCCGTTTTTAGTCACCGTCGTTGTTTTGTC
>JAKJHH010000003.1:48053-55329 GCA_022703965.1 Verrucomicrobiota bacterium
GGCTCCGGTTTCTGTTTTTGTGATGGTGGATGTGGCCTCTTTTGTGACGGTTTCGCCGTTGGGAAGGGTACGTGTTACATCGCGTTCGACTGTTGTTGTTCCGTCCTCGTTGTGGGTTACGCTTCCATTGATATCGGCTGTTGATGTCTTGCCGTTTGCGCCTGTTGTAGTGCTGCTTGCTTCCCAGCTTTTTCCTGTTTCGGTCTTTGTTACTGTTCCGTTGACATCGGTTGTCCAGCTTTTGCCGTTGCTTGTGCTGCCTTCTCTTTTGATCTGATATTCACTGCCTGTCTCGGTTTTTGTTGCAGTTCCGTCGCTGTTTACTGTCACAACGGTTCCGTTCGAGAGTGTTGTTGTATTTGAAGCCTTCCAGCTTTCTGCCTGACTGTCTGTTGTGCTTGATGTGTCTGCTGCGAAAAGTCCTGTTCCTGCCGCTGTCAGGCAGATAATTCCGAGTTTTGCGAGTGATGCTTTCATTTTCATATCCTCCGGCTGTCAACGCTTTACATATAATACCGACGAGGATCAGGAAATATTACAGAAAAATCTGCGGAGACTGTAACTTTTTCTCCGCAGATTTATACACGGCTTCAGTTCTATCTCATATAAAATGCGAAGCATTTTAACAGAGTGCAGGAATTCATTCCTGCCCGCCGAGCGATGGAAGAGCGATCTTCTTTCCCTTGTTTACCTGCTGTGACTTTAGTTTTTTAGACCGCCTGTGTGGCTTATCAGTTTCTTTAGATAGCTTTTGCTCTTGCTGATTTTTCCGGCAAGGACTTCTTCTTCTGTGAATCTCGCCGCTAGAATATCGCCTTCCTTGCAGCGTTCCCAGTCGTAGATGATGACAATGCTGCCGTCATCCAGAATTGTGCCGTCGGGATAGGACACTCCCTGTCTTTCGTCGAGAAGCAGACCGCCTTTCCAGCTTTTTCCGTCGTCATCGGAAAGATATGCGGTGAGCTTTTCGCGAACTCTGTAGTCTTTATCTTCTTTGCCTTCAGGTCTCGGATGATTGACTAAAAGGAGACGTCCTGATTTACAGCGGCTGATAAAGAATCTTGAGTTGGGACCGTAGATTCCCGAATCTTCTCCTTTTGTCCAGGTCTTTCCTTTATCTGATGAGAAGGACTGTGCAATGCCGTATTGAGTTCTGACCAGACACATGATGCGTCCATCTTTGAGTTCAACAAGCATATGTTCGTCGAACCAGCGCTCCGGGATGTCCATGCGTCCGTGAAGCTGGAAGGTCTTGCCATTGTCTCGGCTGATTGTCACATTGGTCGAACATTCGTCTTTGACTTCTTCGGGCAGCGGGATGCCGCCGCGTCCGTCCGCCCAGACCGCTGTTGGAAGCAGCCATTCTCCGCTTGAAAGGACAATCGGCTTGTTCATCATGATGCCGTTTGCAATGCGGCGGGGATGGCTCCATACAAGATTTTCAGCGTCAGGATTTTCGCAGACCGCCGCCCAGACTCCACCCTTGCCGTCGGATATCTTCCAGAGTTCCGGTGAAAAATTCTGAGCCCAGAAAAGCCAGAGCTTTCCTGCCGGATCAAGCCAGAGAGTCGAATCGAAAGCTCTGGTCTTTCCCGGAGGATCGACTACATACAAGGGCTCTTTTAACCAGCTTTGTCCGCCATCGTCGCTTTTGACAAGGACAACGAAATTATCCGGGCCTTCGCCTTTTCCGCCTGTGTACCAGACTGCCCAGAGGCGGCCTCCTTTGGTCTTTTCTATGCCCGGAATTCCCTGAAATTCACGATTTCTTGTCATGTGCCTTTCCGACGCCGTGCTGACTGGATATGCCTGCATTGCCGGATCGCTTGCTGTATTCATTTTGACTCCATGTCTTGGTATGTTTGTTATATCATCTTCTTGCGATATATTCATTATATACTGAATGTTGACTTGAATGTAATATTGAAAAATAACTATATATATACTGATTGTTATATTTATGGATGCTCATGAATTGATGTCGGACCGTCTTGCTTACCTCAGGGACAATCTGAGCCTGAAGCGTATTTATTTCGGACATATCGGTGCTTCGGCTCCTCAGGGAGCTACCTGTATATCCGTCTTGCGTGTGAATACTCTTCTTTCCGGTTCAAAGCTTATTACTCTCCCCCTCAAGAGTGGTGTAACGCCTATAGATTTCAGAGCAGGAGATGTGCAGTTCAGTATTCCTGATTCATGGGAGCTTCAGACTTGGAATACGGATCATGAGTTGCTCTGTATTGTTGCAAGGACAGATTACCTGCGCATCTCTTATTATGTTGTGAAGGATGGAATTATGACGAACTCATTTTTTCATACAGATCGACCACCTTCCGAAGCCTTACGCTCGACCTTGCAATCCATGACAGCGCTTTCCAGAGAGGAGGACTATGATTCGGCTCTGCGCCTTGTCAATCCCCTTGCTGCGATGGCACATAAAGAGCTGCAGGTTGTGACCGTTTCGGGACAGGGGAGGATGGACTATACGTTCCGCCAGATTGTCCGCTATCTGGAAAACGCGCTTGACGAGGATATTGACCGTGATTCAGTCGCTGCTCGTTTTGAACTCAATCCTTCATACCTGTCTCAGCTTTTTACAAGGATGTCCGGACGCAGTTTTCATGCGTATCTTACTGAACGCCGAATGGAGCTTGCACGCCATCTGCTTGAATCTTCAAGTCTGAGCGTAAAACAGATTTCTGAACAGTGCGGATTTCGCAATTATGTTCATTTTGTGAGACGTTTCCGCGAACTCGTAAATCTGAGTCCCGGAAAGTACAGAGAAAATCAGATGAGTCTGCGTTCGGTTTCGCCCGAGTCTGAAAGCTGATTTACAAGACTGCAATTTTTAACTGTTTTGCAGGCAGAGAATATGCGTCCTTCGGCATTGCTTTTTCTGGCGTTTATATATTTGCTGTTGCTGTAGAGCGGAGCACTAAAGATGTTTCCGAGCTTAACTTGCATGGTGTGGCAGCAGGGATGGATATCTCCATTTATATTTATGTGAAGTGAGTTGAAGCTTGGACACCTCAGTGTTTCTTTTCCGGCTTTCTGTTCCTTCGTCCCTGAGTTTTCCGCCGTTTTCACGATTGGACGAGCTTCTGCCGGGATGATCAGATTTATTTTGAGTTCATCTGCGATTCTGATAGATTCCTCTATATATGAACGCCATTTCGGATTTTCAGTAAAATTGCCCGGTTTGAACGAGCCTTCCATACTGTCTACTTTGACTCTGTATGCACCAAGTTCCGAGGCGAGTTTTATGAAGTCCGGCAGCTCTGCGATATTATCTTCCATTCCTACCATGAGCAATGATACGAACATATTGTTCCTGCCGCTTTTCAAGCGAACTTTATGTAGCTTTTGCAGATTCTCCATGACCTTGTCTATGGAGGTTCCGCGTATATTCCTGTAGGTCTCGGCTTTAACGGCATCAAGTGAGACATTGAAGTCGCCATTCAGCGGATAATTTACTAGCGCCTCGATAATATCGTCTTTGAGGAGATGTCCGTTTGTAACCAGTGAGTAATTGACGAAATGATCTGCCAGAATTTTAAGGTTTTCCTTGAAGTCGGGATTCATCAGAGGTTCGCTGTTTCCGGCAACGAAAGTAAGGAGCTCCGTTGTCGGAATATGCTTCAGAATCAAGGCCAGTTTCTCTTTCGATATGTATTCGAGTTTTCCCTTGCTGCCACCGCACATCCGGCAGGCAAGATTGCAGCAGCCATCCGTTGAAACAAGACTGACGATATTCGGCATAAAAGGAAGGTACGAGGCCATTTTCGAGGCCGGACTTTCAGGGGTCTCCAGTATTTCCTCGCAGAGGATTTTGCGTATGTCTCCTGCGAGAAGTTTGTTCTGAATCAGAAAACTTATGAATTCGGAAGGGGAGTTCCGGAATTCTCTGATTATGCCTTCTCTGTCATTTCCGGCCATGTCGTTTCTCCCCCTTTTTTATTGTTTTGTCAGTGTGATGAGAGTTTCAGTATCTCATGCCATGCCGGGTTGCTGAAGAACGCATAAGCCGTCATTGCGGCTCCCGCTATGGCAAGGCCTACTCCGAACTTTGTGTATATAGTAGACTCTGTCAGCAGAGTTATCGAGCAGAGAATTATGGAAATCTGAAGAAGAATTTCGCTGAAGCTGTAAAGTTTAGCGCGGTGAGCAACAAGTTTCTCTTCATGTTCCGCCTCTTTAGCCTTGTGACTGATCTCTTCAAGTTCTCCCTTGTAGCGCTCGGCGTTGTCGCTGTACTTTTTGAGCAGCGCATTTACTTTGTCCTGCTTATCCTGCGGAACTGTTGCCTTGTTGAGCCCAAGCTGTTCCGCGCTCACTTCCATAAAGGACTGACGCAGTTTTTTTGCCTGATAGTGAGCCCAGGAATTCGAGGACTCCACTTTGCATATGACCTCTTCTACTTCCGCCTTCTTGCAGAGTGCGGTTGCAATAGAAAGAATTACCGCGAAGATCGCGATTGTGAGCCCGATGATTTTATGTGTCTTGTTATGTGAGGCCGGATGAACCGGGACTCCGCCGCCGCCTGACATAAATTTATTTCTCCTTGATCTGTTTTGTTTCAGGAGTTTATAATATACAGTGACAGCCTCAAAAAAAAAGTCCGCCGGATGGCGGACTTTGCCGGATCATAGTCAGAAAGCTCAGATTATAGAGCCGTTTGACTTGATTACTTCTCTGTACCAGTAAGCGGAATCCTTGATTGTACGCTTGCCTGTCGGGAAGTCGACATGCACCATGCCGAAGCGATGCTTGTAGCCTTCCGCCCACTCAAAGTTGTCCATGAGCGACCAGTGGAAGTAGCCTTTGACATCCACTCCTTCGCTGACGGCGTTCTTGAGGTTCTGGAGATATCTGTGAGTAAAGTCGATTCTCTGCGGATCATGCACCTTGCCGTCGAGAGCGACCCAGTCAGGATTCGAGAGTCCGTTTTCGGTGATGACAATAGGTGTCTTATAACGTTCGTAGAAGAACTTCGGACCCCAGTAGAGAGCGCCGGGTGTGACGTTCCAGTGAATCAGCGTGAGCGGATGTCCGTCGTAGGCTTTGATTTCTTCTCTGCCGTCTTTTGCCGCTGCATTTGCCTTGACGGTTCCGGCTCCGTAGATATTGAGTCCGAGGAAGTCGATTTTCTCGCTGATGATCTTCATGTCGTTCTTGCCGATTACAGGCATTATGTCCTTATAAAGCTCGACTCCGTCTTCCGGATACTTGCCGAAAAATACCGGATCAAACCACCACGCGCTGTGCCAGGCGTTCTGTGACGTTACCGAGAATGTCGCTTTACGCGCAGCTTCGACATCCTTTTTTGAGTCTGTGGCCGGAAGGGTGTGTCCGCCGACAGGAGCCCAGCCGACATTCGGCTTAAGCTTAGCGTGTTCGCGGATGACCTGAACTGCTCTGCCGTGTCCCAGCAGCGCGTTGTGGGCTGCCTGAAGATACATTCTGAACGGAAGTTTGTCGCCGGGAGCGTGTATTCCAGTGAGGAGTCCGAGCCCGATATAGCACTGAGGCTCATTGACGGTCATCCAGTTGCTTACGCGGTCGCCGAGTTTCTTTACAACGACTTCTGCGTATTTCGCAAACCATTCGGGAGATTCAGGGCTGAGCCAGCCGCCTTTTTTGTAGAGTTCGAGCGGATAATCCCAGTGGAAAAGTGTTACCCAAGGTGTGATTCCGGCTTTAAGGAGTTCATCAATGAGCTTGCTGTAGAACTCAAGACCCTTTTTGTTGACTGCGCCTGTTCCGTCCGGCATGATTCTCGGCCAAGAAAGGGAAAGGCGGTAAGTCTGAAGGCCGATTTCCTTCATGATCTTGACGTCTTCCTTGAAGCGGTTGTAGTGATCGCAGGCTACGTCTCCGTTGTTTTCATTGTAGACTTTGCCCGGTGTATGACTGAACATATCCCATACTGATTCGCCCTTGCCGTCCTGTTTCCATGCGCCTTCAATCTGATAGCTGGCTGTGGCAGCACCCCAGAAAAACTTTTTCGGGAATTCTTTTTTCATAGTTCTTTTTCCTTTCATATTCTTACTTTAAGTTCGATTATATCTTCTCTTTTAGCTTCATTATATCCATTGATTCTTTCAAAAAGCCTTTGTACTCCAGTTTTTCCTATCTGGAGTAAGGGGACTTCAACTGTACTGAATTTGTAGGTTTCCGAGGAAGGATCTCCGTCGAAACCCGAAAGTTTTATCTTGTTGTCGAGTCCTTTTTCCTTCAGATACTGATATACTCCGCAGGCGATTTGGTCATTGAAGCAGATTATTGCGTCCGGCAGCTTTTCTACCTTCATAGCCGACATCATTTCATAGCCGTTGTAGCTGCCTCGTGCTGAAGTCCATTTGAGCTTCTTTTCCTCGACAAAACTTTTGAATGCTCCAAAACGTTCATGAGCGTCATAATTTTGATCGTCGCCGCTGAAATAAATGAAGGAACGGCAGCCGGACTCATAAAATTTCTCAAGCAGTTCAGTCTGATACTTCCTGTTTGCTACGGTTACCGTGTCGAGTTCTTTCCATGACGTATCAGCTTTCGGAGCCGGTTTTGAGGAGCAGATCACGAGTTGCGGCGTATTTTCAGGCCTTTTCTCCTTGTAGATCAGATCAGGTGGCGCAATAAGAAGAATCCCGTCCATCATGCGCCAGCGGCTCATGTCGCGCAGAAGTTCAAGGTAATCGGATTCGTTATGCGAGGCGCTGCAAAGAATGTGTGCTCCCTGACTGCGTGCTTCGGCTGTGGCTCCCGATATGACTTCCGCAGCATATCCACTGGCGATGTAAGGACTTATGAGGCCGATGATTCCTGTTTTAGCTCCCGCAAGACTGCGTCCGGATATACTTGGTACATAACCGTATTTTTCTATGGCTTTTTCAACTTTTTCGCGTGTTTTTTCAGAAACAGACGGATGTTTGGTAACGACGCGGCTTATCGTGCTTTTCGATATGCCTGTCAGTTCCGCGAGCCTGATTATGCTCAAAGTTTCTTTTCCGCTGTTCTTTTTCAAGAGTCCATCTCCGCGAATTCTTTTTGGGAACGTTCCCAATATTATAACAGTTTTTTTTACAAATGCAACTTTTTTATCTTTTCAGCTGCACTAACTCAGGTAATGCGTCAGTCTCCTTTATCATGAGTGGGATTTAAACCACGAAGCGCACGAAGTCCACGAAAATTTTTAAGAAGCAGATGCTATTTGAGGAAGATTTAACGGGTAGTGCCTTCAGCTTAAGCGCTAGCCATGAATAGAAAAGAACAAAGAATC
>JAKJHH010000040.1:0-14713 GCA_022703965.1 Verrucomicrobiota bacterium
ATTAGTTTTCATCATTATCACGCAAAGAAAGTATATCTTTGATGCAAGACCGCAATTCATCATCAGACGCTTCTTGGTCTTGTTGTTTATTGCGAAATGCTATTGCCACCCGCTGTTGCCCTATATCGCAGCAAGCGCCTCCGTTCCTTATAGTCTCTATGAATTCAAGACACTTATTACGCGGCCAATAGGCGATATCTTTGATAATCGCATGATGTTTCCCCGGTTGAGCTTCTTGTTGTTGTACAATGTTCTCCCGTATTCTTGCTTGCATTCCCAGTCTCACCGTTTGTTGTACACGAGCAAGAAATCTCTCTACATTGACGCCATCGGCAATAAGATCATTTTTAATTTGTCCATCGCTTAAACCTTGATCCTCGCAGATAAAATCAAGTAGACGCTCAACTTTTTTTTGCGAAGTATTTTTCATTTGTCCACCTGGCTCATTAAAGTTTTATTGCTTAATATCCTTCGCTGTACCTTTTGGGCCTTATCCCCAAGTTTTCGTCTCAGCTCATATACTCGTTTAACATCGATGCCGGTAATTTCGCCGATTTTCGCCGATTTTTTTTCACCATCATCCTCAATAGCCATCAAAACCAATCCGAGCTCTTCGTCTTCAGCAATTTCTTTTTTCAATTCCTGAAGGAAAAAATCATAATCAATTGAATGATACGGATCCATCTGACAGTGATCCTCGTTCACTATCATTTCGTGTTCTTCATCGGACGGGTCTCCTAGAATACGTTTACGATAATCTGACGACGAAAACAACCAATTAAACTTGCTCATTGCAATTAGGCGTAGATTGTCTAATAAACTTTTCTCTGGATTGAATTCTCTTTTTCCAGTAATCAAGTCCATTATGGATTCGCAAACGATGTCTTCAATTGTCTTCCCTTCTGACACCATGCGTTCAGGAGTCAAACCACTCCGTTTTTTCAAAAAACGTAAAACCGCCAACGATGCCAGCGACCATTCTTCCTCGGATATTTTCTTCAATTCTTCAAACGTCATTTATTCCCCTCCACGTAATAAAAACAGAAAAAGTTGAAAAATCTGGGAAAAGATTCCCAGAAAATTAAAAGTTATCTGTTTTTTACTAATGAAGACGAGAAACTAATAATTTCAAGGATGTCAATAATAAAAGGCATAGATGCCCAAGGAGTATGTTTAAGATGAGCCAAGATTCAGAACCCAACAAACAAGAGTGCCATGGACAGGACAAATTTCTGGCACAGATTTCAGATGAAAGCTTTAACTTCAGGGAAGAATACTTTCCGGACCGTAAAGTGACGGGACTACAAGTCGCAAGAAAATTCGGAGTTCATCCTGCCGAAGAATTCGTCATTCTGCAGTGGATGGAATCGTTTGAACTTGAGACAATTCGTCTTGACGAATTGATTGATCTCAGCTCTCCTGCAAAAATTTTTGTTATAAAAGGCAGCGAGACCTATCGTTTTGTTATCGATGGACTTGACATGGAGTGGCCGTTGCCGCGTATTACTGGTCTTAACGTCAAACGTCTTTTAGGGAAAGAAAATGAAGATGTCGAAGTGATACTTGAACGCAAAGACATTCCTGATCAGCACATCGAGGATGTTGAATTTATCAAACTAGACGAACAAGGACTTGAACGTCTAAAAATCGCTTCACTCAAAATTTCAATCATCGTAAATGCTCGTCCGCGAGAAGTTAATAAGAAACAGCTTTCTTTTGATGAAATAGTTCACCTTGCCTTTGAATCCGCACCGGTGGGGCCAAACATTTCATATACCATTACTTACAGACGCGGTCCGGTGAACAATCCCGAAGGAGAGATGCAGCAGGGCTCAATAATTCTAATAAAAAAAGGAATGATTTTCAATGTCACAGCAACTAATAAATCGTAGTAACGACTTAAAGAAACTTCGGGATGAGGGCTATTGCATCAAAATTAAGTCCGCGTTCTTACTCGTCAATGATGTTCCGTATGTCAATTTTCAGAGAGAAGTGAAGCTCGGAATTATTGTCTCAAAGTTGATATTGGCAGGCGATCGGACTACCAAGCCTGAAGACCATGTAGCCTATTTCATAGGGGAATGTCCCTGTCATCCAGATGGTTCTCCGCTTCGAGAAATTCTGAATAACAGCAATCGGCAGCAATTAGCCGACGGGATCATAATTGACCATATGTTTTCGGCCAAACCTGTACTTCCGCAAAACTCATATGCGGATTATTACCATAAGATGACAACATATGTGTCTCACATATCGAGGCACGCTCAGGCTATTTCTCCTGGAATAACCGCACAGAATTTCAATCCAGTCACCGACGTAGAAGAGGTATCCGTATTCAATTATTATGATACAGCTACCAGTAGAGCCGAGATTGATCTTATTTCAAAAAAACTGGCATTGGGTAATGTTGCAATCATTGGCCTAGGTGGCTCGGGCTCATATGTTTTGGATCTGATTGCGAAAACGTCGATAAAAACAATCCATCTATTTGATGGAGACACCTTTTTTCAACATAATGCGTTTCGAGCACCAGGCGCACCATCTTTAGCCGAACTAGAGACAAGGCCAACCAAAGCTTCCTATTTTAAAGGCATATATTCTAAAATGCACCGCAATATTATTGAACACGAATTTTTTATTGATTCCAATAATGTAGAGAAACTGCGTGAAATGAATTTTGTCTTTCTCTGCCTTGATCGTGGTAGCATAAAAAAAATGATTATTTCCAAGTTGGCTGAATTTGGTGTCCCATTTGTTGATGTAGGATTGGGGGTTCACATTGTCGATAACGCATTGACTGGAATTCTTCGTGTAACAATAGGAACGCAACAAAAAAATGATCATATAGAAACAAGAATCCCCTTTTCCGATGATGAGATCGAAAACGAGTATTCAAATAATATTCAAATTGCAGACCTGAATGCATTGAATGCCGTTTTGGCTGTGATAAAGTGGAAAAAATTATATGGGTTTTACCACGATTTGGAACACGAACATCACAGCACGTATACTATTGATGGCAATAATATTTCCAACCAGGAGCAATATGAGGCGCAATAGCCATTTAAAATTTGAATTCGTCGAATTCATCCCCGAAAATATAAAAGAAGGGTATATCTATATCTCAATAGAATATGCAACCGCCGTACATAAATGCTGTTGTGGATGTGGTAGCGAAGTAGTTACCCCTCTTAGTCCGTCTGATTGGTCGTTGCTTTTTGATGGAGAAAGTATTTCTTTACATCCCTCTATCGGAAACTGGAGCTTTAAGTGTCACTCTCACTATTTTATAAGGAATAACAACGTTATTTGGTTGCCAGCGCAACCGAAGAAGATAGAATTACCACAAGAGTCGATGCATAATTCCAATAAATATGACAGATTACCTAAAAATATTTGGAAACGGGTAAAAAAATGGTGGATATCAAGTTAAAGAGCTATATTCCTGAAGAAGAGCATAAAAGGTTTTGATAAGGATTTTCGACTTGGGAAGCAGGCAAGATGCGAAGAGGTGCTTGCCAGGCTGAATGCGCGCTGGGGGGCCGTGGCAGAAGTCCTAATCTTGAAAAGCTGCGTAGCAAGGAATAATAAATCATGTAGCCAGAAAAGCGTTTGATATAGTCCTGATGTTCAAGATAATGATACTGCGGTTGTCCCCGGAAACGGGACAATGTTAATAAGAGTATAATGCAGGAGGAGCAACATGAAACATGGTAAAAGTGCTCCTGTGCGTTTTTAACGTAATACTTTCTGGATGTGCTTTTCTCTTTCAGTTAAATCATGCTTTCCAGCAAGCAATTCTAAGACCTGGGCGATTTTGGCTTTCATGACATGCAATGAATCCTGATCGGAAATAGAAGAATTTACTGGACCAGGCAGGGTTTTAATGGCTTGTTTGAGGTTTTCTTCGCCCATGTGGATGTAATGGCGTGTGATTGCCGGATTGTTGTGCCCGACTATCGCCTGGACTATCGGCAAGGGAACATTGTTTTTGGCGCAGATTGAGACAAATGTATGGCGGAAGCTGTGAAATCCGTATATGCAGGCCTTCAACTTCCTTTGGACATTGGGAAGGGCTTTTGACGTCTCAAATCCGGCTGCCTGGAAAATTGTAGTAACATCGTCGCTTGTCAGAGCTGCATTATATCTGTCGGCTACGTCAGGCAGCAGATAGTCATTTTTTCTCCACGCAGATGCTTTATTCAACATTCTGAGCAATTCCGGATGGATAGGTATTGAAACTATTGTCTGTGTCGTTCTTTCTGTTTTCCTGGGCCTTGTAGTTATAAGATTACGTTCATAGTTTATGCTTTTGTGTTCCATCAATGCACAGTCTATCAAGCGGAGACCGGTGTAAACGCCGAGATAAAACATGACTTCCAGCTGTTCCTTGTGGTCAATTCTGAAGTCTGAAGAAGAAAATAGGTTGAGGACTTTCATGACTTCGGATTCCGTCAATTCGCTGCGACTCTGCTGGGAATCCGCCTTCTTGGTTATACAAGCGAATGGATTACTGCCGCTACTTGAACTCTTGACCAGCGTTTTGCAGATCAAATTTAGAGAAATCCTGTAGTAATTAAATGTTCCAGCTGAAACCTTGGTTCCCCAGAGGTATTCAAAATATTCCGACGCCATGTCTCCTGTTACATCATCAAGTATTTTGCATTTCGGATGAGTACCATTCAACCACGAGAGAAACTTGTCCCAGTGGCATTTATGATTTCCAAGAGTGCCTTCGCTACTATCAGGACGGCTTGTGTTCTTAAGGAAAAGCTCCCAACAGTCCGAAAGTTTGAGATTTGCTTTCTTGATGATTCCACGATACTCGGCAACTTGAGCAGCATGCTTCTCCTTGGTGTCGGCATGAAGAATTTTAAAATAATCTTCAAGCTCCTTAGAGGCATATTCTTCTGCTTTGACCTTACTGGTTACAGGCAAACCTTTTTCATCTTTAAGGGTGACTGTTTTAAGCTTTCCGTCAAGATTTTTATATTGAACACAATAATGTCCGTTGGGACGTTTAAAAACGGAACCTCCGCCTTTGGCTCTGCGTTGATATTTGGGCATATAGTATCTCCTTTTTTCAGGCATTTGTCCAGATGTGTCTGCTTCTGTCCGCACATGTCTCAGAAAACACTATAAACTAACAATAAACTAACGACTTGTCAAGTTTGAAGCTAAATTTAGCACACTGGCAGTGTGGGGGTCAAGGGTTCAAGTCCCTTATGCTCCACCATTTTCTCAGCCTGAAAATAACCTCAAATTATCCCCTATCGTCGTAGCCCTCTCATTATGTATTTCTGTCAATAAACCTCACAAGAACTATCCCAGTTTTAGGGGATATCTGCGCCAATATTTTGCTGTTTTCTGTATCGATTGGGAGAAAGTCCTGTGCTGCGAGTGAATTCGTTAGAAAAATGAAATTGATTGCAGTAGCCAAGTCTGTATGAAATTTCCTTGTTGGAAAGACTTGTGCTTTTAAGCAGTTCTTTGGCGTGTTTGATTTTGCAGCGGATTCTGTAGTCACGCGGAGACATATTCAGCTTTTCCTTGAAAAGCCTAAGAAGAGAGCTTGGACTGATGCGGAGCTCCGCCGCGATATCTGCTATATTTAAGCCTGGTTTGAAGTCGCTTGAAAGGCGTGCCTGAGCCATCTTTAGTATAAGCGAATTATCTTCCTGACTGCGTTGCAATAGTGAGAGTTTTGTAAGCAACTTAAGTACTATGCCTGACATCTCAGGCATGTCTTCCGGTCTACTGGGAATGAGAAGACTGTCTATTCTACGCATTTCTTCTATGAATGCTTTGGAATCCGGCAAACTGATCATTTGCATTTCATTAAGCCCCAGAGTGCCCGCGATGGCTGCAAGGTTGGTTCCAAGCAGGAAAAGAGAAAGCTTTCTGTAATAAACTTTATGAGTGGTCTGAAAATAAAAGGCTTGTCCCTGTGGAATCACCAACAAATTATTTCCGTGGAGCAGAAACTCCTGACTGTTGTTTTTATAGAGCATTTCGCCTTCAGGAACAATTGTGAGGAGCATATAGCGGTTATAGTGCTCACTAAACCATGTGGGACTCAGTCGTAAAGCCTCCTCGAAGGAATAAGGATACAGAGGATAATCTTCATGATAACCCCAGTTCCAATTATGGCGTGTAACTTGGAATTTTCCGGGAGCTTCTTTTTCATGCTCCGGATTTCTTTGTCCATTAAAAGGCATAAGCTTAAGGGCTGCTTTTCTGCTCATCAGAGGACTCCTGTATATATTCTGACGGATTTACGTATATATTGTATGATAATGAGCTTGGATTCAACTGCGTTTTCCTATATAATGCAGATATAAACATAAATAAAGTGATACGGAAAATGAAAAAGAAGAAAACTGTTTCAGCCTGTGGCTTCACATTGATAGAACTTCTGGTCGTTATTTCGATAATAGCTATTTTAGCATCACTGCTTCTGCCGGCGCTGAATCAGGCACGTAGTACGGCAAAAGCAATTACATGTACAAATCAGATGAAACAGATAGGAATCGTTACCTTTCAGTATGCCGGAGACTATAGCGAATATCCGCCCATGATGTACGACGGACTTTCCAAAATAAGCTATAGTGACGGAGATGTTGCCTGCTACTGGTTTGTATATTTGATGCCGTATCTAGGTTATCAGAGCAAGCTGTCAGTGGCTACTGCAATCACAAAGAATGGAGGACTGCCGCTGATGGTTTGTCCTTCCGACAGAGATCAGATACTTCCTTCGAGTCTGTATTCGACGCTTTCGGCACCGAACTCCAATTATTCCTACAACTGTGCTTTGGGGTTCAGAAATAACGACGGGACTTACCGCGGACTTCACAGCACAAATACGGCGAAACCACGCAAGCTTGGTTCTCTCACGGAACCCTCAAAGCTGGTCAGCTTGATTGATGCAAAAAACCAGACAACTGGAAGCCGAGGTTTTGACCTCAATAACACAAACGAATTGAATACGACATCAGATCCGCGTCACGGAGGCCTGAAATTCAACCTTCTTTACATTGACGGACATGTCGGCAAGAGCGCAGTGAACGATTTCACCAATCGTGATGTTTCATACTACTTCGGTTTTTTCAAACAACCGTAAAAACAAGGAAAACGGATTAAATGTTATACAAGCATCTATGTATGTCCGTATTGATATTGCTCTGCGGTTGCGCGGAAAAAATAAAAACTCCTCTGGCAGAGAAATCGCTTCAATCGGACAGGGATATGTTAGCAGAAATATGCCCTTCGTATTATTTGAACGGAAAAGGAACTCAGGCGGAATACATCACGAATACTCTGGCATCGGGAACTCCTAAGAAAGCCATATATCTGCTTATGCCTGAACGCTTCAGCAGTGAATACATAGGTTTTGATTATTCCAGAGAAGGGGCACGCAAAATCATCGAACAGTTCAAAGCCGACGCAGAGAGGGGATTCAAACGAAAGGAAAAGAACTGTGAAATCACAATCCCATATGTGGATGAAAAACCTGAAATCGACGGCATAATCCTCAAGGAAGAATGGAATGCGGCATACACCTTCAAAGGAGAAAGTATACTGGACAGTGAGGAAGTTCCCTCGGGGAACACGGAATGGAGAATTATGTACGATAAGGACTTTCTGTACATTTGCGCTTTGATACCTGATAAAGATATAAAAATCAACAGTGAGTTTCTATACAAAGGCGACAGCCTTGAGGTTTTCATTATGCCTGACAGGGAAATGAGAACTTACTGGGAACTGATTCTTGCTCCGGACTCTTCTCCGTTCAGTGCCTGGCACATGGTAAACGGACATGGGGGATTCACCTCGGTTCGCGGAGTAAAGCCGCTCAATCTGAAAACAGCAGTAAAAAAGTATTCAGACAGATTCGTTGTAGAGCTTGCGCTTCCGTTCTACGCGATGCCTTCTCTGAAGAAGCGGCTTCCGTATTCAGGTGCGGAACTGGATTTCATGATGGTGAGAACGAATCTGGACGGGCAGAACTACAGTCGCAGTGCTCCCGTTCCGTTTCTCTACGACGGGCATAATTTTGCAGGGTATATACACGGCAAATTACAGTGAAGGACAATCTATGAAAAAAACTGTTTTAAGTATTATTGCAAGTTGCGCATGTTTGTTATTTTTGGCTCTGGACTCTGTTTCGGGGGCTGAGCAGACGGTAAAATCCGGCTCATGGGAACTTTCTTTTGATGAATCCAACGGTTATTGGAAAACACTTAAATGGAAAGGCCAGATTGTAAGCGAGAATCCTGAAGGGATTCCTCCATTCAACTGGGGTCCTGAATGGGCAGGCGGAAAATATCTCTTCCCCGATCTCTTTCTTAACAGCGCCGACTGGATACCGGACTGGCCGGCAGCAAAAGGTACCGCAAAATACGTTCTTAAATCGCATACGTGGAATGAAAAAGAAGCTGTGCTGATTCTGGAATTCAGGATCAACGACTGGAATGTCAAGGAACGTATCGGATTTGGACTTAAAGGAGATCCTGACCTTATTTCCAGAACTCTTGAACTTGTCTATGCTCCCGAAAACAAAACGGAGGAACCGGCTGTATTTGCAAATGTGGTTTTTAACACTCCGATAGCGAAGAAAGGACGTTATTTTTTCCCTGGCAAACGCAATCCTGCGTTGAATAAGGAGCCAAAAGATATTAGCTCTCTGCCAAAGAAATTCAGAGAAGAGAGCCATTGGTGCGTAATTCTGACCATGCTTCTTGAGCAGGACGGAAACAGAACCGCTATCTTCCTGCCTGATCCTCTTGAAGATCTGACTAATATGCAAATTCTTTTTGATGGCAAGTTTGCCTGCGTTCAAAGCAACTTTAAGTCTTACGGATGGGCTTATCCCGGTGAAGCTCAGACGATAGGACCGTCATACATGAAAATGACGCAGGAAAATATCGAAACTGCATTCAAAGGCGGAGTCTGGAAACTTTACGATGAAACTGGACTGAAAATACCTGAAAAGCGTCCTGAATGGTTCCGCGACATGGCTCTTTACAGCTTCCATCCCGGTGGAAGCGCTGACAGCAATTGGAAGGATCTGGGCGGATTCAATGCCGCCAGAGAAGAAATGATCCCCCGTCTGAAAAATCTGGGATTCAACAGTGTCTGGGTGCTGCCGGTCGAGGAAGTCAGCGTATATCATCCGCGCGATTACTACAAAATTGATCCCAAGCTAGGAACGGCGGCTGACTATCGTGCTCTCACCGATGCGGCTCATGCAAACAAAATTCGTGTTTTGCAAGATATTGTGGTACACGGAGGACGTCCTGAATGGGGAGTTTTGCGCGGAAATAAGCCTTGGCAGCTGACATTCGACAAAAACGGAAACGCGCTGAACTACTGGTGTTTCGACTACTCGAATCCTGAATGGCAGCAGTACATGGCTGCTGTCGCGGAATATTATATGAAAAACTTCGCGCTTGACGGTTTCCGTATGGATGTGCCTGACGGCAGCCATATACCTAATTGGCGTAAAAAAGATTTTCCGTCTCTTGCTGTAACTCCTAAAAATGTCCCCGAAGACTGGTGGAAAAGCGAGTTGCTGAAAAATGGAGGGAAGATGCCTCCGATACCTTTTGAACGTGCAAGCGTGACAAGACGTCAGGGCGGACTTCAGATGATTCACGGTGTCCGCGAGGCTGTGAAAAAGGTTAATCCCGATGGAGGCGTACTTGGGGAAGTCACAGTCATGCCGTACTCAAATGAAGCGGATCTTCTGTATGACATGGAGCTCTGCTATTTCTTCTTCCGTGACTTGATTCTCAAGGCATCTCCTGAAGAATTCACTCAGGGACTCAGCAGACGTCTTGAGCAGCAGAAATATGCTGAACTCAAAGATTCTCTGAAAATGCGCTACACTGAAAGCCATGACAGCTTTCACATCCGCCCCTATCTTGGAGTCAACGCTTCAATGGCTGCCATAGCGCTCACAATTTTTATGGATGGAGTCCCGATGATATATCAGGATGCCGATATAGGCATTGGAGTCTTCCTGAAAAAAGCGCTGGAAATACGGAAGGAACTGCCTGAAATTCGACGCGGTGACGCATATTATCAGGCTGTCAAAGCTTCTTCTGCAAGTGTATTAACGTGTCTGAGAACTTTTGAGGGAAATTCCAGTCTGCTGCTTGTCAGTTTCAGTCCCGAAAAAACTGACTTGAGCCTCGAAATTCCGGCAGAGTTTCTGCCGGACGGAGAGATCTCCGCCTGGGACTGCCGGACAGGAAAACTTTTAACCTCGGGAAAAGCCGCTTCCTTGAATAAACTCAATATCAAACTTGCTCCATGGGATTATGCCGTAATCGCGTTTCGACCGTCCGGACAGGAATGTCCGGTCAAATCTGAAAAGCTTGAGCAAGTTCCAAGTCCCGCCGGACAAAAAATTGAGATGACAAAGAATAAGTGGGGCTCAATAATCATAAATGGTGCATCCTACAGTCTCAGAGTTTCAAAATCGGATGGAATCACTATGTCTTTGCCTGGCGACAGCGAGGATACTATTCTGACCGGACCTGTTCTTATTTATGATTCTTTACTGGATCAGGATACTGTAAAGCTTCCAGCGGGCATGGACCCGGTGGCGGAAAAAACATCTTACGGGTTCAAAGTCGAAACTTCCGTGAATCTGCCGGTCGGCGGCACGGCCAGAATCACATATCGTTGCATGCCGGAATCTGTTGAAGCGGATGCCGTGCTTGAAGGGTCTCCGGAAGCAAGACGAATCGGAATCGCTTTTACCTCAAAAAATATAAAACGCTGGCAAGTTAATACTGCCGAAGGCCTGCTTGATGACTATTACAGCCCCAGACATGTTTACGGAACTCCGTTTCAAAGCTGGGGACGAGCCTACAGAATGCAGGGAACTCCCGTCATATGGCAGGCAAGGACAGGCGTCCTTGATGTCGAAGACGCCAGAATCTGTGCTCTGAGAGAAAATGGAACCGGAATATCTATTGCCGTCAAAAATCCTTTGAATCCCGGACTTGAAAACGCAATGGTGCTCGACAAACTGAACAAAGATCTCAACTGGTATGCGGCATTTATGTGGCGCGACCGGGAAGCACGTTCTCAGTCAATTCAGTGCAAAGAAGAATTCACTCTTATTTTAAAACCCGCGTTCAACGCATTGTCTCCTAAGGAAAACGCCGCCGAATTTAAACTTGGCGAACTCAAGGTCAGAAATACGAGTCTGGGATGGTCAGTTAAAAACCCCTATTTCACCGCCGAGATACCACGTATGGGTGGATTCATAAAATCACTCAGCTCAAAAGAAGGAAAACAAGTACTTTCAGGCGGCTTCATATATGCCGACAACGGATTTGCGCCGAAGGAAAAGGACACCTCTTTTGCCGCCCAGTCAAACGACATCGAAGCAGGTCTGAAAATCTGGACGGAAGACAATAAGCTCAAGATGCTTTTCAGCGGTATGCTAAAGGGAGCTAAAACAGCCTCTCATGAGGCTTTGCCGCTGCCGCCGCTCCGTTTTACAATGCTATATACCTTCGACGGAAAATCACCGTCTTTTGACATAAAATGGGGAATTTTGTGCGAAGGCAGTCCAAAATACGGAAATCCTTCTTTTGGATTCGTTCTTCAGCCTGAATCCGCGCTTAAAGCCGTCATGAGGAGCGCAGACGGGAAAGAGCTGTCATCCGCCGTTCTGGCTTCAAAAGAACGTCAAAAAGAGATCGCCGGAGCCGCCGTGCCGGATTCAGTGTCCCTGCTCGGAAAAGATTCTGTGAAAATACTGGAATTCAGCAAGATCAGCAAGGAAGAAAAAGGAGGCATCTTTGTAAAAGCCGGCAAACTTTACATAGCTGATTTTGATGGAAGTCCATCTGAAGTAGAACCTGGCAAATGGTATACGTCTTCTATGACCGTAACTCTGCCTACAAATAAATAAGGATAAATAATAGCAATGAACAGGAAAAAATTACGTTTCGGAACAAGTTATTGTCCATACGCTAAAAGCGCAGACACGGATATGAAATACTGGGATCGCGATTTCAAAACAATGAAAGAGCTGAATTTCAATACCGTACGCTGTTTTGTGGCATGGGACAGAATTGAACAGGAAGAAGGCAGGAGGGATTTCACAAAAACCGACTATGTCTTTGAACTCGCCGCAAAACACGGTCTGGAAGTAATCCTGAATATAGGAGGCGTTTTCGACTGCTACGGAGGAATATATCCGCCACGCTGGCTTATATACGATTACAAGTGCCAGACAATAATAGAAAATCCGAACGTCGAGAAAAAAACATTCGGACCTCTTCCAATGCTCTGTCCCGATGATCCTGTTTACACCAGTAAAGCAGAGGAATTCACAATCGCGGCAATTAAACGTTATGCGGAGAACTCTGAGCTCTGCGGCTGGAACGTGTGGAATGAGGCGGCTGTAAATACAATGTGCTACTGTCCGGAAACCCTTAAACTTTTCAGAAACTGGCTGAAAGTCCGCTACTCTGATAATCTTGATGAACTGAACAGACGCTGGGGAACAGAATTCCCGGTCAACTACAGAACTTGGGAAATGATAGAACCTGGCTTGGGCGCAGGCTTTCTTTCAGGCGGCGTGACCGCCCGTCTCGACTGGATGCGTTTCAATCAGCACAAGGTTGAGGACTGGATAAATAACGTGAACAGGCTGGTCAAAGAATACGATCAAAAAAACAGACCGACGACAAGCAATGTAGTTACAACAGCGGTTGAGGACATAAGAAAGCTTAATTCACCTGACATCTGGAGTCAGAACCGCAATCTCGATATTGCAGGATTTTCGTTCTATACCCAAAAACTGAATCCCGCCGACTGCTCCTACATGTTAAGCAACGTGCGAGGAAGTTCAGCCGATCCTGATAAAAATTTCTGGATACTTGAAACATCGGCAGGCCAGCAGTTCAATCCGGAGATATATCCCGGAGATTCCTGCGACGCTGCCAATAGAACAGCATCCAACTGGCAGTCCATCCTCCATGGAGCAACAACAATACTTCTCTGGAAGTTCGGCGGACGCGTCAGTGATAATCAGTCGGACTTCTATAACCTCACGGGCTGGGACGGCGGCATTACAGAGCGCGCCTTGAACAATGCTGCATTCGCCAAACAGATTATGGAACATGAGGAATTATTTCTGAACAGAAAATATGTGGCCGACATAGCAATTCTGGCATCAGCTGAGGGAATTCTTTTCAATATAGTCGATGATACTCTTTCAAGTTACGGCAAGTCGATGGCCTCAAGATTCGGAGCCTATACCCTTATGCGGGATCTCCGGATGCAGACAGATATCATCAGCGAAACCCAGATCCGCGAAGGACGTCTCTCAGAATACAAAGTTCTGATAATACCCTGGTGCGAAATCATGGATCAGAAACTTGCAGACAAGATAAAGGAATTCGTGCATAACGGAGGACGTGTCATATCCGACAGAAGCCTTAACATGAAAGACGAATACAGCATGATAAATATGCGGGCACCCGGAAACGGACTTCAAGAAGTTTTCGGAGCATATATGAACGATATGCTCCTGACAGGCAAAGATGAGTCCATCAGCATAAATGCCGGAAAAATCAAAGTCCTATGCCACCGTCATTCTATCCTGCATCCGCTGGAGAATGCGGAAATCGCAGGAAAATATAAAAACGGAACTCCTGCTGTCATTAAACACAGTTTCGGGCAAGGTTCCACTCTCTGGTTCGGAACAGATATTTTCATGGACTACAGACTTTCGGCGGATTCCGGCACATCATCAATCATAAGTGAATATCTTAAAGAAGCAGGACTTGAGAGCGACTATGAAATAAGCGGTTCAGCCGACAACGTGGAATTCGGAGCGCTCAGCGGAGCAGACGGTAAAAAGATTCATTTCATTCTCAATATGAACGATGAAGAAAGAACATTCTCATTCAGAGTAAAATCCGCAGAAGGAAATTTGAAGGATATTCTCGGCGGAAGCATTTGCCACGGCGGTCACTGCAAAGTTACCATGAAAGCTTGGCAATCTATGATCCTTGTCTGAAAAATGAATAACAGGTCTGCTTGAGCTGTTTTGAAATCACAGACTCAAGCAGAATTATTTCCGGGAGAGACTGACTAATCAGTTTCCGGAGGGGAAGACGATGTAGGGGAAGAGTTCAGGGTTCTTGCTCTGGCCGATGCCGGGAGCAATCTGAATCCAGCCCTTACGGCCTTGACCGTCGTTGTCGTTGACAATGAGATTGAACTGAATTCCTTTTGCGAGAATTTCGTCCGATACGCCGATGGCGGAATACGGAATCTCTATGTCGTAGACAAGTCTGCCTTGTGAAGGAGTGGTTTTAAGTTTGATAGTCTGATCCGGGTTTTTGAAGCCCGAGGGAGTGGTCCAGCAAGAGACTTCAGCTTTGCCGTCCTTGAGCATTGAGAAGCCGAGTTCCCAGAATCCACTCTGTCCGGGAATCTTTATCGCCATTTGGATATTGTCGCCTCTCCATACGTTAAGACCGCTGTCTTCCTGGAAATGTATGTCGTCCGTGAGATCAACTCTTATGAGAACGGACTGAGTTCCCTTGGCAAGTTTGATCTCTGCGCTCTGGTCGGATGCCCCCTTCCATGCGAGATGGGCGATTGTCGGATCTTTTTCGCTGAAATTATAGACACTTGCGTGCGTCTTGAGCGAGAAGTCCGCTTTTTTAGTATCCAT
>JAKJHH010000040.1:14730-23349 GCA_022703965.1 Verrucomicrobiota bacterium
CTGCTCGATTCGCTGAGCAAGCGCCATCGGGATACTGAGCTGTCCCCTAAGGCTTGAGGCTTTCATTTCATAGAAGAGAGTGGCTTTGTTCTGACCTTCACTTCTGAAATCAGCGGGAATTTTTCCGGCAAAGGCAAAGTCCTTGCTGGCAAGGCCGGGGACTTTAACAGTCACAGAGGAATCGGCAGCGCTGATTCCTTCTGGAAGCAGAATGGAGACTTTGAATTCACGCTCATCCTTGAAGGGATTGCTGATTTTGCCGTTAAGCATGATGCCGTATCCTGGACATCCCACAGAAGAATCGACGTTTATGAAAGAACCGGCAGGCTCTATATTTGCTGATTTAGCATCGGAACTCGAGCTTGTGAAGTATGAGGGCTTGGCGGATACCTGCATAAGAGCGACTCCGTCTGCGGCGGGCGCCTGGGTTCTGTTGCCCATCATGTCGACATTTGAGCTATCCTTGCCGCAGTTTCTAAACATGATGACAGAGTCCGCTGTGCCAGAATTCTTCAGCCATGCTGCAACGACCTGCTCACCGCCTCCGGCAAAGAGGAAGGCGTAGACGTTGGAATCAGTGAGATCCTTGACAAGCTTCTTGCCTCTCATTATTTTGGCAAGTTCGTTGTAGACAGGATATCCTGCTTTGGGATAAAAATCGTTTGTGAGGATACCGTAGTTGTGTTCTCCGTCCATCGGATTAAAGCCGTCGTTGCGGAGATCGTACCAGTTGTATGCAATGGCGCCTCTGGCCTTCGAGAAGACCATTTTCTGAACGAGGACTTCGGCCTGATAATCCTCACCGTTCAAGGAGTGCATGGCGGTTTCATTCGGATACCAAGGCTTGTTTGTCTTCAGGAGTTTTCTGACATCCTGAAGAACGCCGTCGGTAATTTTGACGTAGTTATCGAAGCTGCCGTGTTCATGAGTCGCATGAACATCAAAGTAATCCTGACCGAATTCTAGAACGTTTTTATGGAAGTCCTTTTTTGTGCTCGGATGATAGCCGAGGCTTGCGAAACCGCCGGTTAATACGATCGCATCAGGATTGGCTTTTTTGATTTCCGGATAAGCGGTTTTGATCATTTCCATGTATTCCTCGAAAGTCCCCTTGAAGAAGCCGATGTCCGGCTCATTCCAGAGTTCAAAGAAGCGTATTTTGCCCTTATAGCGTGAGGCGAAATTATAGGCGTATTTTTTCCATGCTTCGATATCAGGTTTTGATCTGTTCCAGTCTGTCCATTCCTTGCTCTTCTGTTTTTCCGGATCGGCTGCCCATTTCGGGGTGAAACCGAGAAGAACCTGCATCTCGACGCCCTGCTTCATGTACATGTCGACAATCTCGTCGAGGCCTTCCCATTTCCAGACATCAGGAGTCGGCTGAATACCGCCCCACTCCTGTCCTGTTCTGATGATTTTAGCGCCGCAGAGTGCTGTAGCCATTACTTCGAGTTCACGATCACGTTTTCCCCATCTTTCGGTGTGACTGCACATGCCGAAAATGAAGCCGTCGTCATCTTTTTTATCGCTGCCGAGGAGTTTGGAAAGGGAGGCTTTTCCTGCGCCGCTATTAAGCGGAGTAGGACCTGCGGGCTGCATGTAGGCAAAGGATTTTTGTCCGTTCCTGCGATATTTACCGTCCTTGTCTTTGAGAGTGTAATCTATGTACCAGATTCCATATTTCGAGGGAGTGAAGGGGAAGTTCCAGACTGAGATTTCGCCGGGGCCAGCCATGAATGCTTTTTCGCTCGTGACGGTTTCGCCATAGAAATTTCTGAACTTGACCGACATGATAAATGAAGCAGGAACAAAAGCTTTGTTTTCAATAGTGAGCTTAAGATCCTTTTCCTTTCCGGGCATGAGGATATGCAGTGGGTGTCCGGTGTCGACATCGACATTCAAGGCTTCGAGATCGGACTCCATGCTTTCCTGCTTCAGCGAGCGCAGAAGAACCTGAGCTTTGCCGCCATTCTTGAGCGCAAGACGGAATTCCGCTACAGTTACCGGATAGTTGACTTGCTTGTCGCCTTTTCCGCCCCAGCGACCGGCTATTTCGGAAATATTCCATTCATAAGTACCGCCTTTTCCCTCGATATCTTTGGCTTTGAGGAGGAAATTTTCGCCTCCGCTGTCACGAATGACAAGCATAGCGACGAGCGGATCGCCTGAAATCTTGTCGGCCTTCAGTATAAATTTGTCCGGATGTCCGTTGTCGCGGAGATTTGACATTCTTTCAAGAAGCAAGAGATGTTCGTCGAACTTTTTGGTGCTTATGTCTAGGAGGAGGCCTTCGTTTCCGATGGTGAAGGAAGAATTTTCTTTAGTTCCTGCCATGCTCCATTTTTCGCTGTCGTTGAATTTAAAGACATCATCGCCGCTGCGGACGAGTTTTCCTGATTCCGAAAAGCTGATGCTGTCAATGTAAATCGAGCCTCCGTTGCCGGTTTCCATGCCGCCGAACTCAACCGCGACGCCGCTGAGTTTGACCGGAGGAAGCATCTGTCCAGTTTTTTTGTCTCCCCAGCTCGTCTGAAAATTTGTTCCTGAAATCTCGTAGGAAAGTTCCTGATAACCTTTCTGAGAGAAGTCGACTTTCTTAGGCCACTGGAAAGTCTCATTTTTAGAATCGGTCAAACGGAGGCTGATACCTTTTGCTTCGTTGCCTGTTCCGTCGCTGTAAACACGCATTGTTACAACGCCGCTCATTTTCTGAGCGAGTTCTGGGATTTCGGAAGGCGGATTCAGAACGATATCAATCCATTTTGAATGGGTCTTTCCCCATGAAATCTTCCATGCCTTGTTCTGCTGTCCGGGAATGTTTTCTATGGATGAAGCGCCGCCCCGTTCCTCGCCTTTGTGTGCGTAGGCTTTCACATTGCCGGACTCAAAGTCGTAAATGATTCCTGCCTGAGCCAGAAATGGTACAAGCAGACATGAAAATAAAGCCAGAGTTTTTCTCATTTTATTCTCTCTATATTTTATATTGATTTGTTATTTGAGGAAAAGATTGAAGTCCATCTCGCCCGGTCTGACAGAGTTGACGTGACCGTCGAAATAGAGGACGTTTTTTGTGTTCTTATGTCTGAAAGCAGGCTCAGTCCCTCCGTCGCTACCCTCAAAATATGTACCATTGCGGATACAGCCGTGAACATAGCCATTTGTAGAACCTGCTGTCACGCCAAGCTCGCTGAAAAAGAGTATTCTGGAAGGGGAAACTTTAGAAGATGTGGAGTCAGGTTTGACGATGAAGTATCTATCAGGAGCTTCAGTTGCATCCATGCAGTTTGCCGGAGCCATGCCGAAGTATGTTTTCATGTATCCGAACCCGCTGGGCGCGTAGGCAAAAGTATCTGTTCCGACCTTGACGGCTGAATTGCACCAGAGAGAGGGAATTCTCATGAGATTGAGTGAGCTTGTCCAGTCTGTCGGAGTAGTTCTACTACCCATGTATGGACGGATTTTATGACTCCAAAGCTGTTGATTGAAGGGCTCGGCGGCTGTCGAGAAGTTGCCCGGAGCATACCATACGTAATCCCCGGCATAGGCAGACTGAGCGAGCATTATCTGCTTGAAATTACCTGCGCATTGAATTTTTTTCGCGCTTTCTCTGGCGTTCCCAAGAGAAGGCAAGAGCATTGCCGCCAGAATTGCGATAATCGCAATCACAACCAGCAACTCGATCAGGGTGAAAGAGAACTTTTTCATAGGGCCTCGGATTTTTAGTATTAATAATAATTATAATTTTCATCAATCCATCCGGGGATGCCGAAAGAAGATATGGTCTTTGTGTTGGCGACCCCGCAGTGGCCGTCGGCAAAAGAGAGATTGGCAAAGCCGAGATGTCTCATGTGAACTCCGCCTTCGGAAGCTCCGGAGCTGACATTGAAAGCTGTTCTCACGTAAAAACATTGATTGGGGAAGCGACTGTTTCCAGGTTTGAAAACGCTGTCTGCATGGAATGCCCAGTTTGAAGGATTCGGTAGTTTGATCAGATTCAGATACATGATATCAAAAGTAGCGCCAGATTGAGCGTATGGTCTGTCAGCTGAATCCCATCTTACGGCGTAGGTTTTGAATTTTTCCAGATATTTTTCCGGACTCTGTGAAGGACAGAGCAGCAGGTTACGGTTCTTTATATAGTCTCCATTATAAAGGAATTCATGCCAGCGGAGATCAATTCCTGAAGCATAGTGGTTAATGCCGACATATCCGTTGTAATCCGCGGAATATGAAGAAGTGGCCAGCATAACCTGTTTCATATTCGACATACAATTTATGCTTTTGGCTCTCATTCTTGCGGCCTTGAGCGAAGGCAGAAGCATTGCCGCCAGAATCGATATGATGGCGATGACAACCAAAAGCTCAATCAATGTAAATGGTTTTCTCATAGCGCCTGTCTCCTTTCCTCCTTGTAGAATGATGCCGATTCCCTTTCGACAAGATGCGGACGCATCTTTATCTGCATCGGCGCTCCTTTGACACCGGAAAGCCGCTTGACGATTATGTTAAAAAGTTCACCGATGAATTCAGGATAGTCTATACCGAAACTTGTGAGCGGAGGATTATAAAATGCTCCTGCCGCAGCTCCGTCAAAACCGACAACGCTGATATCGTCAGGAACACGAATTCCCTTATCGGACAGAGCTTTCAGCAGTCCCATTGCAGCGTCGTCGCAAAGACAGAAGATGCCGCTGTAATTAAAATTTCCACATTCTATCAGAGACGTGACTTTTTCGTATGCCTTGAGTCTGGAATGTTCTCCTGCAAGAGTTCCGCAATCAATGATATCCGCCTCCACACCGTTCATTTCGCTGAATACCTTGAAGGTCTTTGATCTCAGTGTTATCGAAGGAGCCGCCATCGGTTCGGCTGCCAGAACGGCGATCTTTTTGTGTCCGCGCTTCATGAGATAATCAGCTCCCATTGCTCCGCCAAGTTCATCGTCAACACAGACAAAATCAACGGCTACGCCGGTAAGTACGGTATCATAAAAGACAACTGGAATGCCAAGTTTTTCGAGCTCCGCCAGTTCCGATCCCTGTATCTGCACCGGAACGGGAATTATACAGAGAGCATCGGCATGAAACGGAAGCGCTATGGAGTACTTCCGGCAGTCATAGTAAAAAGGATGGAGAGTCATTCCGACCCTCTCACAGTTTGCCTTGAGCTCATTCATCACATATGTGAAGAAGATACACTGAAAATCCGGAATCGCCAGCGCCAGACGCGCTCCCTTAACTCCTTCGAGTCCCGGAGCTCTTTTTTCTGGAACATAGATACCGTGTCCGTTGTATTTAACCAGAGCGCCGTCTTTGCAAAGCGATTCTAAAGCTTTATCAACTGTCAGCTGGCTGACTTGATATTTTTTCATTATCTCCCTGACGGACATGAATTTCTCGCCGGCTTTCGCTTCCGAGACTTTTTGCATCAGCTGCTCTTTCAAGCCTTCATGTTTGTGAAGATGTATTTTCATGCTCAGGACTCCTCTTCTAAACTGCATTATAATGTATTAATACATATGGGTGCAATAGGGTAATAAAAGTAATTTCAGAAATTTTTATTGCCTTATTTCTGATGACTTGATGATTTTTATTAGTTTCTCATATAGAATAAATTCAGTAAAGAACCCCCTGCGGTCTTTGAAAAGTTAGCATCCCTAAATATATTCACTTCAGAGCAGAGCAAGTCAGTTCAGGGAATTTTGCGAATATGCCGGATAAAACAACGATTTTTTCATATGGAAAACAGACTATCAGCGGGAATGTATTTTTCAGCATTTCCGCTGTGCTCTGCTTTTCTATCTGCACCATCGGATATTTCTGGATATCCGGCGAATATCGCAGATTTCAGAATGAAACCGACAAATTCAAAAACAATTATACCGAATCCCGGAAAAATCTTCTGCGCTCTGAAATCGCGCGTCTTGAACGTTATATAAATAAGCAGGAGGAAAACGTCAACGGACAGATAAGGACGAATCTCAAAAACAGAATAGACGAAGCGTATGCGATCGTCAACAGCATTTATTCCAATTACAAAGACAAGCTGAGCTGAGCGAAGAGGAACTTAAGAAGCTGATAGTTGACGCCCTCAGAGCTGTCCGTTTCAATTCAGGCAGAGATTATTTTTTCATCAGCGATATGAAGAACAGAAGACATATCTTACATCCGCTAAACCCCGAAATCGAAGGCAAGTCACTGAGCAATGTTGAAACACTGCTCGGGACATCCCTTATTGATGAATGTGACAGATGTCCGCTTGATCCCCAAAAAGATATGTTCATTGATTACAGATGGTATAAACCCGGATGCGGTGAATGTCTTTATACAAAAGTAGGCATCGTAAAACGCTTTACTCCATATAACTGGATTATCGGAACCGGGGAATACATGGATGATGCAGAGGAAGAAATCAAAAGAGAAGTGTTGCGTTATATAGACAGCCTCCAGTTCGGGGACAACGGATATATTGCTACTCTCGATAAAACTGGAATTATGCTTTCGCATCCGAATCCCGTATACAGAAATAAACAGATGATGCATATTCAGGATCCAAACGGTGTCAGAGTTGTCGAGGAGTCTTTTAATATCGGACGGAATCCCGAAGGCGGCTTCCTTTCGTATACTTGGGGAAAGCCTCCGGATTTCAAACCCGCTCCGAAACTTTCCTTCGTAAAAGTTAATGAAAAGTGGAACTGGCTTTTCATTGCAGGTGTATATACCGATGAGATCGACAAGATTACAGCCGAACGCCAGCAGGAGCTTTACGGAGACGTTCTCAGAAACCTCATACAGATTCTTGCCATACTTATATCGCTTACCGCTTTGTCCTTCCTCTTCACCATCTATATCTCAGGGAAGTTGAAGAGCGAATTCAATAACATATTTAAGTTTCTCAAGAAATCGTCAACTGATCCGGCGCATCAGATGAATCCCGAGGACTTCCACTATGCGGAATTCGTCGAACTTGCCAAATATGCCAATGAAAATGCGAAGATCCGTCTCACCGCCGAGCAGGATAAAGAAAAGCTCATCAAAGAGCTGACTGAAGCTCTGGACAATATTAAAACCTTAAAGGGCATGCTTCCCATATGCGCCTCCTGCGGCAAGGTCAGGGAAGGCGACGGACACTGGGAGCAACTCGAAACATACGTCAAGGCTCATTCCGAAGCCGATTTCTCCCACGGGCTATGTCCCGACTGCGTCAAAAAGCTCTATCCGGAATACAGCGGCGAATAAGCTTAACGCATCCTTTTATTGCTTCAGCCTGTCTCAATGTTGTGATATCTGGCTCAAATTTCTTGTGCAGAGAACTTATAAAAATACGGAAAATGATAATATATATATTATTTTTGGTATTGTGCAAATCTTTTAATTCAGCTATAATTTCTGCAGACAGATAAAGGATTAAATGACTGATGAACAGGCACAAAACAGTACTCCTTGCATTGGGATATTATTTTTCCGATATGGTACGCGGAGTCGTTACCTATGCGAGAAAGAATAACTGGCGTATTGTTTTCCTGCGCGGAGTAGCTCCTGAAGAAGGACTCAAGCAGTGGCGCGGAGAAGGTGTCATAACAAGTCTTTCTGAAGATTCGCTTACATGCCGCTCATGGGGAAGCACAAAAATAGTCTCACTGATCCGTTTTAAACACTCTCTGCTTCCGGTTTCACTTGTCCGTGAAAACGACTATGAGATAGGTAAAATTGCGGCGGAGTTTTTCCTCAGATGTGGTCATGTCAATTTTGCCGCGTATTCTGATACAAAGCGTCTGGACGGGTTTCGCGATACATTAAAGAATTACGGCTACAGCTGCGATGATCTCAGGCCAAGTGAATCAGTATGGCGTCCTGAACGCAGAATAGTGGAATGGCTCCTTTCTCTGCCTAAGCCTTGCGCGGTAATCTGTGAGAACGACTGGGACGGAGCCGAGTTGCTTGCTCTGGCAAAATGGAATAACATTGATGTGCCAAAGGAGCTCTCTATCCTTGGGGTGGGAAATGACACTCAAATCTGTGATACATCGGATCTTACGCTTTCCAGCATTGACAGCCGCCTTTATGAGATAGGCTATACCGCAGCGGAAGAGCTTGACAAGCTTATGAACGGAGGAAAACCGAATCAGGTTTTCATCTCTCCCAATCCTTTTGTGGCAGAAAGGAAAAGTACAGACTTCTTCTTCTCAGAGGATGAGAGACTGACAACAATCATCGACTGGATGAAAAAACATCTTGACTCTCAGTTTTCAATTGATGTCATGGCAAAGGATTTTGCCCTTTCCGAGTCTGCGCTCTATAAAATGTTTGTAAAACATTTGAAGCTTTCTCCAAAACAGTTTCTGCTTGATCTGCGTCTGAAACGAGCCTGTGATCTGCTCCAGCAAAGCCATAGAAGCGGGCTTACTATGGATATTATCGCATCTCAATCAGGATTTCCGACTGTCTGCGCAATGTTTACAGGATTCAGGAAGCGTTTTGGATGCGCTCCAGGCGAATGGCGCAGGCAGCGTATGTATTTCGATAAATCTGCGCTCTGAGTTTAAAGGAGATGGTATGAATAATTAGCTGGGACTCGCGGCATCAGCTTTGAAGCGGTAGAATTAGGCGATGAACTCTA
>JAKJHH010000041.1 GCA_022703965.1 Verrucomicrobiota bacterium
GAAGACTTCACGCAGTTTAAACTCGTGAAAAATTAAACCTTTCTTCGATACCGAAGTGGAAAATTATCATAGGAGTGAAAATGCCTGAAGTAGTCAAACCGTCAGGAACCTACCTGCTCGGCGACACGAACCGCAATGACAGTCACTATTCCACATCAGTATGCGGACTTTCAAGCGACATATCCGAAGTCAGATTGAGTCTGGCATCACAGATTTTCCCATGGCACAACAACGCAGCGACAATACTTTTTATCGACGGACACGCGACTGCGCAGCCAAGCTGGAAACAGGGCTACTACGACTGGGGCAGCAATAAAGAATGGTGTTTTGTAGAATAAAATTTAACCTTAAAGGGAAGAAACATGAGACTATTGAGAATTCTTTTTCTGATTCTGCTATTCTGTTCGATACAGGTTTCGGCAGGATACGTAAACGACGAACTGCTTTTTGAGGAGAATTTCAGTTCTCCTGATGCGCTCGCAAAGTGGAAAAACAACAGTTTATGCACTCTACTAGAAAAGGGAGGTCCGAACGGACTGAACGCAGTGAAATTCACATCCGAAAAGCCTGTTGACAGGATGATGACACTAGCAATTGATCCGCAGAAAATAAAGGGACTCGTCCAGCTTGAGGCAATGGTGAAAGGAGAAAACATTGAGCGCGCCGAAAAGGGCTATCTAGGCACAAAAATGATGCTCTCGTATACCGATTCCAAGGAAATGACTCGCTATCCCGAACCGGAACGTCAGCTAGGAACATATGACTGGAAAAAGGTAAAGCTTATAGTCAGTCTTCCGGCAGATACTAAAGCAATCAACCTGTCAATAGGGATTCAAAGCGGAACCGGAACTTATTATGTAGCCGACATCAAAATTTTCAGCTGCCATGAAGGAGAAGTTCAGACAAACAGTCCCCGTGAAAACAAAGAGGCGGCAAGTATTCCTCGCGGAGATTTCAAAGGAGCCCAGTATCGCGGCGTAATGAGTGGAAACAGTCTCGGGGAAGAGGATTTCGCCACGCTCAAGGAATGGGGAGCCAATCTCATGCGCTTTCAGTTCTCAAGAAAGAAGACCGATATATCGACTCCTGAAAAGTATCTTGAGTGGATAGATAGCGAGATCGCAAGACTTGACTCCGTTCTGCCTATTGCAAGAAAAAACGGCATCAAAATCGCCATTGACCTGCATGTCGGCCCCGGTACAAAAATAAATGAAGTTGCAAGCAACGTTCTTGTCGACGGAAAAGCCGATCTTGATACGCTCACGGAAGCATGGCGCAGAATAGCCGCGCATTACAAAGGAAATCCGGATATTTACGGCTATGACCTCCTGAACGAGCCTGTAGTAGACAACTATGTAAAGGGAGTCAAAAATCCTTGGCAGTTCATCAGCGAGCATCTTGTAAAGGAAATACGTAAGGTTGATCCCGAGACTCCAATCATAACCGAGCCGGATTTCGACAACTGCGAGGTGATCGACGCAAAAAACATCATCTACAGCCCCCATTTCTATTCGCCTCATTCATACACGCATCAGGGAGTGCTTTCTCAGGTTAAATGGAGCTATCCCGGCGAGATAAACGGAACATACTGGGATAAAGAACAGCTCCGCGTCTCAATGAAATCCGTCATCGAATTCCAGAAGAAATACAAGGTGAAAATCTTTGTAGGCGAGTTCAGCGCGGCGACTTGGGCGGCAGGAGCGGATCAATATATAAAGGACTGCATTGAACTCTTCGAGGAATACGGTTGGGACTGGACTTATCACGCCTTCCGCGAATGGCCCGGTTGGAGCGTCGAGTACGAGGGTAGTTCTCCCGGCACCCTGCGTCCCTCGCCAGACAATCCCAGAAAAAGAGTTCTTCTTGAAGGACTGCGTAAGAATATGAAGTAAAAAAACGAGTCCGTTCCACTGCTCAAGTCAGGGGGCGGACTCTTTCATTTGCTACGGATCTTCAGGGAAGGAATGCGCCCATCTTACGCAATGCGGTCTGGAGTTCCTTCACGTTGACTTCTCTTGTTACGCCTTTGCCTTTGGAGGCAAGAGCTGAGGCAAGACCGACCGCCTGACCGGTAATGAAACAACCCGGCATGACACGGATTGAGCTCTGCATATAACGGTCTGTACTTACGCAGCGTCCGGCAACAAAAAGGTTGTCGAAGCCTTTGACCGTAAGAGAGCGGTACGGGATTCCGTAGCTTTCACCGTGAGCGTATCTGAGAGAATGGAACTCCTCTTCAAACTTCTTGAAGGACTCTTTATCGGCCTTCGGAGGATGTATGTCGACAGGATAGGAAAAGCGTCCGATTTCATCCTCAAAGCAGGCTCTTTTCTTGAAGTCGTTGAGATCGAGAATATAGTCGCCCATGATTCTTCTTGTCTCTCTTACACCGAGCAGGGAAGCAGTAGCGACAAGATGGATATCCTTAAAGCCCTTGATATAGTTTTTATAATATGCTTCATATTCAAGGGCAAGTTTACGACCGTCGATAAGACCGCGTGTAATGGAACGCTCATCAGTGCCGTCGACATCAAAAACGTGTCCAATATTTGCGCCGCCGATGCCGTGACCTGGAAAAACCATGCCCGGCAGATGAAGATCAGGCTGAGAAAATACGCCGTCGTCAATAGCCTTCTGCAAAGGACCGTGCTGATCGACTCTTTTAGCCCAGTCAACATTATCGGAATCCTGAATTGAAGGATCAATATTGCACCACTGGGAGCACAAAGTAACAGGCATCATAGTGCCGTTTTCGTCGCCTTTTTTATACTCTGCGCCTGCCATTGCGGAAAGATCGCCGTCACCGGTGCAGTCGATGAAGAGTTTCGCTTTGACAGCGAAAACGCCGCTTTTGGCCGAGCAAATCGCATACTTGATGAACTGCCCTTCCTTCACGACATCAACAAGCTTGGTGTAGAAGCTGAAGTCGGCACCGGAATTTTTGACCATCCTGTCGTAAATACGCTTCAGAACTTCAGGGTCAATCATCCATGTGCTGCCCATTTCGGCTTTCATGGAGTCATGAACTTCACGTCCGATGCCGTCCGCAAGAAAGTTTACGGAGTCCTTCAAGTGGCAGAACCACGGAACAAGTCCGGCTGTCCCCATGCCGCCGAAACAGGAATGAGCTTCGGCAATAAAAACGCTTGCGCCGTGACGCGCGGCGGTGATGCCAGCCGCAAGCCCGGAGGGGCCTCCGCCCGCAATAAAGACATCGACATTATATTTTACATTGACTGACTTGCTGAATTCTATCTTTTCTGAAGCTGACATATAAACGCCTTTCAATATTTTTTTATTACACTTGAAATTATAACTGAAAAAGCTTATTCTAACAATGAACTTTTCAACGATTATAATGTATTATTGCAGTATTGAGTAAAATATGAATTCATTTTCTGACGCTGTAAACGCCTTTGAACAACGTTGCGAAATGCACGTATGCTTTCACGACTACTGTGGAGAACTTAAATCCTTTCTTCCCTCGAAACGGCTGATGCACAACAATTCATATTGCGATCACATGAAGCCGGATCATTTCGGGGAATGCACCGATCTGGATGTAAGCAGAGTCCCCAATCTGCTATGTCGTTTTCCCGAGGGATTCTTTAAGATATGCCATGCTTATCTGCTCGAGATAGTCCTGCCGCTGAGGAAGGCAGGGACTGTGCGCGGTGTTATTTTCGTCGGAATATTCAGAGTCGAAGACATCGCCATGCTCGACGGCATCGCAAACAGCGTCATCGACGGCAACTGTCGGAAGAACACGCCGATCGTTCCGGATTACCTGAAAAAGTATCCGGTACTGACGAGAGACGAGGCAGAAGAAGTCTGGGAACTCGCCAAGGCACTGGAACTCAGGCTCGAATCGGTAATGAGTCAGGAAAATGAACTTGTTTTCGACAGCTATGAAAAAAAATTGAAATGGGAAATCGAAAACTTTGTCCGGAACAACTGCACAAAGGGAATCGGACTTGATGAACTGGCAAAACACGTCTGTCTTTCGCGTTCCAGAACAGGTGAACTCACGGGAAAGCTGACGGGAATGAGTTTTCCGGAACTCCTGAATTTTTATCGGATCGCCTTTGCCAAACATCTTCTTAGAACAAGCGCCTTGCCGATCTATGAAGTGTCTGCCAGAGCAGGATTCAGCGATCCGTCATATTTCCACAGAGTCTTCAGCAAACTTGAAAAAATCTCAGCTGCCGCCTTTAAGAAAAATAAGAAATCACCGCTAATTTCAGAGCCTTAAGAGCCTATAAATCAGCATCCTGAGTAGTAGATTCCGCTCACGGAGATTAAAAACAGATCTGCTCTTGACAAACGTCCTCTCTTGTTGTAAAATCAAATGGTCAATCAAATTGTAAACAGTGGTAAACAATGGTAAAGAATCAACAAAAAAGCGAGTCCTCGGTCGCTGAATATATAAAAATCAGGCAGTACATAATCAATCTGCTGACCAAGAGCGGTACGGAACAGAAAATGATTCCGTCCACAAGAGAGCTTGAGAAGTTTTTCGGAGTCTCACGTCCTACGGTGATCAAAGCGCTCCGCGACCTTGTAGCTGACGGCTATCTTATAGCCAAGCCGGGGATAGGAACGTTCACCAATCCTCAACAAAGCTTGAGCTCACTGCATGGAATGAAAAAAATCGGGTTGATAATGGGGGACGGAAAAGTGGCACTCTACGACCATTTCCTTTGGAAAATAATGAGCTGCTGCGGTGAAAAATTACTGGGAGCGTATCAGGATTGCTGCATACAACCGTGTAATCTAATCGAGGGAACGCAAAATCTCGTTCAGGAGATCAGAAATCTTGAGCTTTCAGGGCTGATATGGGTCTTGCCTCCGGACAAGTATCACGATCAGATAAAAGAGCTGAGACTTAAACATGGACTCCCGCTGGTCGTAATGGATCAGGTAGTGGACTCTGTCAGCAGCATAGTCCCGGATTTTGAAAAGGAAGGCTACGAAATCGCGAAAAAAATGCTGGCCGGCAAGCAAAAAAATATCGTCTTTCTCCACCAGAAAAACAACAGAATGTCCGAAGCTCTGCCGGGAATTCACAGAGCGTACGAAGAGCTCGGCCTGAAATACAACGCTCATCTGGCAATGGAAGGCAATGAAAACAGTCTGAATGAACTTAATAGAATGATCGAACTGGGCCTTGAGATTTCAGGCGTCATTGCCTTTGTCATGGCAGGACGCGTTCTCCAATTACTACGCTCGAAAAACATCGGTAATACATGTATAACGGCAGCGCATGAATGGGCAATAAGTCGAGACATGGACTTCAAGGGAATCATTATCCGCAATCACTTCGACAAAGCTGCGGAAGTCCTTGCGGATGAACTGGTGTTGCTGATGAAAAATCCAGCAAGAAAAGCAATGCTTCTTAAAATCGATTTTGATCTTGAACTGAAATACGAGTAAGGGGAATATATGCGACTCCAGCACAGGGCATTCACACTTATAGAATTATTGGTTGTCATCGCAATCATCGCGATTCTATCGGCAATACTTCTGCCTTCGCTGGGAACGGCAAGAGACCGGGCACGCAGCATGTCCTGCAAAAACAATTTCAAACAGATTGGAATCGGAATATTCCAGTACAGCATGGACTTCAATGACTATCTTCCTGCCGAAGACATTACTGATCCGGAGACGGCTTTGAACGGCTACTGGACTTCTTTCCTGATTTTCAAAAAGTATCTGAGCAAAAGCGTATTCGCGTGTCCAGGAAGAAACAATGACGGACTCTGGACTACAAAATACTGGAGAACTAATACAAACTATCCTTACAATGACATAGCCTGGGCTATGAGTGAAGTCGGCTATAATTTTCAATATCTTGCCAGACAATCTCCTGCCGGGAACAAAATGCAATTCAAAAGCTCAGCCCTCAAGATGCCGTCGGCAACAATATTGGCTGTTGATTCAGCAACACAGGGAAGAGACGGAAATATCTGCATGGGATTCTACAGAGTCAACGGCACATATGCGACTCCCGCCACAGGCCCCTCTGCCTGGACTCCGCATATGAATTATTCAGAATGCAATACCGTATATGCCGACGGTCATGTAATCGGAGCCAAAGGAAAAGGAAACGGCGAAGCTGCTGTGATGTGGCTTTACAACACGGAAGGAAGTCCCCTTTATGGGACATGGACCCCGAATTCATCACAGAAATGGTACCGCCACGACTGAGACTAAATCGAAAATTCAAGATAAAACACCAAAAGGAGAATCCATGAAGAAAGCTCTTTTCTGCGCAGGACTTCTCGCTTCGGGCGCATTTGCTCCGGCTTACGGACAAGTCGTACTCGACGAGACGTTCCAGAATCCGGACAGCTTGAAAGGCTGGACAAGTTACATCACGAAGAATTCTATTGTCAGCCTTCCCGAGGGTGGAAGCGCGGTTCTCATTGAGCTCTCTGAAAAGAGCAGCGAGCCAGGTACTTACGGAATCAACAGAAAGCTTGATGCCTCGCTGATCGCAGGCAAGAGAGTCCTCTGTTCCGTCGAAGCCAAAGGCGAAAATATAGCGGCTCCGAAACAGCCTTGGAACGGGGCGAAATTCCTGCTTGCTTTGAGTTCTCCCGGCGCACAGGACTGGCCTCAGGGCAAAATGAAGACAGGAACTTTCTCATGGGAAAAGACAAGTTTTCCTGTGAATGTAGCTTTTGACGTGGATCAGGCAAAGCTTCATCTGGGCTTTCAGGATTCCTACGGCAAACTCTACTGCCGAAATCTTAAAGTTGAAGTTACGGACTCAATGATTGACCTTCGCAAGGCGGTCAATTTCTCTTACAGCGATGATGTCGCCGGTGACGGAAAAGGCGGCTGGTCAGATCAGGGGCCGGATAACGACGCCAGAAACTTCGACCTTAAAAAGAATATTTTCGGAAACGTCCCTTTCATGCTCATCAATCCCGCCAAAAATGACAACAAGGGAGTAATGGTCTTTAAATCCGGCAAAATACCGACAGGTATAGAAAAAGCTGAAATAAATCTTGCCGGCAGAAAAATTTCAGGCAAATATCTGTATATTCTGCATACTCTCTGCTGGGGGCCGAAAGCGGGAACAGTAATAGGCAAGCTGCTTGTCAAAAACAGCGCGGGAGCAAGTCAATCCATCACAATTGAAAGCGGCAGGGATGTTGCCGACTGGTGGAATCCGGGCAAAATCGCCAACGGATATCCCGGCGCCGACTGGAAAAACTCCAGCGGCGGAAGAGTCGGCATGTACGTTTCCAAGTTTGCGCTCGACAAAGTCACCGGAGAACTGACATCAATTGAATTCATGCCTGAGACCGGAAGCTCCTCCATATGGATTGTAGCCGCAGCTACAGTTTCCAATACAGAATATCAGTTCCCTGAAGCTGTAAAATTTACGGTCAAAGCCGATGCCGTCTGGAAAGTCCCAGCACTGGGTGAAAGTCCCTGCATCGCCACAGGTTCAGCACTTGACAGAAGCATCTTTCTTCCTGCTGAAAAAGTCGGTGTTCACGGTCGCGTCATCGCCAATAAGGAAGGACATCTCGCTTTTGAAAAAGATCCCTCAAAGCCTATCCGTTTTCTGACTGCGGCGGAAGGCTCGGAAACACTTAACGGAAGGGGTGGAGTAACTACTCCTCAGCTCGACACAAAAGAGAGCACTGAAAAGTTCGTTAAACAGCTCCGCGCTAACGGCTACAATATGGTCCGTATGCACTTCCTAGACTGGGCTTTGATGGGCAAGAGCAAAAATAATCTGGAATTCGATCCTGCCACATGGGACAAGTTCGAGTATCTTGTCTACTGCATGAAGGAAAACGGCATTTATCTTAACCTCGACGGCATGTCCTCGTGGATGGGCTACACGCCCGGAAGTCCGTGGTCAAAGGAAGGACAAAGCACCAGATTCAAGTTCACAATCCACTTTGACGACAAGGTAAAGGAAAACTGGAGAGCCGGAGTCGAAAAGCTCCTCACAAAAGTAAATCCCTACACAAAAACCCGCCTGATTGATGATCCGGTTCTGGCAATCGTTATCTGCTTCAACGAGCAGGAATTCGGCTTCCTTACACCCGGCGACTTCAGCCTCGCAAATTCCGACTGGAAGAACTTCCTCTCCAAGAAATACGGCAGCTTCGACAAGCTCAAGGCTGCCTGGGGCAAGGAAGCACCCGAAGGAGAATCTTTCGACAGCGTACCGACTCTGACTAAAGATATTTTTGAAGCTAAAAATCAGAGAGGCGCTGATGCCAGCGAATTCCTCAGCTCAACTGAAATGAAGACAGACGACTGGTATACTGATGTTCTCAGAAAACTTGGTTACAAGGGACTCATCAGCAATTACAACATGGGAAAATCCCTGCGTAATACCGCAGTCCGCCGCGATATGGACATCGTCACGATGAACAGCTATCACGCTCATCCGTCAAAATACATGGAGCCCGGCTCCGTGATTTCTCAGGACAGCTCCATTGCCAACGCAGGCGGAGTTTTCCGCAGCTTTGTCGCCTCGAAAATGAGCAAACGTCCATACGCGATCACAGAACACAACAATGTATTCTGGAACCAATACCGCTATGAACAGGGCTTTGTCACAGGAGCCTATTCCGCGTTCCAGGGCTTCGACGCACTGACCTTCTTCTCTAATCCGGTCACGCTTTACTACCCGACACGCATGCATCCGTTCAGCGGACAGATTGACCCGATGATGAAGACATCGGAATTCCTGACATTCTACATGTTCATGAGAGGCGACATCAAAACAGCGGACAGCGCAGTAAGACTTAACTTCAAAATCAGCGACATATACAAAAATATGAGCGCTCACGACGGAGTTCCTGCCTCGCAGTCCAGACTTGCGCTGATATGCGGCTTCTCGACGGAATGTCTGGATGAAAAAGGCGCGCGTTTCAAGCCAGCCCCCAAAGAGCTTGACTTGAATCTCAGTGGAAGCGCTGCGGTCATCACAAGTCTCGCGGGCTTCTCAAGTCTTGCCGATACAAAAGACATGCTCTTTGACACGGACAAGATTATCGCGGAACTCAAAAAGCAGAAGATTGTTCCTGAAAACAACAAGACTCAGGCGGTTAATGAGATCTTCGAGAATACGACAGGCGAACTTTTCATGAACTGCCGCAAGAACTTCATGAGCGTTAACACGTCCAGACTTCAGGGCATATGCGCGGAGGCTGGAACTAAATCCGAACTCCCGAACCTGAAAGTCAATGAGATGTCCGTCCGCGGCAATATCGCGGTCGTCAGCGTGGACAAAACGGAAGCCATAGCAGATTCAAAGCGTCTGGTTCTCATATGCAGCACCAACGCATTGAACTCAAATATGGTTTTCGACGACAAGGACATGGTGACTCTGCGCAATATCGGCACAAGCCCGGTCATCGTGCAGACAGGAAAATTCGACGTATCCGTAAAGAATAAAAACGCATCGAAACTTAAAGTATGGGCGTTGAATCTTTCCGGTGAACGCGTCGAAGAAATTCCCGTATCCGTAAAGGACGGCGAAGTTCAGCTTAAAATCGACACCGCGGCTCTAAAGAAAGGCCCCTCAGTCTTCTTTGAACTCGCTTCCGAATAAAGCGAGCAAACGGGACAAAATCCAAAGCTGCGGCCTAAAAATCGCAGCTTTTTTGTTTTGCAGCAATATTATTCAATAAACTGGGATTGGGAATTTTAGGAGTACGTAACGGAGGAGAAGAAGATCGCTCTACCGCCGCTCGGCGGGAAGGCGTGAACGCCTTCACCCTGTTAAAATGCTACGCATTTTAAAAAGCGGGGATGAAGCGGACTTGGCCGGAATAGCGGGTTTCCAAGGAAGAACGGGCAGAGAGAGCTGTTTTGTAATCGGGATAGATTGCAAAGAGGCTCGGGCCGCTGCCGGAAATCTCGGCTCCGCAGGCTCCGCTTTTCATGAAGTCGGAATGGATCATCTGAAGAAGGGGAAATTTTTTCATCACTGCCGGAGCCAGGTCGTTGCGTAGAAGTTTTCCGCAAGCTTGCCAGTCACGGGCTTTATAGGCGCTGAAAATATCATCAAAAGCAATCGAGACTTTTTCAGGACTCTGTTCAATTCTGTTTTTATATGACCACGCGGCACTTACGGGAAAGGATGCTGCCGCTATCAGAATCGGAGGACAGGAATATTCACAATCGAGCACTGAAAGCTTCTCCCCTACCCCTTCAGCTTTTGAGGGCAAAGGATTGAGAAAGAAAGGCAAATCAGCTCCGGCTTTCAAGGCTATCTCAGCAAGTTTATAGTCGGAAAGGGGATGTCCGTACAGCTTGGAAAGAATTCGAAGAACGGCAGCGCCGTCAGAACTTCCGCCGCCCATGCCGCCTGCAACGGGGATATTCTTTTTTATATCGATATTCCAAGCAGGGGCAATGCCTGAGGCTTCAGCAAAAGCGGAAGCGGTCTTCCAGCAGAGATTTGATGAATTGCACGGAACATCCGGATGATCCATGCTTATGCTGATGCCCGGAATATCCGTTTCAGATACAGTGATTGTATCGGAAGGAGTAGAAAGCGGGAAAAAGAATGTTTCGATCTCGTGATAGCCATCTGCTCTTCTGCCGGCAACTCTCAGATAGAGGTTGATTTTTGAAGGAGTTTCAAGGCTTGAAGAGCGCATCTTTTTTCACTTGAATTCTACGCCGTAGCGCTTGTTGTAGTCATTGATTTCATTGGTAATCATAACCGCGACTTTGAGAGCATTGAGCCCCTGAGTTCCGGGAACTTTAGGTTCTTTGAGAACGCCTGTTTCGCGGGTATGAATGACGGACTGAAGGAAGTTGTGGAGTTCTTCCTGAAGAGCGTTGGTTTCACAAAGATTGACTTCCTGTCCGGCGATTGCGAGCTTGCCTTTGCGGTATATCATGCCCTTGCGGTTGGCATAATCCATTGATATGTATGCATCGGTAAGGAAGACGCGGAATTTTCGCATCGGATCAGGGCTTACGCGGCTGGCGGTAAGGTTGGCGACAGTGCCGTTCTTGAATTTAAGTCTGACGTTTGCGATATCCTCGGTTTCGCTGAGAACAGGAATACCGACGGCATCAATTCGTTCGAGCTCCGAATCAACCATGTTAAGAACAAGGTCGAGGTCGTGGATCATAAGATCGAGAACCACGCCGACTTCGGTGCCTCGTCTGTGCATCCCGGGGCGCGGCGGAGGATATTTAGCAAGGCGATGAGCTTCAATGAAGCGTGTTTTTCCGGCGTGTTTTTCAAGGAATTTCATGGCTGGATTGAAGCGTTCGACATGCCCCACACCAAGGACAAGTCCTTTTTCATGAGCAACTTTAACAATTTCTTCGGCCTGTGGAACAGTTGCCGCAAGAGGCTTTTCGATGAGGAGATGTTTATTTTTCGCCAAAACCGCCATTGCTGTCTCATGATGATTAGTGGCAGGTACGGCGATGCTGAGAGCTTCGGAGGCGTCTATCAGTGCATTCATGTCCGTAAAAACCGGAATTCCGAATTCCTGTCCTACGGCTTCCGCAGTCTGAGGGTTGACATCATAAACGCCGGTAATTTCGGCTTCTTCAAGAGTCTTGTAAAGCTTCGCATGGAGTTTGCCGAGAACTCCTACACCGATAACGCCGATTTTTACTTTTGACATCGTAAGAAAATCTCCATATTTTTCAAATTCCGCCGCAAAAGAACAGATGAGAGCCGAAAGACGGAACGGATTAATATACAGCCATAATTCCGGAAATAAACCGACAAGCCTCTTTTAAGGCATAAATGAGCTCACAGGATTAGAGGATCATTAGCATAAAGTTAGTTTAAAATATCAGCTCTTGAGGACTTTATTGAGGAGCCTATATTTAGGTGTTTCAAGAATAAATATGAGGACATTCTCCAATGGCTGAAGAAAAGTTTTTCTGTGAAGAATGCGGCTCCTTTTTCGGGGTGGACACGGAGACTCCGCCGGATCACACATCGTGCAGAATATGCAATACTGAATACTATCTAAACCGCAACGCCACAAGACTGAGATATTTCAGAAGAAGAGGCGGTGAAGTGGACATCGTCAAGAAGGGAACTTACGATCTGCACATGAGCCCGTCGGGACGTCTGAACATAGTCGAAGCAAAAACTGACGGAGCTCCGTCAGATATATCGACATTCACAGCTGCGAAAAAGACAGTAAGACTCAAGCCCAATCTTTATATCAACAGAAAAAAATCCGTTTCGCAGGAGAGCAGTCCGCACGACTCGAACACGAGTGATTTTCAGGTGCTCCGCCGTATCGGACAAGGCGGAATGGGAACTATTTACAGCGCACGCCAACTCTCAGTCGAACGTAATATAGCAATAAAGATGATAAGTCCTGAAATGGCAAAGGATCAATCAGTCCGCGATGCCTTTCTCAGAGAGGCAAAAGTCACGGGAAGCCTTGATCATCCGAACATCGTGACAGTGCATGACGCGGGAGAATCTCAGGACGGCACACTCTTTTACGCTATGCGGGAGATTCAGGGCGCTCCATGGAGCAAACTCATCAAGAACAAAAGCGACGAGGAAAACATCGAAATCCTCATCAAAGTCTGCGACGCAGTAGCCTTTGCACACGATAAAGGAATCATACACCGCGACATAAAGCCGGACAATGTAATGCTCGGCAGCTTCGGGGAAGTCTTCCTGATGGACTGGGGACTTGCGGCATCAGTCGAAAAGATCGAGGGTGTTCCGGCTGCCATAGATATGAATGAAGAAAGCTGCGCCAGCGGAACTCCTGCATATATGGCTCCTGAAATGCTCGGCAGCGACATCTCAAAAATCGGCTTTGCCAGCGACATATACCTGCTGGGAGCTGTGCTTTTCGAGATCATTACAGGACTCAAAGCGCACAGAGGAGACAGCAAGACACTGCTCCAGAACGCCATTCTCAACAACGAAATCCAGCACACAAACATCAAGGGCGAACATATTGAAATAGCGCTCAAAGCGATGAATACAGATCCTGAAGAAAGATATAAAAGCGTCAAGGAGTTCCAGACAGCCTTAAAGGATTACCTCTCACATCTCGGCAGCATAAGACTTTCGGATCAGGGAGAAGCCAGTTTTCTGCTGGCGGTGAGCAGCCAGTCCTATACCGAATTCGCGCAGGCACTCTTTGCATTCAGGGAATCGGCAAGGCTCTGGAGCGAAAACGAAAACGCGGTAAAGGGCATACGAAAAACTGCATACGCATATGCTTCGTGCGCCTACAGAAGAGGCGACTATGACCTTGCAATATCGCTTCTGGATCCTGAAAATCCCAAACATCAGAATCTCATAGGCTACGCGACAAAAGACAAGCAGATAGTCGAAAAAAGGGCAAGGAAAATAAGAGTACTCTCATGGAGTATGGGAATTCTTCTTGCGGTTCTGCTGGTGATCCTTTCAATAGCCTCGCTGACGGTCTGGAACTCCGAAAAGAAGGCGATAGCCTCACGCGACAGGGCGGTCAAAGGCGAAGCAATGGCAGTCGCAAGCGAACAGAGAATCCGCGATCTTCTGATAAAAAATGAAAAGGAAAACTATCTGAACAGCATATCGCTTGCTGAAAGCAGAATACTGGACAACAGCTCGGAAGAAGCAGCGAAGATACTCGCAAAACTCCCAAGCTCCTTACGATCATGGGAATGGGGTTTTATGATGAAAAGCGCATCGCTGCCTCTGAAAACGATCAAATCACATAACGACTCCATCTATGCGATAGCATTTTCAGACGACTCACTTCTTGCCGCCAGCGCAGGAAATGACAGAATCCTGAAAATCTACAAGGGAGCAACGCTGGAGCCGATAAGAAGCTTCGAGTTTTCAGCTCCGCCGCGCAAGATAGCATTTTCTCCGGACTCCTCGAAAATTCTCTGCATCACTCTTGACGGCGCGATACAGGTAATCAGCACTGATAACTGGCAGAATATATTCAGCATTAACGCGAACGGGGAAAGCCTTTCGGCCTACTTCCCGGCAGACGGCAGGACAATAATGATAGCAGGAGGAAAAAATCTCTGCATCTATGACGCGGCAACAGGAAAAATGCTCGTCAAAAATGAAAACATGCAGTCAAAAATAAGCTCAATATCTCCATGCGGCAAGGATAAAACAGCCCTGCTCGGAGCAGACGGGGCTGTATATATAGCCGAAAATCAGACAGGAAAAATAGAGAGCAGTCTGAAACTTGAGCATCCGATCCTCCAGATGACCGCTTCGGCAAGCTCCGGCAGAATTGCGATGACAAGCAAGGATGGTGAAATCATCATACGCAAGCAGGCTGGAAATGAAAAAACAATAAGAACGCCTTACGGTCAGATAAGCGCGATAAGTTTTTCAGCGGACGGAAGCAAGCTGATTGCGTGCGGAGCTAATGCCGCAAGCATCTACGAATGCGCCAGCGGAAGAGAGCTGAAATCCATAAAAGACCCTTCAGGCGGCGACATATACAGCGCCAGATTTTCACCTGACATGAAGCATTTTATAACAGGCGGCGGCTCTAATGCACTGGCAGTATGGGATCTCAAAGGTTCACTCTCAGGCACAAAATTCAAAAGCGGTCTGGAAGAGGATTCAATGCAGACAGTGCTCACAGGCTCGCCGGATGCGTCCGTCATCTACTCAGGTTCAGCCTCGGGAGACCTCTCCTTCATTGAAGCCGGAAGCGGCAGAGTAATAAGAAACTCCAAGCTCTCAGACTCCTCGATATCAGCCTTGAGCGCATCGCCAGACGGTTCACGTCTGGCAGCCGCCACGGTATCCGGAGAAATCATAGTATTGAATCCGTCAAACGGAGAAGAACTTCTCAGACTGAAAGATCCCTCGAAAACAGGAATAAACAGTCTTCTCTTCTCAAGCGATTCAAGAACTCTAATAAGCGCCTGGTCCGATGCAAAAATCCGTACTTACGAAATAAACACTGGCTCGGTGCAGAACATATGGGGAACTCACGACAAGGCGATATGCAGCCTGTCCCTGAGCCCTGACGGAAAAACCCTTGCTTCGGCAGGCTGGGATGGAAGCGTGATTCTGCGGGACTTCCCGTCCGGACGCGTAGCAGGTCGTCTTGAACCTGAAAATCCAGTGCCTCTGGCTTCGGTATCATTCTCCGGAGACGGAAGCTGTCTTGTCACGGCAGGCTCGGATTCCACTGCGACTGTCTGGGATGTCGCAGCACAGAAAATACGCGGAACAATAAAAGATAATTCGGGACAGATCAATTCGGCAGTCTTCACAAGAGACGCAAAAAGACTGATCACAAGCAACTCGGAGAAAAACGTCAAGCTATGGGACATGGAAAGCGGCAGAGAACTCGTCTCTTTGAAAGGAGATTTCACGGGTTCGGCGACGGCCTGCTTCCTTTCAGGCGGACGCACACTGGCAGTTCAAAGCGAAAACGCATCCGTCACAATCTTCGAAACTGTGCAGTTCGACTGAGATTCCATAGGAAAAAGGATAATGTCATCCCATAGTCAATCGAGATAAACTAACTGAAAAAGCTTGCTTTGAACCAAAATTAAAAGTTTTTGCAGAATATAAAAATTGGAATTAGGTATTTTCAGAACAAGCGGCGGAGGGGAAGAAAATCGCTCTGCCGCCGCTCGGCGGGCAGGAATGAATTCCTGCACTCTGCTAAAATGCTTCGCATTTTACTTTCTTATGGGATGGCGCTGAAAACAGGATATTGAAAAATAGCGTCTCAGGCAATACATTCATCGGGTATTCTGAATAAGCGGCTCTTCTGATTCCGAAAGGTGGCACCCGATGAAAATGATAATATTGACAATAAATTTTATGCTCTTAGTTTCCCTCTGCGGAGCAGATATCACGACAGATTATCCGCTTTCGGACAAAATTGAGCGGAGGACTCCGGGGCTTACAGAAAAAGACCGGGACGATGCAGCCTCCTTCGCGCTCTACGCATCGGCCATAGACAGTTTTCTCAAAAAGCGGAAATTTGACGAGGGCTCAGTCAAAGCAATTCTGGAGTCGGTAGAAAAAGCCCCTGACTCAAAAGAACTGATCCAGCTCACTTTCTCAAGAGGAAACAAGTTCGCGCAGAGCCCTGAATTCATAGAACGGGCTTACGAAATAGCAAAACTCAATCCGCAATCTCCCTCGCTGGCAATATCGGCAGCCTCGCTGATGATCCCAAAGGAAAACGCGAAAGCCAGAGAAATCCTCGAAAACGCAAAAAATTATATGGAAGACCACGAAGAACGTTTCGAGAAGGAATCAAATGCGTATATAGCCTTCGTGGTTCTGCTTGCGGAAATCTATTCGAGCGACAACGATTTCCGATCCGGCGACCGCATGTTCCGCAGGGCAGCATCATACAAACAGATAAAAGACAACTTTATTTTCCTCCGCAATGCCGCTGAATTCTACACGGAAATGAGCCAGTCGGCCAACGAAAACTCCTTTCTCTTCTTCAAAAGCGATAAGGAGGAGGCGCTGGACAAGGCGGAATCCTATATGAACAAGCTGGAAGAACTGGCTTCATCAGGAGAATCCCCGGCACCGAACCTGGCACCGCTCATCAAATTCTACAAGACGGCAGGAACTCCTGAACGCGCGGTCAAAATCATATTGTCGTCATTGCTCGCCAAACCGGACGACAAAGAGCTCTTAATCCTGCTCGCGGATGCGTATAACGAGGAAGATGCTCCGAGTCTAGCTCTGAGAACTTGGAAACAGATATTCGCGCATCACAAAATTCACCCTCGATTCTACCTGAATATGGGTATCACGGCAATGAAAGCGCAACGTTTTAAGGATGCTGTCGACGCTCTTGAAAAATACCTGATCGCCTATCCCGACAATAAAAGCATCTATTACAGCCTTGCCGTGGCACAGCTCAACGCAGGTGAAGCAGCCAAAGCAATAACATCGATCGCCAAATCTCAGGAAAACTATGAGAGCGACTACATCAAGGCGATGGCATATCTGAAACTGAATGACTACAGAAATTCAATGCTGAGTCTCATCACCGCACAGAGAAGAGCAACAGCTAAAAATGATCAGAATTTCCTGAATCGAGCCTTCTACCTGACACTGGCTTTTGCAGCTGACAAGGCAGGCGAGCCGGAAACAATCATCAAAAACCTCAGTCCGCTCATCGAGAAAAATCCGGATGACCATGAGATACTCAATTTCATAGGCTACACCATAGTCGATAAAGGCGGAGATATGCAGAAGGCAGAAGAATATCTTAGAAAAGCAGTTAAACTCCAGCCCGAGAATCCGGCATATCTTGACAGCCTCGCATGGCTCTGCTACAAAAAAGGCGACATGAAGGAAGCCTTGAGTTTAATCAAAAAATCTCTGTCCAACGATCTTGATCCGGCAGATGCAGTAATAAGTGATCACGCAGGCGATATATTCGCAGCCAACGGCGATATGAAAAATGCCGTAAAATACTGGCAAAACGCTCTTTCAGTATACAGCACAGAGCTAAAACCTGAAACAGTTCAGAAAAAAATAAAGGACGCCGCAAAGGACGCCGCAAAGGACGCCGCAAAGGACGCCGCAAAGGACGCCCTTTAATCCGACTGCAAACAGTCCTGTTTTATTCAGCTGCCTTTTCCGGAGTCTGAAGCTTCTTCTTCACGTTATGATCATAACGCATCTGAAGTCCCTGCACAAAAAGAGCAAAGCCCATCGGCAGATATATGTACTGTTTCGGAATATGCTGGTGAATTCCTTCGAGGAAGATCGTAACGCCGATAGTAACCAGAAAGGCAAGAGCCAGAATCTTGAGCGAAGGACACGCAAGAATGAATTCTCCAACCGGATTCGCGTAAAAGAGAATCACAAGATAGGACATTATCACCGCAACCGCGATAACCCAGAAGTTGTCGGAAAGCCCTATCGCCGTAACAACCGAGTCAAAGGAAAATATGAAGTCGAGAAAAACAACCTGTCCAATGATCTTGGATATCGCCACTCCCGAATAATTTGAATAATCCGGCTGATGATCCTTGTGTTCAACAGTATTACGGATTTCCTCCACCGCCTTCCAGAGAAGGAAAAGACCTCCGGCGAGCATAATGAAATCTCTCACAGAAAAAATACTGATTATCGGATCTCTGAGTTTTGCCAGACTGACAATGAAAGCAAGAACAAGAATGCGGCAGACAAGAGCAAAAAGCAGTCCCTGTATTCTGACCTTGTTTCTGATGTTTTCAGGCAGATGACTGACAAGAATCGTAATTACAATCACGTTGTCGACAGAAAGGACTATCTCAAGTCCGAAAAGAAGCAGTATAACTGGCAAAGCCTCAAGAAGAATGTCCATCGTTTTCCCTTATTTTAAATTACTTGACCGATTAATATACATCAGGAAAATGCAATGGGCAACTTGAGGATAAAAGCAAAAATCCCGCCCTTCCTGAAAAAGAAGGAGCGGGACGATAAAGCAAACAGTCAGAACTCTTATTCTGCCTTCTTGTACCAGAAGGAAATCTTGACTTCCTGTCCGGCCTTGACATCTACAGTCTGTGTAGCAGCAGCATTATGCCAGACTTTGATACCTTTGCCGCTCTTGCCACCGACAATTGAAGCCTTGCCATCCTTGTCATTGCCCCAGAGAGACCAGCCTTTGGCATCCTCTTCAAACTCAGCATTGACGAGAGTTGCGCCATCGACTTTGATATCGTCGATCACCACCCATGCAGACATCGGCTTCTTGTCATCGCCGGGACACCAGCCGCCCTTAAACTGAATAGTAACTTTGCCGTCCTTCTCAGGAGTGAAGGAAAGACTTGCATTTAGCCAATCACCTTTTGAAGGAGCAAACTCATTGACAAGATACTGAGTATCTGTTCCCTTGTCCTTGAGCCAGCTTGCATTAGACTGATATCCGCCCTGAGAAACAGCTCCTTTTTTAAGGACGATTGCATCCTTTGTGGCATCGACATCAACACGTCCTTTATAATACATATCGGCAGCCTGAAGTCCTGCGCAAGCAAGAAGAGCCATAGCGGCCATCATAAGTTTTTTCATGTTCAAATCTCCTTTATTTTCCAGGGTTATTCTGCTTTTTTGTAGATCATCATTACCTTGACAGGCTGTCCTGCTTTAACATCAATCTGCTGTGTTGCGGAAGCATTGTGCCAGACTTTGATGCCCTTGCCGCTCTTGCCGCCGACAATTGAAGCCTTGCCGTCCTTGTCGTTGCCGCCGATCCACCAGCCCTTAGCATCTTCTTCAAAGTTACCGTTGTTGAGGGTGACTCCGTCAACCGCAATATCATCGTAAACAATCCATGTCGGAACCATAGCGCCATCCGCGCCTTTCATGTACTGCCCTTTAAGATTCAAGTCAAGTTTGCCGTCCTTTGATGGAGTAAAAGAAAATGAAGCTGTCTTCCATTCGGATGAGGCAGGGAATTCAACGTAGAGATACTGGGTGTCCTGTCCCTTATCCTTGAGCCATCCGGCTGTACTCATCGAACCGCCGTCACTGACAGCTCCTTTTTCGAGGACAATCGCGTCCTTGATGCCTACAATGTCAACTCTGGCCTTGTAATCAGCGGCGTATGCACCTACAGAAAGAAGCGCTGCAATCACGGAAAGAATGATTTTTTTCATTTGAGATCTCCTCTATTTTAATAGTTTTATTCAGCCTTTTTGAAGGTAATATTTACCATAACAGGCTTACCTGCTTTGACATCAACAGCTTGAACAGCCTGAGCATTATGCCAGACTTTTACGCCCTTACCGCTCTTGCCGCCGTCAACTACGGAAGCTTTGCCGTCTTTGTCATTTCCGCCAAGCCACCAACTTTTGGCGTCTTCTTCAAAAGCCGGATTGACAAGCGTTGCACCTTCAACTTTGATATCATCAATGATGACCCAGGCGGGAATCATGGTCTTATTCTCGTCACGGACAAAAGCGCCGAGAAGCTGAAAATTTACCTTGCCGTCTTTCTGGGGAGTGAATGAGAATGAGGCACTTTTCCATTCTGAGGAAGCAGGAAATTCAACGCAGAGATACTGAGTATCCTGTCCTTTGTCCTTGAGCCATCCTGCATTATTCATCCAGCCGCCTTCGCCGACTGCTCCTTTTTCGAGAACAATCCCGTCCTTGGTTCCATTCAGGTCGACTCTGGCAGTATATTTCACATCCGCCGCAAGAGCTCCCATGCAGAGCAATGCCGCCATTGAAGCCAATAGTGTTTTTTTCATTTACCTGTCCTTTCTGCTTGTTTCACGATACTCACTTCAAGCCTGTTTTCCATTAAAGGAAACAGAGACTATCCAATGGGGTAAAATTCACCTGAATCCGTGAAAGAAACACCGTGTTTCTCTCATTATTGTTATTATGCTATAAATTTATAGCAACTTTATTTGATTTTCAAGTCTTTTGATAACAAAATCGATGATAAGTTCACTTTTTCATATTATTTTGCCGATTTGTTGTCATAAAATCCTAAAAATCCCGATTTTTAGACATAATCCTCCTGTGAACTATTTATTTGCACCTCCTACTTTGATTGAAATTTTATTGACAATCAACATTTTGCATACACCTCACTAAAACAATTAAACCACGGACAATGTCTTCCGAATCTAACGATAAAAGTATTTGCATGACGTGTTAATTTACATCCAACATAGATTAAATCTTGCAAAACTGAGCGCAGACGACGACGTGATACTTTAACCTTGATTGGCAAACTTTCCTTGCAGTTCAAAGCCTCTTGCCCAATGTATCGCAAGCAATTATAAGCCAATGTCGCCAAATTCAAAATCAGTGCATTTGTAGTAAATTTACTGCTTGGCAAACGTTCTAATCCCATATCTGTTTTGAGTTCACTGTGGAATTGTTCGCTCGTTGCATGTGCATGATAAAGATCAATACAAAGAGTTTCACTTTCGGGTAAATTCGTCCACCATGCCGAAACTTCAAGCTCCGGTATAAGAAGCGTTTGACCATCAATACCAGTCAAACGTTCCGTGACTTCCACAATCATAAACAACGGAATATCTTCAAGCCCTGCTGGTTTACGATGCGCCAATGTACAACGATAAATATTTTTGCCATCACGAGATGGCAATTTCTCTCCACAACGTCTTGCCAGTGCCAAATATTGCTCACGAACTTCATTGCGCAAATTTCGTTTTACTAGGAAATTTACACCTGCTTCATGCAGAAATTTAATAAAATCACTATCATCATGAGCAGAATCAACACGAATGAGCAACTCATTCATTTTCAGACCTATTCGACGAGCATTTTCGATGCAACGAGAGACAAATTCAATCGCTCCTTTTGCACTATGTTGACTGCCGTTTCGCAATTCGTTCGCAAGCATATACCCTTGAGTTCCAACATGACAGAAGATTGGAGCGTAACCATTTTCATTATGATAAGTCCAGCTCACACCTTCTTTTTTACAGTTCGGTTGAAGCATGACAGACACATCAATATCCAATGGAATATATTGCGAATGACCAGTTTGAATCTTGCCAAAATTATCAACTTTTTGAAGGAGTTCAACAACGCAGTTATCAATCAAAGTCTGGTCGCCGTTGCACAATCCCAAATCATTAAGACGTTGGCGCAAAGTTTCTGCCGATGGAACTTTTTTCAACCCTAGTGCTTCCTTGAACAAACAATCATTGCGATACAAATCAACGTCAGCAAAATCATTGCGCCCAAGAGCCAACAAAGCCGTTGCGATTTTCAAAATATCGCAGTGGCTAACTTCGCCATGTTTGATTCGTTTTGTCTGTATTGTGTTCATTTTATCCAAAGATTTAAGTTGAAGCAATGCTCCAATTAAAATATTTCCGCCATTCGAGTTGATTTCTTCGCCACCTTGCTGTATCTTAATCACTATTCACCTGTTGGGTTAAACTTTATATTGTTGAATTAAGTAATCATAATATACTGTTTATCAACAGGTTTTTCTATTTTTACGCCCCTTTTTTATTCATTTCTTTCACGGACTCAGGATTCAACCTTCTGCCGACATTTTCAAGCGCTGAAAAGGATAAAATCCCGTGAAAATTTCCCCTCAGGCACAATTTCATCATATGATGAAAAAAAAGAGCCTTTCCTCACGCTAACGCAGGGAAAGGCTCAAATATTGCTTAAAAAGTTTATTCTGTTTTCTTGAACCAGAACATGACTTTCACAGGCTTATCCGCCTGCACCTGAATATCCTGAGAAACAGGGGCGTCGTGACAGACTCTGATCCCCTTGCCGCTCTTGCCGCCGACAACGGATGCCTTGCCGATCTTGTCATTTCCACCGAGCCACCAGCCTTTGCCGTCTTCCTCAAAAGCGGGATTGACGAGTGTTGCGCCTTCGATTCCGATTTCATCAATGACAACCCATGCAGGAATTGTCTGCTTGTTTTCATCCTGAGCCCAGGCACCCTTGAAAGAAATGTTCAGCTTGCCGTCTTTCTTAGGAGTGACTGAAAATGTTCCTGCCTTCCAGTCACCTGTAGCCGGAAACATAACCACAATTCCCTGATTCTGCTTTTCTTTCTCCTTGACCCACGTCATATAGATTTCGGAACCGCCGTCACTTGTTACTCCCTTATCCATTTCAATGCCGTCCTTGAATCCGCTGATATCGACACGTCCCTGATAAGCAACTTCAGCAGCCTGAATTCCAGCGCAGACAAGCAGCGCAGCCATCGCAGCAAAGATCTTTTTCATCACAAAATTCTCCTTGTTTTTCTTCATTATAGATACATATCAATTAATAGAGAATATTTACAGGAATCCAAGCCTCTTTTCAAGAGCGGAAAATGATAAAATTCAGGGAAAATCGCAGTGCAGGCTCAACGGAAAGACTAAAGGCTCCCCGTGCATACACAGAAAAGTAAGTAGACTCTCTTTTCGGGTGCCTTCTTTTTTCGCAACGGCTGAAAAAGGCAGGGGGATTGAAATTTTGCGAAATAAAACTATTGTAAAGGCTCTCTATGCGCATAGGGCCATAAGGGATAGGGAATTAAGCTATAATATAAGCAGGCAGGAGGATGAATGAACGCCGCATTTATTTTTTCAGGACAGGGCGCACAGTTTACAGGCATGGGCAAAGACC
>JAKJHH010000042.1:0-6477 GCA_022703965.1 Verrucomicrobiota bacterium
CTGTATATTGTTGATGCCATTGCCTGAAACAGCGTTCTTGACAGTAATCGTAGCGCTTTTCGCCTCAGCGTTTGGACTCATTACATAGGAATCATTTTCAGTTGCCCAGATTATGGCCTTATTCCAGTCCGTAGCCTTTACTGGCAGCTCTCCAGCAAAAATAAGGGCATTTGACCGGAGCTGACATTTGTAAGGAGTTTACTTTTTGGACTCGGGCTTCTTCTTTTCGGGGGCGGCTATGATGATTATGTTGCCGTCGACCCAGCTGCGGAGTCCGGCGGAGCGGCAAAGGTTGATGATGGCATCCTTGCCGCTCTGATTCGAGCCTGCAAAAGTGATGCTCACCTCTTTTGAGGAGATATTAAGAAGCTCAAAGTCGGGACGTTGAAAATATTTTATCGCCAGAATTTTTGCTTTGAGTTCCTTCAATGCATCATTGAAAGGCAGTTCCATGAATTGGATTTCTCCAGGTCTGGACTCAGCCAGGATACTCATAAGCTCCTCATCGGGAACGGCAATGGCGATGTCCGGAATTTTTGCCGTCAGGTCGCGCGGCGGCTGCCAGCCTTTTTGAGCCATGACAAGACGTCCGTCGTTTTCTATCCAGAAAAACATATCGTTGGCATTGCAGAGATCCTGAAGCATTTTTTTCATGCTTACAGAATCTGCTTTGAAGGAGATTTTCTTATTCTGCATGCTTGGCGGGACAATTATTATGCCGCCTTGTCCGGATTGATCCCATTCTTTGAGCTTTGATTGCAAAAGCGAGGCAAGAGCCGGAGCCGATACATTACGGACATCCAGATTTTTGACCGTGATCGCATCGAGTCTTTTCATCGAAAAACGTTCAGCGCTTTTTTCCTGAGAATTGAGCATGCCGGATGTCAGAAAAAGGACTGTCAGGAAGCAGATGAGCTTTTTCATACAAGATTCCCTTTTTTAGCTTTGCTGTTCCTCTTTCGGAACGCTTGTTGCTTTTTTAGCTTTTTTGTAGCGGCGGTGTATTTTATTGATTGAGCCTGAGTCGTCTGTAATTTCCATCAGCTTGGCGGAAAGAATTTTGCACCATTCGTCGATCTGTTCCTCAGAAAGATCAGGTGGAACGTGCACCGGTTCGCCAAGAACAAGAACTGTTTTTGACCAGGGCATGGGAATCTGGAAGTTGTCCCATGATATCACGCTGATAAAGCTGCTGGAATTTATGGATATCGGGATGACCGGATGTCCGGTCATTGAAGCAACCACGATCGGGCCTCGGTTAATTTCGTACTTCGGGCCGCGCGGTCCGTCTGGAGTAAACGCGACATTAAAGCCGTCTTTAAGCGCGCTTATGGATTCAAGCAGTACTGCGGCGCCTCGTCTTGAGCCTGAGCCGCGGATGCTTTCAAGACCGAACATGCGGATCATGTCCGCTATATATTCACCGTCGCGGGATGCGCTTATGACGGAACGGGTTCTTGATCTGATTCCTACAGGAAACATGATAGGGAAAAAGAGAATTCTGTTGTGCCAGGCAACGGCGACAGCCGGGTTTTCAGCTGTGTTTGTACCGAGGACATTAAAAGGATCTTTAATTTCAGTTCTCATGCAGAATTTGAAAAATTTTACTATCAGAACCGGAATCATTATTACCCATCGGGGCAGTTTTCTGACTTTTTTAAGTTTGTCTTTAACAACTGAAATCATAATTATGTATATCCTTATATATCTAAGAATACTTAAGTTAATGCTCAATCGCTGATTAAACAATAAAAAGAGGCGAAAAATAAGTCGCCGTCTTTTTAAAAACGGAATCCTGAGTTATGTTTAGGGGAAGTATTGAGGACGGAACCACAAAATCCCGGAAGACCATATATGAAAATTCTAGTTACCGGCGGAGCCGGAATGATCGGACTCGAAACGAGTCGCCAGCTTCTCGAAGCAGGCCATGAAGTATCGGTATTTGACCTTGGCGAACAGATTTTCAGAGTCAGGGATCACATCGACAAACGTATTAAAGTCTATTACGGTTCCATCCTTGATCTGCCGACTCTCCGCGAAGCCGTAAAAGGTTGCGAAGTCATCATTCATCTTGCCGCAATGCTCGGCGTTCAGAGAACCGAAGAAAATATGCTTAAGTGCATAGAAACCAACATCAACGGCACTCAGAACGTTTTCACCTGCGCGGTACAGGCTGGAGTCCGCAAAGTGGTTTTTGCCTCGTCCTCGGAAATATACGGTGAAATCTCGGAAAACCCGATCAAGGAGGAATACGTTCCTCAGGGAAAAACCGTTTATGCCGTGACAAAACTTGCAGGCGAAGAAATCTGCAAATCCTATAAGCAGGGTTACGGTATAGAATACACGATTCTGCGCTATTTCAACTGCTACGGACCTTTTCAGACGGCTCAGTTTGTTATTCCGAAGTTTGTTCTCAACATCAAGGAAGGTCTGCCGATAGAAATTTACGGCAGCGGAACCCAGATGCGCTCATACACTTACGTCGGAGATTCAGCAAGAGCCACCATGCTTGCGGCTCTCATGCGTGAGGCCGACAGTCAGATTCTTAATATCGGTGAAGGCAAAACTCCGGTTTCGCTTCTCGATCTTGCTAACATGGTTATCAGACTCGCCGGTAAAGAGGGCAAAGTCAAGCCGGTAATCAAGGAAGACTTCAGGGATTGCGACCGCGTCAAGGCACGTGAAATCTTCATGCGTTACTGCGATTCATCCAAAGCTGCAAAGATTCTCGGCTGGACAGCTCAGACTCCGCTTGAGCAGGGAATAAAGACCCTGATAGACAAAGATTGTATCTTCAGAAGCTGGAACAACTATTATCACTGAGAAATCAGGGAGTTGAGGCATGCCCCGGATAGAAATTGAACAGATAGGCGTTATACGCAGTCCATTCAAAGAGCTGGCCGGGATGCCTATACAGCCTGTCGGTGCGGCTGGAATCGAGGGAATGGTCGAGATATTTCCTGAATTCGCAAAGGGACTCAAAGACATTAATCTCTTTTCCCATATCTATCTGATTTATCAGCTACACAAGGCAGCCAAAACCGAGCTTGAAGTCGTACCTTTTATGGATACTGAATCTCACGGGATCTTTGCGACGCGTTCTCCGCTCAGACCGTCCAGAATCGGAATTTCGATAGTCAGACTTCTGGGAGTCGAGGATAATATTCTGCGCGTCAGCGACATAGATATTCTTGATGGAACCCCTCTTCTCGATATCAAACCTTATATCATCAACTTTGATCATCGTCCCGACGCATCCTCCGGCTGGATGAAGGGCTCCGGCCAAGATGTCGCCGCCAAACGCTCCGACTCAAGATTCCTCTGATTCCTGTGTTTCTCCTGAACACGAAAAACCCGGAACGGGGTGGTGGGAGAGAACCGTTCCGGGTGGAGAGAGGGACAATTTCGCTATCAGCTTGCTTGAGCTGTTTGAGCCTGCTGCATGAACATATCCATTGTGCTGTTGTAGATACTCTTGTTCGAGCTGGCTGAGGACATCTGAGCCATAAGGCTGCTTATATCTTCCGCGGTATATTTATAGGAATTTTCATCGTGTTTCGCGCTGCGTTCGCCAGTTGGATCTTCCGGGGCTGTGGCCTTGTACTTGATTGTGTCAAAGACACTGCCGAGTTCCTTTTGAGAAATATCGCCGCTGGCATCGGTGTCTATTTTCGAGAAAAGTTCGTCCGATAAGCTTGCCTGACCTGCTTCGGTTCTACTGAGAGACTGATCAGAGTCGGAATCGTATCTGCTGATGAGACTTGATGCCATGTCATCGCCTGTCATATTCTGTATACTGAAGGCATTCATGCTGCTCTGTGAAGCAAGGCTTTTCAGAAGGGAGGCGCCCTTCTGCATGTTCTCCGCTATTTCATCTTCGGTTACATGTCCGTCACCGTTGATGTCAATTTTGGAGAAGATGTCAGACGAGATATTGCTTGCTTCAGTCTGCTCAATTGTGCTGTTTGAATCCGTGTCCAGCTTTTTCAGTATCTGCGACGCGAACTCATTGGTATTGATTTTTGAATTCCCTCCGTAGAGCGAACTCAGGTTCGACATTCCGCTAACAGCTTGAATAGCCATCGGAACCTCCGTTACGTTAAAATTGTTTAACTTGCCGGGATTCCTTATTGCATTATCCGTGCCGTTGACTTAAATAAAAGAAAAGACAGTGTCTTAGATCTTAAAAACAAAGGACTTACAAATTAATAACCTTCTGCAGGATCATTTGCTTTAACAGGGAAAAAATTTCCGAAACGGAAAGATTTTCCTGAAGTTTCCGCCAATCATCGCCCTGAGATCATCAACATGCATTTCTCGGAGTGACGCAGCTTTTTGATAGATATCCTTTATATCTGCGCCGGAGTCATCGGTTTCCAGAAAAAGGAACTCCGCCGGACAGTTCAGGATAGTCTGCGCCGTGTTGTCCTTTTTTATGATTGAAACACCGAAAGATATCATGATATCATGCCTCATAAGCTGCTTCATCGTTTCGCCGTTACCGGTGAAGCCATGAACAATCCATGGAGATGACGCTTTAAGTTTTTTGCGCGAGGATATGATTTCAGGATAAGTTCTTACCGCATGTATGATGAGTGGGAGATGAAATTCTTCCGAGAGGCGCACATGTGCTTCAAATATTTCCTGTTGAAGCGAAAGCGGGATTTCTATGAGCCTGTCCAGTCCTGTTTCTCCGATGGCGGAGAGCATGCCAAGCTCCGCAGCTTCACGGACATGTGAGATCGCATCCGCATAATCTCCGGAGTTCCACGGATGCACGCCTGAACTTATGAAGGGCGGCAGGACATCTCTGAACTTAAGCGCCTCGGGAATGATATTCACAATCTTTAAGAGTTCCGCCTGTCCATGCGTTCTGTCGTGACTGTGAACATCTATATAAGGATCCATTTCAGGTCTCTTTTACGAGTTTGAAAAACTTATTGCCGGCGTTCGGCGATTCCGGAAGAGCGTCCTTCAAATTTTTGAAGTCTGCTATATACCCCTCCATCATTTTAGCATGTAAAGTCTTGATGTCAAATGATTCTGCTCTTTCTACCCCAAGATCGGCGACAAGATTCACGCCCTGAGTGAAGCATTTGGAGTATTCATATGAGGCGACTTTATGCTGTCTGCGGGCAAAGGGATATCTGAGTTTAAGATAAATTCCTGCGAGTCCTGAACTTCTGCTGTTCGGCATGCACGCATAAAAGTGATATTCAAGGGGATTCGGAAAGCGTTCTTTGTGAATTCTGCACTTCGAGAGGTAGTTCATCACGAACTCAGTTCTGTAGAATGAGGACGAGAGCTCCCAGAAGTAGTTCCAGTGTTTACCGAGATCAGGCGAGGTTTCCCATTCTATGAAAGGAGGATTACTCTTGAAATCCGGCTGTTTTCCACAGTGGATGTTGCGTCCCATTCTGAAACAGAAGGCATCCAGACTTCTATCGTTGTCCAGAAGCTTTTCCATGTCTTTGAAGGACACATTGTCCCGGAATATCAGGTCGTCAACCATGAAGCCGGTATAGGCGGCTCCTGAACTTGAAATATCTTCAATCAAATCAAAAAGGAAGACTTTCTGTCTCAGGAATTTGCATTTGAATTCCTTTATCAGGGGCGCATAAGAGATGCCCTGACTTTCAACGTAGATGACAGTTATGTTCTCTTCCTGAAGATCAGAAAAGTGACGGAGTGAAAGCAGGAGAGATTTGAGTTGAAGTGTTCTGTCTTTCGAGAAAATTATGAGATGTGTCTTCATTGTTGAGTTCCGGAGTTTGTGTTTCAGATGCGGACTTTAAATATGTCCTGCCATCTTGCTACTGTAATCAGACGCCATAAGGCCGGATTGAAGGGGACTTTTGGATTCTCTATTGTCTTGACGGCTTCCTCAAGCGCTTTTTTATTGACGAAAGGCATAGCTTTCAGATTTTCTGCCGCTTCCTTGAAGAATGGAGCCATCTCCTTTTTCGCCCAGCGCGCAACAGGACTTGAATAACCCTGTTTATCCGTTCTGTTTTTAACCAGAGGCGGCAGCACATCGGCGACGGCGTCGCGCAGAACTCTCTTGGTGATTCCGTCGGATATCTTGTACTGCACCGGCAGTGAGAGGCAGAATTCGACAAGGCGGTAGTCAAGGAAGGGGACTCGCGTTTCTCTGGATTGCGACATCGAATTTCTGTCCACATTGTGCAGAATATAGCGCAGAATCTGCATCCTGTTCTTGTGCAGGGCTTCCACCGAAACCGCCTCGCGGCGTATCGGAATTGAAGGCACTTCAGTACCGACTCCATCGAAGGAAGCCATGTCAAGAAGAGGATTGGCAGGATATTTAACCAAGGACGGCATGTTCATTCTGAAGAACTTGCGCAGAACAATTTTTAAAGGTTCACTTTTGATGTCCTGAAAATTTCTAAAGTGGCGGATGAATGACGGAATATTGCCGGAACGAAAATCTTCGTTTAACGCCGCCCAGTGGAAGTC
>JAKJHH010000042.1:6487-23019 GCA_022703965.1 Verrucomicrobiota bacterium
CCCGCCCCTGAGGAGCTCGTTGAGGAAGGCCCAGTAGAAGTCGCCGTAGCCGCAGAGAATCTCGTCCGCCCCCTGTCCTTCGAGAATTACTATGCGCGAGTCGTTTTCCTGCATGATGCTTTTATAAATCAGAAAGTGCGGAATCACCGAGCCGTGAACCACCGGAATATCGTTGTGCCATATCACCTTGTCGAGGTTGTCCTGAAGATCCTGCGGCTGCGGGTAGTGTAAAAAAGATTCCGCTCCGTTGAATTCGTTGACCGCTTTGATGTATACGCTTTCGTCTATACTGTCATTTCCGTAGCAGGATGAATAGGTTTTCAGCGAAACGGACTGCCCGGCATAAAGCTTGTGCGCAAGTCCTACAAGAGTTGAGGAGTCGAGTCCGCCGGAAAGCAGGAAGCCTATCGGCACATCGGCTCTCAGACGGATTCTTACGGCATCATCCAAAATTCTGCGGAACTCCGCGACGGCATCTTCGAAACTGATTTTGCGGTTGATCTCTGACGGAATTTCATACCAGCGTGAAGTTTCGAGCTTCTGTCCCGGCTGCCACTTGTTCAGGTCGATGAAAATTTCCGAGCCGGGCGCCAACTCCATGACATCCTTCCAGAGAGTGCTTTCTCCGAATGAGAAATCCGCCGAATTGATGAAGTGATAAAGATTCAGCATATCTGCTTCGGCTTTAAAGTCTTTCATCGCAGTAAATTGCTTTATTTCCGAAGCGGCAGTAAAACCCGACGCATTGTTGATGTAATAAAGCGGTTTGACCCCGAAGCGGTCGCGTACAATGAAAACCGTATTTTCCTTGCGGTCGAAGAGGGCGAAGGAAAACATTCCGTTGAACTTCGAGAGGCATTTTCTGCCCCAGACGGTGTATGCCGCAAGGATGATTTCGGTGTCGCAGTCGGAATTGAAACGGCATCCTTTTGCTTCAAGCTCGGCTTTTAATTCGATATAATTAAAGACCTCGCCGTTGAAGCATATCCAGTAACGTTCCGAGTCGTAAGGCATGGGCTGAGAGCCGCGCTCGCTCAGGTCTATGATGGACAGGCGGCAGTGACCGAGCCCGATACGGAATTTTCCGCAATCGAAGCTTTTCGCTCCTCTTGAGTCCGGACCTCGATGATTTATTATGGTCAGTGCGGGATGATCCCGATTTATTTCTTCATTACCTATGTGAAAAAGTATTCCGCACATTTTATGTTTTATCTTTACAGTCTATTGTATGGTTATCTATTTAAAATAAACGTCCGGAGTTCATTATGAAAGAAAGACTCTCAAGATATTTGACGCTTTTCACTGCGGCGATTGGTTTTGCCGTACTGACAAGCTCGTGCTTTTTTTCAGAAGATACTGATAAAACGGCGCTTCCGGCTGAAAAGTTTTCCGCCTCCGAAAAACAGGCGCTCGCCGATATCGAAGCTCGCGGAGTGCTTAAAATCGCCTTTTCCCCTGACGCAAGACCATTCACTTTCACCGACAGCAGCGGAAAGCCTGCCGGTGCCGTGAAGGAAATTCTCGAAAACGCAGCTCGAGAAATGAATTTGAAACCTGAATTTATCGCCATGGATCAGGATTCAATGCTTTTTGAACTGCGCCGTTCAGGTGTCGATATTGCCTGCGGACAGTTTTCTTCGTCCTTCCTCTCCCGTCTCAATCTGGACAGTCTTTCAGTAAATATCGCCACATCGACGCGTCTGCTTATGAGTGAGGAATTCTATTCCGCTCATGAACGCCTTTCGCTTATGGATGACAAATCAATTGAGTTTCTTTTCATTCTTTCCGATCCTGTCACGCCGGAAAATCTAAGGACTGAATTGCCTCACGCTGCCCTGCGGGGTGTGAAGACTGCGGAAGATGCCCTTCGTATGCTTGCTGAAAAGAAAAATGCAGTTTTCGCCTTGTCGCATGCCGAAGCTCTGAAGCATGACATGTTCAGCGATAAAACAGGGTTCATTTTATTTCCTTCATCCATAGGCTCCGACACAGTTTCAGTTGCTCTGAAACACAATAACGGCGCTTTGAAAGAGAAATTGAGCACTGCGTTTCAGGAACTTCTGAAGTCCGGTAAAACTTCCGCGATATGTTCAAGTTATTTTCCGGGTATCTCATGCAACGAGGTGAAAATATCGACCGGAGAAGCGGCTCCGGCGCAGTGAAAAATTTGTAAAAGGCTCTAAAAGCTTTAAGTTATCCGCCCTGTTAATCTTGTTTTAATTATTCGGGAATCAGTATATGAAACTTGTTTTTATAAGCGATCACATGAATTTCTCAGGCGGGCGCAAGCTCCATTTTCTCTACGCTGAACACCTTCAGAAGAAGGGACACGACGTAAAGATTATTGTTGAAAAGGAAACAGGCGGACTTGCAGGTAAATTCAAAGTCGAAACTGTTCCCGCTCTGTCCAGAGAACATCTGCCGGACTGCGATATCATCGTTGCCACAAGTCCCAAGGAAGTTGTTCAGGCTTATGAATCCAAGCGCGGTAAAGTTGTCCATTTCTGCCAAGGTTTTGAGCTTACTGACCTTGAGCAGAGAATCAACGGCACTGTGATTCCACCGCGCTATCAGGGTGGCGGACTCCTCCGCAAATTCGAGCTTTTCAGGAAAAAGTTCGCCTGGAAACGCAAGCTCAAGCGCTTCGACGACTGCTATAAGCTTCCTACTCATCTCATCACCGTTTCCTCACACCTGAAAAAAGAGCTTGAGGAACGTTACCAGCGTCCCGTCGATCTCTGCCGTAACGGAGTGCATCTGGATCAGTTCTACCCGGTCAGCAACTGGACTTATAAGAAGTTTACGCCTGAAAATCCGATGCGCATAATCAATATCGGCCCTTATGATGTTACATATAAAGGTATTCCGACGACTCTCAAGGCTATTGAGATCGCCAAGTCACGCGGCATCCCCGTCGAATTCATGCGCATAACTCCAGTGCCTTCCGAGGCCGAAAAAGGGGCAACTTACAAGATCAACGAGAAAATGCCCCAGGAAGCCATGTGCGCGCTTGTCCGCAGCTGTGATGTTTATGTCTCTAACTCGACGGAGCGCGAAGGTTTCGGGCTGCCAGCTATTGAGTGTATGGCATCCGGATGCGCCTGCATTCTCAGCGACATCCTTTGTTATAGAAGTTTTTCCGACCGCAAAGATCATTGCGTCTTCGTCAAGGAAGGCGATTCCGAAGCGACTGCCGACGCGATTGAAAAGCTTTACAAAATGAGTGAAGCCGAATTCACCGCCATGAGGAAAAACGGTCTGGAAGTAGCCTCGGACTTCTCGCACGACAAAGCCGCCGATCTCTTCGGTGAAATCCTTGAGCGCATAGTCAAAACCGGCAAGTAATGATTTTGCCGGTTTTATTTTGCTGAGTCTACGCTGAAACTGTCTATGGTTTTGAAGACTTTTTTGCCGTTTTCTTCGGACAATCCTTTCCATTCGATTCTGGCGTCAGAACCGTAGACTGTCACAAGCATATAGCCGTTATTTTTGCGATCCTGCGCTTCGCGTTCGATCAGACTTTTTTCCTGATAAACTCCGTTCCATTTCGCCGGAGTCGCCGCCGCCGGGCCGCAGACGACGTGATGCATCGCATCGCTTCCGGTTCCGTAAGCCCAGGCTCTGTCGTAGAATTTTTCATTGCCGCCGAAATATACCGGAACATCGGATTTCAGCATGCTGTTCCAGAATATGTCGCGCAGCATCGGATAAGACGCAAGACTCTGTTTGTCCTTCATAAAGAAAGCTGACAGCGAGGAATATACAAACACATGCTTCGTGGCACTTTCCTGAATTTCCGTTGTCATCCAGTAGCTGTTGACGCGGCAGTCCTTTACGAATGGGTCAAGACCGATGAAAAGCGCATTCTTCCGTACAAAAGAATAGCTGAGCCCCTTTTCTCCTTCAGACCCGTTGTCCGGAACAGGAGCTATTGTCCGGCTGTTTTCGATGTATTTTTTCAGAACAGCTTCGTCATTCGAACTCTCAAGAGTTCCGCGAATATTGTAGACAGGTATATTCTTTTCCAGTACAGATGCGAAATCCTTTTTGAATTCATTCATGCCGCCCTTGCCGTCGCTGATATTGCCTGTCGCAAGTACTATTTCACAGTTGTTTGCAACGATGTCCGAGGCAATTGCTTTCAGTGCTTCCGGATTGCCGTTTGTATCTGATACTATGGCGAACTTCCACTCAGGCGTATCGTCGGAGCCTGCCGTAAAACAGCCTCCGAGTGCAATAATTCCGGCGACTGCGGCGAAAAGGCATAGAGCTTTTTTCATATTCATTTTACCGACGCTATCTCTGTAAATATTGTTTTGAGATCCTTTGTGAGGCTCCAGTCAGGAAAATGATTCTTGATCTTACTGAGGTCGGAAATGTAACAGATGTGGTCACCGATTCTGTTTGTTTCGATATACTCGCAATCGAATTTATTGCCGGTTACATCCTCAGCCATCTTTATTGCTTCGAGCATGGAAACGCTGTTTGTGCGTCCGCCTCCGAGATTGTAGACTTCTCCGCAACGGGGGTGCTTGTAAAACTCCTCGAAAAGACGGCACACGTCGAAGGAATGGATGTTGTCGCGAACCTGCTTGCCCTTGTATCCGTAAATCTTGTAGTGACGTCCTTCCTTGGCGCATTTGATGAGATAGGCGAGGAAGCCGTGCAATTCTGCCGCCGAATGAGCGGGACCTGTCAGACATCCGCCTCGAAAACAGGCTGTTTTCATGCCGAAGTATCTGCCGTATTCCTGAACCATGACGTCCGCAGCAACCTTGTCAGCTCCGAAGATACTGTGTTTGGACTGGTCGATTCTCATGAACTCGTTGATACCCGGATAATCTTTTTCGTCAGCATATTCAAAACGTGTTTCGAGTTCTTTGAGCGGTAGCTCGTTAGGAGCATCGCCGTAGACTTTGTTTGTGCTCATGAAGCAGAGAGGGGATTCAGGACATGCGCGTCTTGCGGATTCGAGCACGTTCATTGTCCCCATTGCGTTGACGTCGAAATCGTCAAAAGGTCTTGTAGCGGCAAGATCGTGACTCGGCTGTGCGGCGCAGTGGATAACGAAATCCGGCTTAACTTCTTCGAAAAACTTCAAAATTCCTGCGCGATCACGGATATCTATATTGTGAGTGCTGAAATTCTTTGTATTCGACTGAAGTCTCTTGAGGTTCCAACCTGTATCGCCGTCCGGGCCGAAGAAATCGCGTCGCATATTGTTATCTATGCCGTATACCTTCCATCCGAGTTTATCGAAATGGCTTACACATTCTGAGCCTATCAGCCCGCTGCTTCCGGTGACGAGAAGTTTTTTCATAACACTCACTTTTCTTTTCACAGTCATCTCATCAAATTATAAAATGCAAAGCATTTTACAGGGTGAAGGCGTAAACGCCTTCCCGCCGAGCGGCGGCAGAGCGATCTTTATCCGGACTCCCGCTGCTTAGAACGGGCTTTCTGCCGCTTTTCAGTTTGATATGCGATGATACAGTTTTATTTTTCTGTTTCGAGTGCTTAATTTATACATCTTAGAGCTAATTGCAAAAGGATCGTCATGATTACAGGAAAAGCAGAGATAATAAGATCTTCGGATGCCTTGGATGCGGCAGAAAAAGCCGCCGATATTTTCAGCTCAGCTGCCATGCAGTCTTTTGAGTCTGGAAAAATCTTTACTGTTGCCTTTTCGGGCGGCAAAACTCCTCTTCCTTTTTTCAAAGTTCTTCTGCATAGAAAACTTGATTGGTCGCGTATAGCTGTTTTTCAGGTTGATGAACGCTTTGTCCCTCAGGATTCCGAGGATAACAATTTTCGTATGCTCTACGAGAATCTTCTTTCTCAGACAGGAAGTCCGGATTCCCTGATTTTCCGTATGAAAACTGAGTTTCCCGATCCCGATTCAGCCGCCGCCGAATATGAAAAAAATCTGAAAGACTTCTTTGCCGGAGTCGAACCCCCAGTCTTCGACTTCATTCATCTAGGCATGGGCGACGACGGGCATACCGCCTCGCTCTTCCCCGATTCCCCTCTTCTTGACGACACCGTAAAATTGATTTCAGGCACCATGCCGCCAGAGATCTCCAAACCTGCCGTCCGCAGAATCACGATGACCTATAAACTTATCAACGCCGCCCGCCACCGCCTTTTCCTTGTGAGCGGCAAAGCCGCGCTCGGAGCCAAAGCCGCCGTCCTCCCCGAACTCTGGAAACAACGCTTCCCCGCCGCCGGAATAGAAAAATCCAACACCACCTGGGTTCTCTGAGCTGATTTTTTATGTTTGTGCAATTTTCAAATTGGATTTGAAATTTGCACAAGACTCTCTATCTTAATCTCCGTTGAATGGAGATTTCATGATGATAGAGCGAAAAATAACCCCCATATTGCTTGAGCTTGCGCGTTACTTTCCTGTAGTGACAATTCTGGGACCGCGTCAGTCCGGGAAGACTACACTGGCGAAGACTATCTTTAAGAATCATAACTATGTAAATCTTGAGGATCTTTCAGCTAGGAAGATTGCCATAGAGGATCCTAAGGCCTTCTTTGAGCTTTATAAAACTCCTCTTATAATTGACGAAGTTCAGAGAGTGCCGGAACTCCTGAGCACGATTCAAGTTATGGCGGATGAGAGCAAGGAGACTGGACGTTTTATCCTGACCGGCTCGCATCAACCTAAGCTTCATGAAGGAATATCTCAATCGCTTGCAGGAAGAACAGGCATATTGAAACTCTTGCCGCTTTCTATCGAAGAGTTGGCTAATGCAGGCATTACGCTTTCCCGCGATGAATATATTTTCAACGGATTCATGCCGAGACTTTACGACCAGAAGATTCCCCCCGGACTTTTCTACAGTTCCTATTATCAGACTTATGTGGAACGTGATGTCCGCCAGCTCATCAATGTATCCAATCAAAAGTCATTTGAGATTTTCGTGAAACTGCTTGCCGGACGTGTCGGACAGGTAGTCAATCTTCACAGTCTGTCCGGCGATGTGGGAATTTCTTCTACTACGCTCAACGCATGGTTTTCGGTTCTCGAGTCCAGTTATATCATTTTTCGCCTTCCGTGCTATTTCAACAACTTCGGAAAACGCCTTATCAAAGCTCCGAAAATTTTCTTTACGGATGTCGGACTAGCCGCATATCTGCTAGGAATTGAAAGCCCGGCTCAGGTAGCAAGGGATCCCCTTCTCGGCGGACTCTTCGAGAACCTTGTTGTTCTCGAAGCATTGAAAGCCCGTTATAACGCAGGAAAACAGGCTGAACTTTATTACTTCCTTGTGCAGCAACGTTTTGAAGTCGATTTGATTATAAACGAAGGCCGGACTCTGACTCCGCTTGAAATCAAAGCGGGCATGTCTTATGACGCTTCATTTACAGACCATCTCCGGAAATTCTCTGAAATGGCTGAAAATTGTGTTAATCCATCTGTGATTTATGCAGGGGATTTAACGCCGACCATTCATGGAGTTTCTTTCAAAAATTTCAAAGATACTGCAAAAATAGTCTCAGGACATTTTGACGGAGACGTCGCCGGAGTGAAGGCGGCGGGTTCCGGTGGAAGTCTCTAAGATAAGCTCACCCGTCCAGGAGATGTCGGAGACCGTGCCGGAAATGATATTGTTGTGGTCGGCGTAAAGTTCTATATCCCTGCCGATAATGAAGTTCTCGGCTTTCCATTCGGCGTAGATTCTGGCAGTGCCTTCAGTGACGGCTTCAGTATAAAGCTCCATTAAGCGGTGAATCATGCGGCCTGAGAAGTCTTTGACGTTTATGCGTTTTCCGCTTTCATTCATCAGGGAAGTCGCATTGGCTCCTGTTGCCGCGATCTCGTCTTTATCCATATTAAGATTTATGCCTGTGCCGGCGACTATGCCGGCAATTGCGGAACCGCTGCCACTTTTGGTTTCACAGAGAATTCCGGCGATCTTTTTGCCGTCGCAATAAATATCATTCGGCCATTTCAGGCGGAATTCTAGCGAAGGCGCGTATTCGCGCAGTACATCAATCCCGGCAAGAGCGCAGATGAATGACGCGTGAAAAACCGGAAACGATATGTTCTTTAATATGAAGGAACCGTAGAAATTGACATCAGCCGGAGAATGCCATGATCTGCCGCGGCGTCCTCGTCCGGAAGTCTGAGTTCCCGCCAGAATGCAGGTGGCGTCAGGAAATTCCTCGAAACAGTCCAGCGCAAAGCGGTTGGTGGAATCTATTTCATCCAGCCAGACTGTAGTTATGTCGTTATTCAATTTTCTCATAATTTGCGCCGCTGTAAAATGTGTCAGGAAGAAAAGATAGATTATCTATCTACATCTTTCCAGTTATTAAAAAAGAAGCTTTACAAAAAATAAGGAGTGCAGAAATCCATTTCTGCCCGCTTCCGGCGGCGGATTCGCCGGTCGCCGGAACGGCGAAATCTTAAAATCATACAGGTTTTTAAACCATTGAACGCCCGGCGCATCGGAAAAGATAGATTATCTATCTGCATCTTTCCATTGAAAAACTTTAAAATCAATGTATTTTTAATCTTCTGTGATACGAAAAACAGAACTTGTTCCGTTAACATACTCCGAAAGGACATAGACAGTTATGAAGAATGTACTGATCCCGACAAAGCTCGATAAATTCGCTGCGGACCTGCTTAAGGAAAAGGGTTTCAAAGTCGTACAGGCGCACGACAAAACCATAGAAGAACTTGCCGCCGCGAATCCTGAAACAGAAGCCCTCATCATCAGAAGCGAAAAAGTCACACCGGCTGTCATGGACGCTCTTCCCAAGCTGAAACTCGTTGTCCGTGCAGGAGCAGGTTATGATAACGTCGATATCAAATACGCCCGCCGCAAGAACGTTGATGTCATGAACACTCCGGGCGCAAACGCCAACGCGGTTGCCGAAGAAGTTGTAGCCATGATGCTTGCCGCATACCGCAAACTCATTCCCGCCGACATCTCTACCCGTAACGGCGAATGGGAAAAGAACAAGTTCATGGGCAATGAAATCACAGAAAAAACAATCGGTATCATCGGACTCGGCAATATCGGTCGTCTCCTTGTAAAGAGACTTCAAGGCTTCGAAATGAAATTCCTTGCTTATGACCCGGTTATCTCTGCTGATTTCGCCGAGAAAATGGGCGTCGAACTCTGCACCGTTGAAGATATCTTCAAGCGCGCCGACATCATTTCTCTCCACCTTCCTGAAAACGAGGCGACACGCGGCCTTGTCAATAAAAAACTGCTCGAAACAATGAAGACAGGCGCAATGCTCGTCAACTGCGCAAGATCGGGCATCATCAATGAAAATGACCTCCGCGAAATGAAGCCCGTCAAGAAGCTTATCTTCTGCAACGACGTTTATGCGAAGGATGCAGCAGGACCGAAGAGTGTTGCCGACATCGCCGATGTCATGGCTCCCCACCTCGGAGCAAGCACCGCCGAAGCAAACTTTGTCGCAGCCAAACGCGCCGCCGAACAGACCATCGCCTATTTCGAGAAGGGCGTAACAAACTGCGTCGTCAACAAAGGCGTTCCGGACGGACTTGATGAAAAGTATCAGACACTTGCCTTTACAATCGCAAGACTTGCCAGAACATATCTCGGCGAAAAGAAGGCTCCGCACAAGATCGAGACCAGCTATTACGGAAAGCTCCGCAAGTTCGGCAACTGGATGCTTGCTCCTGTCACAGCCGGTATTTCTCCTGAATTCGATCCCTTCCTAGATGCTTCCGACGCGCTTTCCTTCCTCAAGGAACGTGGAATCGAAGTATCCGATCGTGAAGTCGATGACAGCAAGAATTACGGCGAAGCCATTACGGTTGACCTCTTTGAAGGCGACAAGACGATCCGCAAGGTCAGTATCCGCGGTACAATCACAGAAAACCACATGATGGTTTCCAGAATCAATAACTACGACAAGCTTTATCTTGAGCCCAGCGGACACAATCTCTTCGTCGAATATGGCGACGAGCCCGGAGTAATCGGCAAAATCGCCAGCATTCTCGGCGCTGAAGGCATCAATATTATTGATATCCGCGCACCTCAGGATCTTAAGGCGAACATGTCCCTTGCCGCCATCAAGGTAAACAAGGAACTCTCAGCCGAGGCTCTGGATAAAATCAAAGCATCTGTGAACGCGAAAAAGATTTTCCAGTTCACATACGAAGCTTGACATCATGAAAGTATTTGACGCGGCTGCCGCAAGAAATCTTGACCGTCGAAGCATTGAGGAGGCTCTCATTCCGGGAGCCGTCCTCATGGATCGTGCCGGTTCCGTGGCCGCTGTCCACATACTCGAATTTATAAAAACGCTTCATCCCGTTCATCAGAAGCGCTTTGTATGTCTTGCCGGAAAAGGTAACAACGGCGGAGACGCTTATGTTGTCGCCTCAAGACTTTCAGCGGCAAGACCGGATATGAAGGTTGAAATCTGGTCTGCCTGTCCGCTTTCTGAGCTCAAAGGCGATGCGGCTTATCATGCGGCTCAGGTTCCGGGGACGCTTGAAGTTTCATTCAAAAAGACTCTCTCGAAAAACGACTTCCTTCCAGGTGACATCATTATCGATGGACTCCTCGGCACTGGCCTGAATGGTCCGGTCAAGGAGCCTTATGATGTCTGGATCGATGCCGTCAACGCCTCGGGAATGCCTGTCGTGTCGCTTGATATAGCCTCGGGAATCAATTCCGACGACGGTTCAGCCAACGGCACTGCAATTCATGCCGACATGACCGTGACTATGGGAGTTCCCAAGCGCGGTCTGGTGCTAGGTAAAGGACGTGAATATTCAGGCCCTCTGCGCTTTGCCGACATCGGAATTCCGAAGCAGTATATGAATGAGGAAGCCTTTTCTGATTTCGAGATAGTTTTCGAGGAGGATGTCCGTCCTTTCTTTACCCGCCTGGCACCTGATTCGCATAAGAATTCGCTTGGACGCGTACTGGTTGTCGGCGGCTCGGAAAAATATCACGGAGCACCGTTCCTCTCAGCAAGTGCCGCCCTGAAATCCGGTGCGGGACTTGTGATTGCAGCAGTTCCCAAGAATATCGCGGATTACAGCCATAATTATCTGTCGCTGATTTCAATTGGACTGCCCGTCTCAAACACTTCTGGTTGTCTCTGCGGAAAATCACTCCCTGAACTCGAAAAGCACAGCGAAAACAGTGACTGCATTGTCTGCGGCCCCGGACTAGGAACCGAAAATCTTTCTCTTGAGATCATTGAATTCTTTCAGACATGCCAGTGCCCTGTCATTTTTGATGCCGACGCCTTGAACCTCATTGCCGCCAATCCCTCTATATTGAAGGCGGGCGGACGTCGAATTCTTACACCGCATCCGGGCGAAATGCAGAGATTGATGAAGGGCTTTGAACTAGAAAAACTTGCCGCCTCCTCCAGAATTGACCAGGCAAAGGCTCTCGCTGAAAAGACCGGATCAGTTGTAGTCTTAAAAGGAAATAAAACAGTTACCGCTTCGCCGGACGGCAGAGTCTGCGTTAATTCCAGCGGAAATCCCGCCCTCGCAACAGCAGGCAGCGGAGACGTTCTTGCCGGAATCTGCGGTGCCTTCTGCGCCTCAGGGTCGGATGATATCATGCTTCCCGTGATTGCCGCCGTCTTCGTGCATGGAAGCACTGCCGAGTACGCTGGATACGGAATACGCGGCTTGACAGCCGACGAGCTTATTCCAGCAATTCCCAACGCAATGCGTAGAATTTCACCTTTTGCATGAGGATGACATGACAGAAAATCATAAAAATCATTCTGGAAAAACTACTGAAGCCGCCTTCCTGCTTTTCGCTGTAGTTTTCATTGCCGTTGCAGGGGTTTCTTTCATCCGCATGTATGGAATGAAACATTTTCTTTCCACTCCGGCACTGACTTTGGATGTCAACCGCAATGCAGCCGACTTATTCCTCAAAAACCTCAAAGCTGGCGATGCTGAACGCAGTATTCTTTACGCTAAAAGCCTTGCCTCTGACACCCTTTCAGAAGCTCCGCGAGGCGATTATATGATATTCGCGCAAGATCTTGGAGTCGAGAACAGTTTCCTGACTGATCCGTTCAATAAGACAGACTTTCTTTACTGGAAGGATCTGCTTGCCGTGAAGGATATCGCCGACTCAATCGCAGTCGAGAAAGATAAATCCGTACCGGAAGGCATTTTCAGCTTCCTGAAAAGCAAGATTAAAATAGATGACAAAGCTCAAGTACAGGTGAAGATTGCCGAGATTCTTAAAGGAGAATCCCCTGTTAGCGGGCTTGATGCCGTCCGTGCCGCCGCCGCTTTGCTGAGACAAAAAGGATTTACTCCTTATCTTCTAATATTTCCGGGGCTGACCTGGAAGAAGATTCCGCCGCTCATGGAAGTCTGGAAGGATGGAAAAATTCAGGGTACAGGAATTGTCTGGAGCGGTGAGTACGTGGCTGGCGCAAGCGCAGAAAACTTGATAAAAAAACTTTTCCCCGATGAGAAGACTGACAAAGTTCATTGTCTGCAAATTACTGAACTGCCTGCCTTGAGAATATTCAACACTAAACTTGGCGATGCTCTTATCGCTTCGGGCATCTCAGGAGTCCCGCTTCTTTCTTTTGATCCGAATGCAGATATCACTGCATATCCTAAATCTGATAAGCTAGCCATAAACTACTGGAATGATTCCGCCAAACTTTTCCCTCTCCTTCCCGAATGCGAAAAGTACCGCCTCAAGCCCAAAGACGAGGTAAAAAAGTAATCACTCTTCCGGGCGGCCTTCGAATGAGACGGTGATGTCGGGGCTGGCGCTTGAATCAGTTTCGGCATCTTCGCTGCCGAAGATTTTCTGGAGGCATACGAGAGCACGGATTCTGTCGGAGTCCTTTTCGGCTTTTTCGGAGATCTCGGCAAGACGGCATATTATCCAGGAGTTGCGGCTTTTGACGAATTCTTCGCGCAGATAGTCAATCCTTTCACGGATCTCAATTTTTTTCAGCAGACGACAGGCATTCATAGCTGCATCTTCCTCGCTGAGTTCTTCGCCGGAGGCTTCAACATACGCTTTAATGCCCGTTTCACGGCATATTCCGGCATAGCTGCGGCAGAACTTTTCATGCAGACTGTCTTCCAGTGCCTTTGATGGATCTTTTTTCTTCATTTGAACTCGCTTTCATTGTAAGGAAGCCTCTTAAAATTGTAAATCTTGGAATAAAACTCTGTCTTGCGTCAAGCGCCATGACCTTGCGCGTCATTGGTTAGCTCTGCTAGCCAATAACTTGCAAAATCATAGCTTTGAGCCGCAAATACATGAGTTTTCTTCTCAAGCCAATTTTAAGAGGCTCCCTTAGAAAGCAGATTGCGTCAAAGAGTATTTTATTATGGAATTTATATTATAACTACTTATAAAACTTGACTTAAAGTGTTTAAGTAATATTTTATAATTAGTTATGGAGTTTAGACTATGACAAAGAAGAAAACTGTTATTTTTCCAAAAACGGAAAAGATATTGAAGGATCTGGGAGAAAATCTCAGACTTGCACGCTTGCGTCGTAATGTAACATCACGACTTGAAGCCGAACGCGCCGGTATCAGTGTTGCTACTTTGTCGCTGATAGAAAAAGGGGCTCCTTCGGTTGCCATAGGGAATTACATGCAGGTGCTTCTGAGCCTGAATCTGGAAAAGGATATACTGAAAGTTGCGGCAGATGACGAACTGGGCAGAAAACTTCAGGACGCAGGCTTGCCACTTCGTGTCAGAGCGTCAAAGAGGAAGCGTATATGAAAGGCTCTAAAACGGTCTATGTTTATCTGGATTCTCCTGATGGAATGACATCCTTTCTTGGCGAACTTATGATTCAATTTAGCCGAGGCAAAGAGATATTTTCTTTTGCGTTTGAGACTGAATGGTTGAAGATGAATCCGACAAGGCAGCTTGATCCGGAACTTCAAATGTATTCCGGAGCTCAATATACATCGAAAAGTAATTTTGGGATTTTTCTGGATTCCGCGCCTGACCGCTGGGGGCGTATGCTGATGCAGAGGCGTGAGGCAATTCTGGCGAAAGCAGAAAAGCGCAGTCCGCTTCCATTGCGTGAGTCAGATTATCTGCTTGGCGTTTATGACAAGACCAGAATGGGAGGACTCCGCTTCAAAAGTTCTCCTGAGGGAAAATTCCTTAATGATGATATAGCAATGCCTGTTCCGTCGCTTGCCAGGCTTAGGGAACTAGAAGAGGCATGCAGAGATCTGGAAGGCGAAGAAATCGAAGCTTCCACCGATAAATGGCTCTCCATGCTGATTGCGCCAGGATCATCTCTTGGCGGAGCACGGCCGAAAGCTAATGTTGCCGATGAAAATGGGAATTTGTGGATAGCAAAATTCCCAAGTCGTAGCGATACTAACAACAGCTCCGCATGGGAATACGCCGTATGGCTTATGGCAAAGGACTCTGGTTTAAATGTGCCTGAAGCCAGATTGGAAAATTTTTCAAAATACGGATCGACATTTCTTGTCCGGCGTTTTGACAGGAATGCCGGAAATCGTATTCACTTTGCGTCTGCCATGAGTCTGCTTGGGAAAAGTGACGGGACAGATTTTCTTGAGGGCAGTTCTTATCTCGATATCGCCGAATTTATAGTGAAAAGCGGAGCTGCCCCTGAGAAGGATTTACGCGAACTCTGGACTCGCATTGTATTCTCAATTGCGGTCTCGAATACGGATGATCACTTGCGAAACCATGGTTTTCTTCTGACTGAATCTGGCTGGACGCTTTCTCCTGCCTATGACATCAATCCTAATCCTTTTGGAAGCGGATTGAATCTGAATATTTCTACGACGGACAATGCTCTGAATTTTTCTTTGGCGAAGGAAGTTGCTCCCTTTTTCCGCTTGAAGCCAAAAGAGGCAACGGAGATTATTGCCCATATAAGTCGTGTTATCTCAAAGTGGCAACGCTATGCCGCACAAGCCGACTTGGGACGTCGTGAGCAGACTATGATGCAAAGTGCTTTCAGATTTTAAACGTTTTTGCTGATGAAGCGGCGGTAGATTTTGTCGGTATAATGCGTTCCGATCAGGAGCAGAAGCATGATTGCAAGAGTTCCAAGGAGAGCGTAGCGATCGAAACCAAGCAGCATGTCGGCGAGAAGCATTATCAGAATCCACTGAATCATATATATGCTGTTGACGTTTTTACTCCAGTCAAAAAGCAATGTGAAAACTCTATTCATTTTGATGTGCTTCAATGCAAGATGGCAGAGCCATAGCCATGCGAAAACAAAAGCAATCATCAGCAGTACGGCAAGAGGACGGCAATGATAATAGTCGTTCATGTGATATTTAAAATTGCCAAAAACTATAGGCCATGTCGGAATGAGTATGATAAAGCCAGTCATTCCTGCGTATTTGATGATTTTGTCCGTGTCGCCTGAACTCGTCAGGACTTTGCCCATTGCCATACCTGCCAGCACAAAGCTGAACCACGGAAAGAAGGGGAAGGAGACTATATTTCCGACGCATTCTTCAAGAGACGGTTTATCGCCCCAGAGAAGATTGAGCAGTTCTCCTAAGAACGGTATTCCCGCTCCAAGTTTCCAGAGGAACGGGGAAATCGAGCCCACAATAGCGGCAATAATAAGATAAGTGAACCATTTCAGATTCAGATTTTTCATGAAAGCTCCGGCAATCAGGGCGAGTCCGGCGAATTGCAGGATATCGACCTCAAGAAAAGCATCTGTCATGTTCTGGACAGCTTCCGGAATCTGGGCATATGCCGAGGGAAGGAAGCTTTTTGTGAGCAGAATCGGAAGGACTCCTCGCAGGAAATTCAGAAGATAGCCGAGTCCAATGATTTTCAGGCCTCGCAAGGCTGTTGTTTTGAAATCGCTGTGTCGCGAAAAGAAAAGAGAAGCTCCCATCATCGCCATGAAAACAGGTGCGGCCGGAGGTCCTCCCATGAAGTCAATGAATCGACCAAACAACGATGCTCTGATTTCGTCAGACGAGAATGTGATCAGAACATGGACAAGTATCATGAAAAAGACGGCGAGGCCTCTGGCGAGGTCTATCGCGTAAACTCTTGCTTTTCCTTCTCCCATCGCAGTCTTTCTTACATGAAATTTTATGAAGCACGGATTATTAATATCATGTCATTTTCCTTCAATTTCAATATCTTAAGTATTGTAAAGACGAAAAAGCCGCGAAGAGCTTTCTGCTGCTTCGCGGCAAGTCAAAGGCGTATAGTGTCAACTCAGAGAATTGCTCCGGGGAGCCACTGGAAGTCTTTGCAGTCGCCTACGCCGATGTTGAAGAGAATTTCCTTCTCACCGACAAGAGGAGCGACTCCTGCGATAATTTCATGAGTTCCGGCTTTGAGCTCGAAATCTTTGAACTGATTCGGCGGGCTGCGGTGGAAGGCCGGAGCCATTCTGCCGCCTTCACGTCCGAAGGCATACACGCCGTTTACCCATACTCTGGAGTTTGAGGGTGAGTTGAAGATTACTCTGACCTTCATATCCTTTTCGAGCTTGAACTTGAATTTCATCATGAGGAGACTTTCGCCGGGTAT
>JAKJHH010000043.1 GCA_022703965.1 Verrucomicrobiota bacterium
TGAGCTTATAAGTATGAGTTCAAAAACATTGAAAACATAGATTCTTTGTTCTTTTCTATTTATGGCTAGCGCTTAAGTCGATGCCAGTCCCTTGACGGGCAAGGAAGCCCTTGCAAGCTTGCAGTGCCGCTCAACTTCGTTTGCGGCAACTCTCCTTCCGGCATTAACGTCTAAGGATTCGACGGCAAGGGACTGCCGTCGCTACCCGCTTTCAGATTCTTTCAGGAAGCGCAGTACTTGTGTGAAGGTCTACAGACCTTCTTTGCTTGCGGCTATGTCGCGTTTTAGCTCGAAAACTAAACAGCCGCATTACTTCGGGATCTACTGCATGAAAAGTTTTAAACAGGCAAGTTTCAGCGGGTCATTTGATTGAACTGGCAGGATGTGAGATTGTTCTGCCGTCTATTGCTTTGAAGCTGTTATTTGAGGAATCATAATATTCGGCCTGAAGCGGGACTTTGCCGCCGCCTTCGGGCAGGTCGAGAGCAAAGACCGGCACGGCAAGAGAACTCAGATTTTCCCTGAAATATTTTACAAGTTCCAGACCCTTGGCTACTCCTGTGGCAAAATGACCTGTACCGCATACGGGGTCGGCATGGAAAAGATAGTGCGGTTTTACTCCGGTTCTTACTAGTTCACGGAAGAGTTTTGCGAGCAGTTCCGCATCGTCATTGACCCCTTTAAGCAGAACCGTCTGGTTCAGAATCGGGATTCCGTTTTTTATGATTTTGCGACAGGCTTCACGTGAGTCGCAGTCGAATTCATCGGGATGATTAAAATGAGTAAGAAACCATATTGATGCTCCGAATGCGGAGATCGTTTTCATCAGCTTGTCGGAAATCCTGTCCGGCATTGTGGACGGTATTCTTGAGCAGATTCGTATAGTTTCAATCCCGCTTTTTATCAGGTTGGAAATAATGAAAATCAAACGGCTGTCGCTCAACATGAGCGGGTCTCCTCCGCTCAGGAGAACTTCACGGATTTCCTTGTGCTCCTTAAGATAAGCGCAAATCGCGTTGAGTTCGTCATCTGTTATATCCCTGTCGGCTTCTCCGTTTTTCCAGCGACGCTTTCTGAAACAGAAACGGCAATAGACAGGACATCTGTTTGTCACCAGCAGAAGAGCTCTGTCGGGATACTTGTGGATGAGAAGGGGCAGTGGACTGCATGAATCTTCGCCGAGTCCGTCTTCCGACTCAAAGCCGGGGAATTCTTTCAGTTCGTCAGCGGAGGGAATGCATTGTTTCCAGATTGCGCTGTTTTGAGGATCAGGAGAGTTCATTGCCTTTTGCAGAAAACTCCATGACGTTCTGAATGGATAATGCTCCGCCGCGCTCGCGATTTCTGCGAGTTTCTCGGGGCTGAGTCCCGGTATTTCGTTTATGTTATTGATAATTCTGTCATTTTTCATAGCCTCAAAATTTACAGTTCGAAAGATGTAAAAGCAAGAGAATTACTCATATTTAAAAGCGTTAATACTTATTACAGGCATGAAATTTTGATAATGGTCATTATCGTTCAAAGGAGGAAGCAATTTTGAGTTTGAAGGTTAATAATGCTGTTTATATCAGAAGGAATTATGACTCTAACAGCAAGGACTTTAAATGGCATTTCAACTTATCGGAAGAAGCGGAAGCGTTGGAGGAGCCTGATTTTCGTTATTGAAGGATAGTTCTGCTGTTGTATTCTTCCTTGGACGAGATTAGATTTTCTACTCAAGTCACGGAATGATAATGTTCAAAACTTACAAATCTACAATATCCTCGTGTTACACCGGACACGTTGTTCAGGCTGTGGTCATAAATCTGCCGCCTATTCTTTTTATTCCTCTAAGGACATTTTACGGACTCTCTTTCAGTCAGATGGGGATGCTGGTGCTGGTGAATTTCGTTACTCAGCTTTTGGTGGATCTGTCGTTCAGCGGAGTCATTGACCGTTTCGGAGCAAGGCGTTTTGCGGTGGCGTCAGGACTTCTTGCTTTTGTAGGACTTCTGATTTTTGCGGCGGCATCGTTATGTCCGTCCGAGGCTTATTATTTCATGCTGGCAGGGACAGTGATTTTTTCGGCAGGCGGCGGTTTGCTGGAAGTATTGTTGAGTCCTATTGTCAACTCAATTCCAACTGATGAAAAAGCCGCGGCGATGAGCATGCTGCATTCGTTCTATGCGTGGGGGCAGGCGGGAGTCATTTTAATTACGACTCTGCTGCTGGCTTGCTTCGGAGCGTCGAACTGGCCTTTGATCGTGTTGTCATGGTCTGTTTTGCCGCTGCTTAACGCTTTGATGTTCATCAAGGTTCCGCTTGTTCCTCCGATTCCGGGACATGAGAGAATGCGGCTTAGTCAGCTCGTAAAAATTCCTTACTTCAGAGTTGCCGTGCTTGCTATTCTGATGGGCGGAGCCGCCGAGCAGACGATGGCTCAATGGGCATCGGCTTTCGCGGAAAAAGCCTTGAACATGCCTAAGCTTGTCGGGGATATCGCCGGAGTCTGTCTCTTTGCGCTGATGCTTGGATTAGGACGTCTTCTCTACGGATTTTACGGCAGTCGTGTCAATGTGCTCAAAGTCATGGAATGGGGGGCTGCGGCGGCGATAGTCTGTTATCTTGCGAGCGCCTTGGTTCAGACTTCATGGATTCCTTTGATATCCTGTGCGTTATGCGGTCTTGCTGTCAGCACGCTCTGGCCGGGGACTCTGGTTGTGACGGCTGAGAAGTTTCCTCTTGCCGGAGCGTCGATGTTTGCGATTCTTGCGGCAGGCGGCGACATGGGGGCTTCCTTCGCTCCTTATCTTCTGGGAGCCGTTGCCGACTATGCGCCTGTCCTGACATCTCACGCTTCTGAAGGCGCGGAGCAGTTCGGTTTGAGATGCGGGATGTTTTTTGCGGCAATCTTTCCGCTTTGCGCTTTGATCTGTTTCAGATACTTGCAGAAACATAGTGCAGCGAAATCCGTTTGAAAATGAATGGCTTAGTCATGCTCGCCTGATTGATTTATCGTCTCCCGGCTGTAACTTAATTCATTTGCGGGGCGGATGCTTGTTTCAAGCATGGCTCCGCCTGTCCGGATATATTATAATTTTTTTCATTCAGAGAGAGCGAGGCGTTCATGGATCGTCTGTCCGGGACACGTTCAATAAGTAACAGTGCCACTGTATTTTCCAGGAGGAGTTTTTTCCTCATCGTATTGCTTTTCATGATTATATATGTATTACCTCTTGGCTTCCGTCCTGTTTTTACTCCTGACGAAGCCCGTTACGGAGCTATTGCCCGTGAAATGATCTCGTCAGGCAACTGGACTGTCCCGACTCTTGACGGCTTCCGTTACTTCGAGAAACCGGCAATGGGCTACTGGATGATTGCGATTTCGATGAAAATATTCGGTGAAAATGCTTTTGCCATACGTCTGCCTTCTGCGCTGGCCGCCGGACTTTCCGGGCTTATGGTTTACGCGCTTGCCAGACGCTTTGCCGGAGGCTATATCCCAGCCTTTTTCTCTCTCAGCATATTTCTGCTTTCAGTGGAGGTTTTTCTTCTGGGGCAGGTGGCTATTCTCGACAGCATGCTTTCCTTCTGCCTCGTTGCTGTCATGTCCTCGTTTTTCTTTGCCCTGAATGAAGAACGTCTGAAGTATAAAGTGCTTTATCTTGCTATTGCGGGAATAGCCTGCGGAGCCGCTTTTTCGACGAAAGGATTCCTTGCCTTCGCGGTCCCGGCCGTTGCGATTCTGCCATACATGATATGGGAAAAACGCTGGAAGGAAATACTTGTTCTGCCATGGATTCCGGCTCTTTTTGCCGTGCTTTTCTGTCTTCCTTGGGCTTTGCAGATACACAAGGCGGAGCCTGGGTTCTGGCACTACTTCTTCTTTGTCGAGCATCTTCAGCGCTTTCTTGACAAGGACAGCTATCAGCATACGGAGCCTTTCTGGTTCTTTATTCCGGTTCTTGTTGCAGGTGCGCTTCCATGGACTCTGCTGATTTTCTCGATCATCTTCGGGACGACCCTTACAAAGTTCAAGAGTCCTTTTCTCAAATACTGTCTTTGCTGGCTTGTGATGCCTTTCATATTCTTCTCGATTTCACGCGGCAAACTTCCTACATATATACTTCCGTGCTTTGCGCCTCTTTCTATTCTTATCGCCAGCGGTCTGCTTCGTGCAGGGATGGAAAAGGAAAACAGGATTCCTTTTTATTTTTCATTCATTATTCCTGCTTATATTTTCGGGCTTGCCGCGGTCAATGCGATTACAGGTTTTCCGCAGAGACTATACTTTCCCGAAGAAACTTTCAAGGCGATTCTTGCTTCCGCCTCCCTGCTGATATGGTCGCTTCTGCTTTTCAAAGCTATCAGAGTCGAGGACTTCAAGCATAAGATGATGCTTTTCTGTCTGGCTCCGCTTGCCTTTATGATGTCCTTTAGCTTCATAATTCCGGACAGGGTTGCGATTCGCAAGGCGCCGGAAAAATTTATCGCGTCGATGGCGGGGGAACTCGACAAATCTACAGTGCTTGTCTCATACAAAGATCCTCTGCACCTTGTCTGCTGGACTCTCAAACGCTCCGACGTATGGGTTTTCTTCAAGGCTGGCGAGCTTGACGAAGGAGTGAAATTCGAGGACTCAAAGCATCGTTATCTGAAGGACTTTTCTCAGTTCAATAAGTTTGTTGTCGCTCAGAACGCGGATTCCAAAAAAGTCCTTCTTTTTATCCCTGGCAGAATCTACAAGGAGTACAGCGACAGGATCATTAAACCTGATGCAGTTTTCGCCAACGGATATTTCGCGATGCTTAAGTATGATCTGCGCAAAGGACAGCTTTCGGAGGCCGCAGAAGCCAAATGAACACCGGAGTCGAAACTTATCTTGTGACCGGAGGCAGCAGGAGTGGCAAAAGCACTTATGCTCTGAATCTCTGTTCCGGTACTCCCAAGCCTTTTTTCATCGCCACCGGCTGGGCTGGAGACGAGGAGATGCGTCAGCGCATCGAAAAACATAGGCGTGAGCGCGGGCCGGAATGGACTGCCATCGAAACGCGGACAGATATTCCTTCCGCACTGCTTGAGGCAGAACGCTTGGGCGCTACTTTTATCGTCGTCGACTGCCTGACACTCTGGACTTCCAATGTTCTTTTTGAATGTCCCGGCGAGCTGGAAAAGAAACTTGATGAACTTTGCGAGCTTATAGGCAGACTTAATGTTCCGACTGTCTTTGTGACTAATGAAGTCGGTTCCGGCCCGCCGACAGAATGACACGTGAATTCAGAGATGCCGCGGGCATGGTCAACCGCCTTGTCGCAGGCTCGGTGAAACATTTATTTCTCTGCGTCTGCGGACTTCCTCTCAAGATCAAGTGAGGCCTTATGAACCGCATGCTTGAAGAGAGATGGAATGAAGCTAAGACTCAGTTCAACAGAATCATTCACAGTGATATCAGTCCCCATTCCATATCCTTAGGCTTTGCGGTCGGCATGTTTTTCGGTTTTTCTCCGCTTATGGGAGTTAAGACAATCTCTACTGTTGCTGTTGCCTGGCTTCTGCGCGGCAACCGGGCGGCCGCCGTCGGCGCTCTATGCCTCCATGATATAGCTTTTCCTCTTCTTCCTGCTATCATCTATGCCGAGTACAAAATCGGATATTTCCTGATTGGAACAGGCGGTCACGATATGGTTATGCACGTGCTTGAAATGCATAATAAAGGACTCTCTGTCCAGTTTTATAAACTCCTTGATGAAAAGGGACTTCCTTATCTCAGCGGCTCTCTTGTCATGAGTATTGCCGGAGCTGTCATTTCATATTTCATTTGCAGGTTTATAGTATATCTCATAGCAAAAAGCCGTAAAGGGGTTATAAAATGAACAGTCTTTTGTCAAAAGTTTTGAGCTCAATTCAGCTTCCTGACGCAGCCGTGGCGCATCAGGCTCAGAGACGCCTTGATTCTCTCACAAAACCTAAAGGCAGTCTCGGACGTCTTGAGGAATTCGCAATCCGCTATTATTCAGCTCGCGGAACAATGGATGCCAAGCTTGAAAAACCTGCGATTCTCACCTTTGCCGGAGATCATGGCGTAGCCGATGAAGGCGTCAGCGCCTTTCCTCAGGAAGTAACGCCTCAAATGGTCGCCAATATCAGTGCGGGCGGAGCTGCTGTCAGCGTGCTTTCGCGTCATGCCGGAGCCTCGCTGAAAGTTATCGATGTCGGTGTAAAATGGCCTTGCGAATTTCCCGGAGTCATCAGGAAGAAAGTCGCTCCCGGCACAAAGAATTTCGCCAAAGGTCCTGCTATGACTATTGAGGAAACCGAGGCTGCTCTCTGCGTCGGTATCGAGGAAGTTTTCGACTCCATTGACAAAGGAGCCACAATCATCGGAACCGGTGACATGGGGATTGCCAATACCACTCCTTCCACTGCGCTTTATTCAGTTTTTCTGGACATCCCTGCCTCTGAAATAACAGGGCGCGGAACCGGAATTGACGATCAACGTTTGCTCCATAAAATCTCTGTGATCGAGAAGGCTGTTGAATTCAACCGCAAATCCCTGAACAGTCCTCTTTCGACCTTGGCTGCTCTCGGAGGATTCGAGATTGCCGGAATCTGCGGAGCCATACTTGGAGCCGCCTCAAGACGCATCCCCGTCGTTGTCGACGGTTTTATTTCAGGAGCAGCGGCCGTGACGGCAATGGAGCTTTGTCCTGAAGCCGCGTCATACATGTTCTTCAGCCACCTTTCCGCTGAAGCCGGACATCGCCGCATCATGAACACGCTTGAGGTCAAACCCGTGCTTGATTTTGATATGCGTCTTGGCGAAGGAACCGGAGCGGCAATTGCTATTACCGTTATTGACGCCTCCGTCAAGATCGCCCGCGAAATGGCAACTTTCGACGAAGCCGGAGTTTCCAAGGGCTGATGTTCAGAAGGATAAGCAGCATATTCTTTATCCTCTTGTCCTTGTCCGCTTTTTCGGCGGAACTGGACGGGATCAGCGGGGTGTATGATGATATTGAGCTTATACACAGCGCTGCTCCCAAGCTCTGCATACTTGACACTGAGCACCCTGATGTCATACGGGCTCAAATCGCGGATAAGGGTGTTGATCAGTATAGAAGTGTACGGCTGAAAAAAGATATTTTGAGGCTTGGAGTTCCATCTTGCCTGCTTTATCATTATAGCGAATTCAAGGCGGAAGATTTTAATGATCCTTCCGTCAAAGCTGTCATCGTGCTTCCCAGAAAAAAGATGCTCAGCAGGAAATACGATGAAGTCCTTTTTGATTTCCTGCGTAAAAATGAAACTCCGATCTTGGGAATCTGCGGCGCTCATCAGATGATTGCCGAGGCATACGGAGGCCGTTTTGCTCTCATGCGTCCGCTAAAGTCCGGTGAACGGGATTTGAATCCTTTGAAGTCTCCCGGATATTTTAAGGAATGGGGATTTTATAAGGTGACTTTGCTTAAAGAAGATCCAATTTTCAAGGACATCAAAAATCCGGCATCCTTCCGTATGCTGCATTCATACGAGATAAAGGAACTTCCGGGAGATTTTGAAATTCTGGCATCCACTGCCGAGTGCGGTATTCAGGTGATACGCCACAAAAAGAAAATATTATATGGAACTCAGTTTCATCCTGAATTATATGATTCTACACACAAAGATGGAGAGCAATTCCTGAAGAATTTTCTCTCCATTTCTGCTTTGATAAAACCGGACTGAACTTGAAATTTCAGTCCGGTTTTGCTTCTTTTATTCAGCCATTTTCATGACTTTGACATTGCGAATCCAGAACGTGCATTCCTCCGCTGAAGGATTCATGCCGATTCTGAACATCTTGACATCCGAAGCTTTGAAGTTTTCCGGAGCGTCCTCAAGATTAACCGTCATTGTCTGCCATTCAGATGTCGGATGCGGATATTGCAGCCATACCGATTTGCCTGTCTCATGCTGTTTTTCTGTTACAGCCATGAAGACTGCATCTCCAAACGCCGCGTCTTTTTTCGACTGAACTGCTTTAATCTCGAAGCTTACCGCACGTACTCCGGCAAAAGATTCACTATCGTTCAGAATGTATTCCGGATACACCCATTTGTTGTCGGCATTTTTGAAGTTGACATCGAATTTTACGGCTTTTTCACTCTCATCATAACTGATGCTCATTTTTCCTGAGCTGTTTTCATGCCAGCGTTTAGGATCGGCAAGCGGAATTTCAGATTCGACGGAATTCTTTTTAATCGCATAGTTTGAGGCTACAGGCATGTAGAAAGAACTGATTTTCTTTCCGTCGAATTCCCCTGTGATATCGAGATCGCTTTTGAAGCTGTTTTTGTCGAAATTCGGCTTATAAACGCAGTCTATGACCGTCTTTGAAAAAGGCGCGACAGTGATCTTGGCCGGAACTCCTTCCAGACTTCCTTTTCCGCTTGTTCTCAGGCTTCCCGTCTTTTCCTTGTCGCTGAAGTTGTAGACTTCAATTTTAATTTTGCTCTCGTCTCCTGAGAGGTCGGCGCTAGTTTTTGACTTGGCTTCGAGCTTGTCCATAAGTACTGCCTTGACTATTATGCTGAGATCTTTCGCCGGATCCGGCTGATAGGCTTTGCCTGTGGATTTCGCAGACTCATCAGTCTTCATATTTTTCAGACCTGAGAGGTATTCCGGAAAACGTGTTGCCGTGAGTTCGAGCTTCCCGTCTTTGCTTTCGAGTTCACTTGTCTTGCCGAGCAGATCGCTTATCGTATATTTTCCCTGAGCTGCGGCGATCGTGAAATTTTTCTCGAACTTTTTAGATGTGTCGATTTTTTTCCCGTTTTTATCCAGTTCGCTTTCGGACCAGTAAACGAGAGTCTGAGATCCATCCTTTTTCTGATATAGATAGGCCTTCAAGCCGTCTCCGATTTTGCATCTGCCGAGACATTCGGCATCGGCAAGCTGATAGACCAGATTGGAAAATGCCGCATAAGCAGGTTTTGCGGTGTAATCCCAGTGCAGTATTCCCCAGGGCTTCTGGCCGTTCCTCTCGTTGTAGGGCACGAGCATGAACATGAAGTCCTTTCCGATACCAAGATATTGCAGGGTTATCTGTGCCTTAGGCACGAATTCAGCCAGAATGAGTTTCTGGTTGTAATCGTGCTCCATTAGTCCGCCCATGTATGACTGGACCTTTGCAGAACCTTCATAATTGCTGCCGTTTTCTGTAATCCATATCGGGCGATCCCCCGCTCTGTACTGAGCCAGAAAATCTCGCAGTCCTTTTACGATGCCGGGGTATTCCTCAATGCGGTTGTATATATGGAAATTGAAGGTGTCCATATAATCCGCAAAATCGTTTTTGAAGAGGAGACTCGTAAAGTAGGGGAGAGGATAACGACAGAGTGAACCGCCTAGTACATTCATTTCCGGATTTCCCGCCTTGAGTCCTAAGTATCCTACCTTCTGAACTGCCGCGAAATCCCAGGCTGAAACATCGAGTTTCTTGCCGACATCCTGTTCATTATAAATTTCCCATGCGGGCATTTTTCCTTTGTAGTACGAGGCTCCGCTTTTTGTGAATTCGTAGAGAGCGAACAGATCATCCGGCAGACGTTTGGAATCACCTCTGGCCCATTTTGGTGCCTGTTCGAACATCGGTACAACTTGTATGCCTCTCTTGTCGAGAAGTCCCATGTTGTAGTCGGAAACGCCCCATTTATATTCACCGGGATTCTGATTGATATTGTCCCAGTGCATTCTGTCGCGGATCAGCTTCATACCCGCGAGAGATGACAGTTCCGAGGCAACAGCATAGGCGTCTTTAGGCATGCGTGTATTTTTTGCTCTCGGTCCGGCCTGTTCGCTTTGAGCTGTATCTATCGCAAAATAAATATCCTTTGCCTCGCTCCTTTTTTCGGGGGAGGGGACGACAGTGAAGACGGCTTCTCCCTTGAATTCCCTTTTGTCCGAGCTCAGAAAAATCCTGTAATATCCGCAGGGAAGAAGCGGGAATTCGAGCTTATCTCCGCATTCTCCTGACGACAGTGTATTCCCCTGCCAGTCTTTAAGCTGGTAGCGAAGTTTTTCTCCTGAGTCTTTCAGTGTGTTTGTAAACGACGCTTTTGCCTTGTCTGTAAAGACATTTCCCGGAGCTTGAGTCTTTAGTATAAGCGAGCTTTCTTCTTCGGCTCCATAACTTGTGAATGAGAGCGCTGTAAAGACGGCAAGAGCGCTGATTAGCAGTCTGATCTGCATAGGGTAATCCTTTCTATTTCACGTTCCAGTTGAATTCACTTGTATTGCTTGTGGCTGTAGGTACATTGATGTAGGCACAATGAAGATCAAAGAAAAGGACATTATTCCAGTATCCCGCGTCGCAGTGCCATGTATAACGTCCTGAGTTTCCCGGCCAGGCAGGTAGATACGATGCATAAATTCCAGCCTCACCTAGCAGTATGTTTTTAGAGGCTTCTTTCATTGTAGAACTGAAATTTTTAAGCTCATATATTCTCTGATTCAAAGTGTAGCTTGTTCCGCCGTAGCTATGGACACCTGAAGGAATAGTCGTCATATGTTTCTTATCGTCTTCGGGACAGATGAAACTGTTTTTTGGCAGTTCAGTCACTTGACGTTCATTAAGCGGAGTTCCGGCTGAGTACGATCCCAGTTGATAGCCTCCCCATGAATACCAGTTGGGACCGCGTATGTATTCGCCGCTCTCATTCCAGTACATGCGATATGCGACTCCGCATTGCTTGAGATTGGATATGCAGAGAGTCCTTTTTCCCATTCCTCTTGCTTTGTTGAGGGATGGAAGCAGCATTGCCGCCAGAATCGCGATGATCGCAATGACAACAAGAAGCTCAATGAGAGTAAAGGACTTTTTCATATTGATTTTCCTCTTCAGCTTACAGCAGTTACGCTGTCGAGTTCATTGAATATCATTGGAATCCTCAGATTTTTATCTGAGATATCTTTTTCGTTCAGGAGATCGCGCAACATTTCGACTGCGCTGTTTACGATTTCCTTGTGATTCATCTGATATGAACTCATTGCAGGCAGGAAGTGTTCTCCTTCATACTCAGGCAGACTTCCTATGATGCTGATATCTTCCGGAACTCTCAAGCCCTTTTTCATGGCGGCGTAGATGATGCCTGTCGCGACTGCCATGTCGGATGAGTAGAAGGCTGTCGGTCTGTCCGTTCTGCTTAGGAGTTCTGATACATAGTTATAGCTCGCCGAGACCGCCGCTTTTGTGCTCTCCCTGCCGAAGGACTGGAATATTCTCTGTTCCAGATTGAGTTCTCCGGCTAGCTTCTGATATGCTTCCTCAACTTCTCTATGAGGAGGATATATGACTGGACCTGTAAGCACTGCGATTCTGCGGTGTCCGCGTGCTGCAAGGTAGTTCAGTGCAAGTTCAGCTCCGCCGCGGAAGTCGGTGGAAATAGAGTACTCTCCCGGAACTTCCATATATACTTTCGGGAACTCAGGATGTTCTGCAAACCAGTTTTCCATCTTGCTTCCCATCATTCCTGTGATGAGCATTCCGCCGACCATGCCGGACGCCGCGGAGCTGGGAGCTGTCTTGTCGTTTTTTGCCGGATCGGAAGTCTCTATATAGTTTCTGACTCTGAGTTTTTCGCAGAGTTTCAGAAATTCTGTTATCATCGGAACATACATACCGGAGCTGTTAATGAGTTCCGATCTTTCATTTATCAGAAGTCCGATGTCGGGATTACTTTTGCGCTTCAGCATCTGAGCCGCTGCCGCGGTATGGTAGCCGAGTTCTTCGGCCACTCTCAGAATTTCAGCTTTTTTCTCGTCGCTGACTCTGCCTGTTCCGTTAAGCGCCGCCGATACCGTTACGCTGGTAGTACCTAGACGTTTTGCTATATCTTTTAATGTAATTTTACTCATAGTGTATAAATGCCTATTCGTTTGCCTTATCGATAAGTCAATTATATGTTTTTTCTTTGCCAGAGTCAATAGAAGTCCGGAAATTTCTGAAAATATTTTTCAGAAGCTGCTCTATGATTTATCTCATGTGTATTGATTTATCAAGATCTTAGCGAGAGTCTGTATGAGTAAATTAACGGAATAGCGACTAAGACTACTATCGTTGAGATGAGCAGAAATGCGTGGAATGAGAGTGGAATTGTCAGGGCTCCTATACAGAGTACGAGGCCTCCGGCAATCCAGATTTTTCCTGCAAGTTTGTGAGTTTTTTCCCAGTTTACCGGATCATTCATTGTCCATTTTACTCTGATTCCGCAAAGATTGTTGGGTTTGAAGCGTGGTAACAGATAACCGATGTAAGCAAAAAGCAGTCCGATTGATGCCGGAATCAGGCTGATTCCATGCATAGGAGTGCCTTTTTCATGAAGTCCGTAGAGCACATTGAAAAACATTATCAGGAACATGATGTTAAAGAAAATGCCGACTCCGAATTTCAGACTGTCCAGAGGTTTTTTAATTGCGCCATATTCCTTGTTGAATCTCGGAAGGAATTCCATGAGGATTCCGGTCAGCAGTATGATTAGCGGCAGGACGATTATGCTATGCTTTGAGCCGCTAGAGTATGGTTGTGCTTTTCTGTTCCAGTGAATCGTAATTTCATCGGGTAACAGAAACTGTATTGCCAGCAAAGATATCAGCAATGGCATTGTAAATAGCGCAATATAAAAGATCGTCCAGCCCCATTTTCTCATAAAACCCCTCCAGTCTTTAATCCTGAATATAAAGGTCTCAGTCTTTTTTTCAATATGGAATAGCGGGGGTTTTCCACCAGAAGGGACCTGCAATAGGGCTTAGTTTTCCTGTTATAGGAATGGATTCAACATGTGAGTCAGCAAAGGTGAAATTTGACATTCCTGAGTGTCTGAACTCTAGACGTCCTATCGTTTTTTCGTTTTCAGATCCTATAAAACTGAAGTATCCATAAATCTGTGAATCATATTTCTTTGTATCACCAAGCAGCATTTGTTCCGCCGGTTTTGCGAAGTCCCATAGACGGAGCAGTGTTTCTGAATTTTCTGCGTTGATCCCGAGATTCATGCCGTATGAAAGAATATTGCCTTTTGCCCACGAAGATGCCGATCTGCAACTGTACAAAGGCGAGTATGGAACAGCATTATTATCCTTGACCTTTAGGTAAGGACGGAGATAGTAAGCCCATGACTTGGCATCTGATATTCCCCATACGGTTGGCAGTATTCCTGAAAAGTCACTGGCGTATACATTCATGCCTAGAAGAATCTGGCGCATATTATTTGAGCAGGAACTTCGTGATGCCATTTCTCTGGCTCTGTTCATGGCAGGCAAGAGAATGGAGGCAAGGATTGCTATGACCGCAATTACAACAAGCAGTTCAACTAAAGAAAATTTACATGATCTTTGCATAATCAATTTCCGCATTTAGGATTACTCATTTTCCTGAGCGTTCAAGCGATATGTCTTTATAGTCCGGATAAATTGCATCGTCGAGAAAGATTTCTATGAAAGATGCTCCGTGTGTGAGTCCATTTCTTACTGCTTTTTCGTATTGCTGTTTAGGTAGTTTCTTTTTTGAGTATATGTCAACCATCTGAGCTCCACGTTGAATATCCGGATACTTTTCTGTCCATATATCGACTGCCTGATTTCCTGATTTGAACCAGTCTTCATATGTAAGGTAACATATCATCAGATCAAGACGTTTTCCGTATTTTTCGATAGCCCAGTCTCTTATCGTACGTCCTGGAACAGGATTTCTGCCATCCGGCATCATATCATGGATGCACCATGAAAGCCTCTGCTTCGGGAAGGCATTTGCATACGCATCAAACATGTATTTCCAAGCGTTGATGAACTTTTCCGGACTGTACTTGATGCTTTCTGCCTGCTTTCTGCTGATATTCAGATTCGCCTCAAGCCCGTTTGCCAGCGATGGTTCTGTAACCTGAACCGAAACCAGCAAAGGAGAGTCTTTATAGCGCTCTGCGGCTTTTTCCGCTGTTTCCTTCAATATTTTCAGGTAAACCGGATCCCAGGGAACCGGTGCTGTCCAATTTGCTTCTCCTGGATCTACATAGTCCTCCTTCATTCTCCAGGAAAACTTTTCTGCTCCTTCCGCATATATCCATTCCGGAGACCACCTACCTGCCGGTATTGCCAGATTGATCTTTTTGTCGTATTTTGCGCAGAGTTCAAATATTCTGTCAATTGGAGTCCAGTCGTATTGATCTTTTGCAGGACGGATTTTTGATAAGCCGGTATAGATTGTAATTCCGTCGATATGTTTCATCTGCTCTATATTGGCCTCAAGCGTGTCGATTTCCTTTGAGCGGACGATTGCAAATACTCCTTGATGTTTCTTGATACTGTCCTGAGTCTTCAGTTCAGGTGTCTCTGTTGTGCTTAAACAGCTCGACGCGCTTAATGCGAGGACTCCTCCGGCGAGGAGCATTAGCGATCGGCTCAGGTCAGATGCTGAACTTCTCAGAATCATTTTCATTTAGGTATATCCTTACTTTATTTGCTTGTACTTTCGCGTATTATCAGTTCTCCGGGCATTATGACGGAGCGTATGTCCGTTTTTTCCATAGTGGACAGGGAGGCTGCTGCATATGAACCTGCAAGATAGCCCATTTCAAATATCGGCTGTTTTACTGTTGTGAGCGGAGGATTATATGTCGCACTAAGCGGATAGTCATCAAATCCTGCGATTGCGATGTCATCGGGAATTTTGACGCCATGTTTCGCGCAGGCTCTTATTGCTCCATAGGCCATTTGATCATTGATTCCGATTATCGCCGTAGTTTCTCTGTTTTCCCTGAGCAGGTACTCGGTTTGAAGAAGCCCGCTTTCTGCTATTCGTGCAGAACAGATATAAGGACTGACAAATAATTTGAAATTGTTTTCTCCGAATTTTTCAACAAGTGCCTGTTCTATTCCTCTCTGACGCTCCAGATGGTTGCTTACCGGAAGATTTTGAAGAATTGATATGTTGCTGTGCCCTGAAGCTGCCAGGTAACGGCCAAGCAAGAGACCGGCTCCGAAGCTGTCGCTGTCTATATAGGTCAGCTTGGAATCTCCCCATCTGGCATTGAGAATGAAAATCGGAATGCCGCAGGAGAGTAGTTCCTGTTCATCTTCTTTAAGCTTGTCGGAGCCAAGAAGTATTGCGCTGTGGCATCCGCGGGAACGGAGCGCGTCAGGGAGTTTAACACTGCCTTTTTCTTTGTGGAATATCAGTGTGCTTTCCATATCTTTTTCCATAAGCGCCGTGGATATTCCGCTCAATGCCAGTGATTCATATATGTCCATCGGCTTACCTCGATTGACGATTGGAACTATGACCCCTATGTTAAAACGTCTTCTTTTCATTGGTGCCGCGACGAAGGATCTTTTTTCCAGAGCTTCTTGTACTTTACGTCTGATGCTTTCGCTGACTTCTGATCTGTTGTTCAATACTCTGGATACTGTTGAGGCAGATACCCCGCATTCTTTTGCTATTTCGATTATATTGTCTTTTCGCTTAGGTCTTGCCATCGGATTTATCCTTAATAATTATTTCCCGGTAAATAATACAGAGCCAATTTTACTACAGTCTTTATCAATAATCAAGATGTATATAATTATTTCCCGGTAAATAATGGTATCGGTAGTAATGCGTCAGTTTAGTTTTCGAGCTACAACGCGACATAGCTGCAAGCAAAGAAAGTCTGTAGACCTTCACTCAAGTACTGCGCTTCAGCTTTCGCTCAGTGTACGGGAAGAATCTGAAAACGGGTAGCGACGGCAGTCCCTTGCCGTCGAATCCTTAGACGTTGCCTGTCTAAAACAATGGGAAGGGAAGCCGTCAAGGGACTGACGGCACTACCCGTTAAATCTTCCTCAAATAGCATCTGCTTCTTAAAAAATTTCGTGGCCTTCGTGCGCTTCGTGGTTTTAATCCCACTCATGATAAAGGAGACTGACGCATTACGTATCGGTAAATAAAAAAGCGGACGGACTCTTGCGAATCCGTCCGCCCGACCAGTCCGTGGGGGGATGACCGGCCTATTTAAGATCTTTATCTGTCAGGACTTCCTTGATTCCTTCATCCCATTCGTCGTAAAGGAAGTCGTTCTCTCTTCCGTCGGCTATCAGACGGAATGCGTAACGTGTCTGTTCTTCGTAGAACTCACAGAAAGCACCGCGTTTGTCCATGCCGCCGTTCATTGTGTAGGCTTCGGCAGGACAGGGCGAGCCGCAGAAGTGGCGGATCGCGCATGTTTTGCAGTGGTCAATCGCTTCGATCTTGCGTTGCGAGACGAGTTTGAATCTCGCCGAATCAAGAACATCGCTGATCTTATCCTTGAAGATGTTTCCTCCGTTGAATTCCTCAAGACCGATGAATTCACTGCAAGGGAACATATCCCCCTTGGCGGAAACCGCGAAGAATGAGCGGCCTCCTCCGCATGGAGAGATGTCGCACATGAGTTTTCTGGCAGTCGGAGCAAGAATGCCGAGCAGTATGTTGGCGAAGTTGGCTACAACCATTTTTCTGCCGGTTTTCTTGTAGAGTTCGTGAGAATAATCCAATGCTTCGATGAAATACTTTGCGACTTCGCGTTCATCCGGTTTCAGTGAGCGCGAGGATTCCTGTGTGCATCTCAGAGTGTTCAGCATGCAGACTTTTACGCCTGCGTCATGGAAGAATTTGACGGTCTTTTTGAGAGTCTTCATGTTCTCTTTATTGACCGTGCAGATGACGTTGAAGCGTGGATAATCGCGGAATTTTTCAAGCACTTTGATTACGTTTGCGAAGTAACCCGAACCGTTCCAGTCTTTGCGGACGCTGTCGCCTGTCTTAGCGTCAGGCCCGTCGATTGAAATACCAAGTCCGACATTGTTTTCGATGATGAATTTTGCGGCTTCGTCATCGATCAGAGTTGCGTTGCTCTGGATTCCGAAGTCGAAATCGTTTTTGAACATGCTGATTGCGGCGAACATCGCGTCCTTGTTCAGCATCGGTTCGGAGCCGTGGAAGATGATCGAAGGAAGACGTCCGTCCGTGATTACGCTTTTGAAATAATCCTTCAATACTGCGAGGGACTTGATTATGGTATCTTTGTCCATATGCACTCCGTTTTTGCGGAGTTCGGACGGGATGTAGCAGTACTGGCAGTTAAGGTTGCAGCGCTCGGTCGGATTAAAGTAAACCGCCGAGGGCAGGAGACCGTAACGCAGTGTATCCATTTCCTTGTTGAATGAAGGCAGCTTTGCTTTCAGTGACTCATTGAATTTCTTTGATGTAAGAGTATCGGCAAGCTTGTCCTTGCGGCAGAGACTCCAGAAAGCGGAGTCGGGGTTTACTATTGCGAGGTAATCCTCATGTCCTATGTCAAGGACGCTGAGTTCGGGGTTTTCCCCGCTGTTGAAATTTGTAAGTGCAGTCTTTAAAGACATAAAATTATCTCCGTTCACGGCAATATCATAAAAAATGAAATGCGAAGCATTTCAGCAGAGTGCAGGAATTCATTCCTGCCCGCCGAGCGGCGGCAGAGCGATTTTCTTTTTTTTCGCTGCCTGCTCAGAAAATCTCCGATTCCAATCTTTATGTTTTTAAAGCGTTAACTCGTGAATTGATTAGTGTGCGTGTGAGTGATGATTGATAAAGCCGTCGTGCGGCATTTTGTATTGCCGCACGACGGTAGGACTTTAGCGCTCAGCTCTTCTTGATGAGAATGAAGTGCGAGAGGCCGACACCCTTGGCGACGCAGCTCTTGCGGCTGGCGATCAGGGCCTTTGTGCTTCTTGTTTTCATGCTTTTCCCTTTTGGCTTGTACCGGAATCCGGGGCAAAAAAAAGGATTCCGCCACGGCGTGCAGCCGCGACGGAATCCTTTACCATCGGTTCCGGTAGTATTGTGCTGTCGACAGGTCTTCTGGCTCCCGGATCATTCCATTGGCGCTGCCTTCCCGTGAATTTCACAGTGGCCCGGACTTCCGCAAGGCGCCTCAAGTCCCCGGTTACAGCGGCGGGACCGCCACGGATTCAAACCGTGTTCCGATATACCGACAGCAATAACTTCTATATATCATATCACAAATGCCTTCCCATGTCAAACGATTTGACTCTTGTAAAAGTAATACAAAGTATTATAGTAGGCTTTCAATGCAGGAGCTCTTGCCTATGCTGAGTCGCTTTAGAAAATCTTATTCAATATCTCTCCTGACCGCGATTTTTTTCTGCGTGTTTCAGGTGCTTTCGTGCCTGCTTCATCCACTTTTGCACGATTACGGACATGAATGTCTGCGCTGTTTTCATACCGGAATTGACGTGGCTTCTGAAAATACTCATTCACATGAAGATTCATGTACTTTATGTCAATATTTTAGCTTCAACAATCCTGAAATTTCCGATCCTCAGTCTTCTTTTCATGCCTCTTTCTGTAGCTTAGGGAAGACTGATTCCGGCTTTTCTTTCCCTGACAACTTCAAGATGAATGGATATTCTCCGAGGGCTCCTCCTTCTCTCTCTTAGATAAAGTTTTAATCCGGATAAAATATTCCGGACCAGCATCTTAAAGAGAGGAATAATAATGCTTATACGCGTCGAAAATCTGAAGGTTTCGTACAGGAGCGGAACCGAAACACTGACTGTTCTGGATATCCCTGCATGGTTTATGGAGGAGGCAAGGCAGATCGCCGTTGCCGGTCCTTCAGGATCAGGAAAATCCACTTTTCTGAATCTGCTTTCAGGACTCCTCCTGCCGAGTTCCGGGAGCGTGGAAATTTGCTCTGAAAAAATATCCGAAATGAGCGAGTATGACCGCGACCGATTCCGGGGACGCCATATATCGTACATCTTCCAGAGTTTGAATCTGCTTCAGGGCTACACCGCTCTTGAAAATGTTCTGCTGGGAGCCAGTTTTTCAGCAGGCAGAGCCGAGCGGAAAGAGGCTGAATATCTGCTCGAGGAAACAGGACTTGCCGCCCGCATGAAACATATGCCTTCCGAACTTTCGATAGGGGAGCAGCAGCGGGTTGCGATTGCCCGCGCTCTCATCAAAAAGCCGGCTCTTGTGCTTGCCGATGAACCGACAGGTTCTCTCGACAGGAAAAGGGGACGCTCCATGATAGAACTGCTTCAGAAGGTTTGTTTGGAACGCCAAGCGGCTCTTATTACGGTTACTCACGATCTCGACGCAGTTAAGGCTTTTCCTGAATCTATGGACTTTGCCGTTATCAACAGGGCATTCAGCGGGGAGGAAAACTCATGAACTTCCTTCAGATAGTTCTCAAGAGTCTTATCAGACATCGCAATTCAACCTTGCTTGCCGCTTTCAGTATAGCGGCGGGAGCGAGAAAGCTTTCGCCGCCGATAATCTCGGTGTCGATGCCGTTTTAGGCCCCAAGGGCTCTCCGCTCCAGATTACATTGAATGCGCTGTTTCATCTTGAGGAAATGCCGGGCAAGATCAAGTGGACTTATTATAAGAAAGTCCTGAAGCATCCGCTTGTAGAGCAGGGGATTCCGTTTATAAGCGGACATTCCTACGGCGGCTTTCGCGTGAATGCTGTCGGAGACGATTTCTTTACAAAGTTCGAGTATCAGCCTGGACAGCGTTTCAGCTTTGAAGCTGCTGACGGTGGTTCCGGGCATCTCTCTGAGACAAAGAGCGAGGCAATTGCCGGAGCGGAAGCCGCGAAGCTTCTCGGCATAAAACTCGGTGATACTTTTAATCCGACTTGCGGAGTAAATGCCGGCGATCCTGTGCACAAGCATGATTTCATCAAGTTTGTCGGAATCATGGCTCCGACCGGCACAGCTCATGACCGCGCGATTTTTATACCGCTCAAGAGTTTTTATTCTCTGGAAGGGCATGGAAGCGCAGTGCAGGAAATGGCGGATGATGAGGACTCACGGGAAATCAGCGGTGCATATCTGAAACTCAAACATATCCGGCGTGGCGCATTGCATCCCGGGATTCAGGAGCTCAAGTACGATATCAACCAGTCACAGGGAGCGCAGCTTGTGATCCCCGCCGAAGTCCTGCCGAGACTCTACAAAATCATCGGCTGGGCGGATACCATGATTTCGGGTATTGCACTGATGGTTCTCGGACTTTCCTGCATCTTCCTTTTCAGCAGTCTCATGGCGGCGTTGAGGGAGCGCAGAAGGGACATTGCGCTTTTCCGCTGTCTGGGGGCGACCAGAAGAACAGTTTTCGGACTCATGCTGACGGAGTCCGCTTTGACTTCGCTTTTCGGCGCGCTTGCCGGACTTATTCCCGGACATGTTCTCGTCGGTATTGCGGCTCACTACATAAAAATCGAAAGCGGACTGCATTTTTCTCCTCTCTTTATCAGTTCCGCTGACATATGGATGATTCCGGCGGCTTTGCTTCTTGGAATCCTCATCGGGTTCCTGCCTGCTTTTCAGGCATACAGACTCGGTGCATTAACAAATATAAATAAGGAAAATTGAAATATGATTAAGAAGATATTTACGGCATTTATTTGCAGTTCACTTATGACATTAAGTGTGTACGCCCATGATCACAAGGAAGGTGAACATAAAAGCGCTCACGGCGGATGCCTCAACGCAATATGTGAGTGCGAAGTCGGACACGCCGAAGTAAAACTTGAAGGCGACACTCTGAAAGTATGGTTTGTCGGCGGCGGTAGCGATACCCTTAAAGCCGTCAAAATTCCGGATAAGGAACTCATCCTTTCCGTGGTTCCCGAGGGGGCTGCGGCACAGTCATTAATCCTCAAAGCAGTTCCGAATGAGCTTTCCGAAGAATCTGTCGGCAACTGTTCGCAGTTCGCCGCCAAGGCGGATTTCCTGAAAGGTGTGAAGAAGTTCACTGCTACAGGAACTGTTACATTCAAAGGCAAGAAGCAGCCTCTCCGCATTGAGTATCCGGAAGGTTATGATCCGGACGAAGATGAAGATCATGACCACGATCACAAGGATAAAAAAGAAGAAAAGAAATAATCCCTCAAAAGGAGCCGGAGCCTTCGGGCTCCGGATTTACTCATGTATTTGAAAGAATTTTTGAAGAAAAATATTCCGTTCATGATTCTCTCTTGTCTTGCGACATCAGTGATAGGGCTGAATCATTACGAATACGCAATCCGTTCGGAAAAACTGAGAGCCGCCGCCAGAACAGATAAGGCAGTGATAGTCAGGCCGGACATGAGCCTTTCCGGGCACAGTAGCATCGCTGTCGATGAGTCCATGAGTCCCGGTTCAGACGGATTCATCCGTTTTGCCGTTCTCGGGGCATGGGACTACAGTCCTCTTGCCGAAGAGCCTTGTCCGGAAGATCTTAAGAAGCTAGATGGGAAAGTTCTTTCATGTACAGGATTCATGTATCCACTCGAAGCCGGGCAGAGCTTGAAAAGCTTCTGTCTTCTTAAGAGCACTCAGACCTGCTGCTATGGCCCGAGACCGCAATGGAATCAGTTTATCCTTGTTGAAATGAAGGACAAAGTCGCTTTTGAAAGACTTGCTCCTGTAACAGTAAAAGGTGTTTTCAGGATTGATCCCAAACCTCAGGAAGGTTTCATATATCGTATGGAGGGCATTTCCGTTGTAAAATCACTTGGAGAGGATAGCGGCAGTGTTGCGGTTCATTATGACAGCGGCCCATTTCTTGCATTGTGGATTGAGTCCTTGATTCTCGGCTCTCTTCTATGGTTTTTTTTCCGCATAAACTCCCGCAAAAAGGAAGATTCAAAATGATAATAAAGCTTTTTTACATCCTTCTAAGTCTAGTCCTTTTTACTTGTTCATACGCTGACGAGAAGACTGTTGTCGCCAAGGTGAACGGTGAATTGATTTACGAATCGGAGCTTTCCGATGGACTCAACAATTCCAATGAAATTATATTCGCCTCCTGGAAGGAGGCCAAGCTGAAAAGAATTATCGGTGAGCGTCTGATCCGTCAACTCCTTAAAAAGAAAGGCATAGCAGTCGATAGCGGGGAAGTCGATAAGGCAGTGGAGGATTTCAGTAAAAATCCGCCTTCTCAGGGCTGCGCATGCTGTTCCTATCCGTCTATGGAAAAATTTCTGGAAGCCAATGGATACAGTATGGAGGAGTTCAGGGTGGAAATATGGAATATGCTTGGAATAAAGAAATATCAGGATTTCGTATGGGAATCCAAATACAGTCCTGAGAAGAAGGCAGAACTCATAAAGAATAAAACAGAAGAGATGAAGAAGATTTACATCAAAGTTTCCCACATATTCTTTAATACTTTTCAAGATCCTGATTTCCAAGGCAATCCTGATTATGTGATAAACAAAAAACGCAAGGCTTGCGAAGCCGCTAAAAAACGTCTTGATGCCGGTGAGAACTTCGAAAAGCTTGCGGAGGAACTTTCCGAAGATAAGACAACGAAAGACAAGGGAGGGATGCTCGGGACTATGCCCCGCTCTCTTTTCGGTAAAGAAAGCGGCGATGCCGTGACCGGACTGAAACCCGGTGAGATAAGTCGGGTTGCAGAATCTTATTGGGGCTTTCATATCTTTAAAGTCTGGGAACTGGAAACTGCCGACGTGATTACAATTATCCGTGAAGAACTTGTCGGCAGAGACTGGGAAAAAGAAAAGAACGCTTTCATCAAAAACTCTGTCGTCGAAAAAACTCCCTGATAATACAATGGTTTGTTCATGAACAAAATAAATTCATGAAATTCTTTTTTGAGCATGTAAATTGCTATTGACATTTGTTGTTTGCCTGTTGTATAATCTAAACTGTGAACAAACTGGTGAACACATGTCAGATTATACAGTAAGAGACATAGCCCGAATGGCGGGTGTATCAATAGGGGCAGTCAGCCGCGTCATAAACAACGCTGATAATCTTGACCCCGTGCTTTTCGAGAAAACTATGTCTGTTATCAGGAAACTGAATTACAAACCTCAGGCGCGTGGCCGGAAACCTCTTGTGGAGAAAACACAGACTTCGACGCGTTTGATCTCGGTTGTTTCACCGGGCATGTCATCA
>JAKJHH010000044.1 GCA_022703965.1 Verrucomicrobiota bacterium
CTGTCAAAAGAAGAAGCTGCTTTGGGGGGATCAACTGACAATACAGCTTGATTATAAAATTCTTATAGATTACTCTAGAAATAAAAGTGACTGTCTCCTGATGTACTATTTCGACACCAAGAGACACTTAAAATAGAGCAGGGCTTATGGAATAGATTCTTTTTCGGCGGAGATAACGAGAAAACCGGCTTCCTGAGCAATTTCAAAACAAAGGAAGATTACGAACATAACAAGCATTACATATGAAAGAATTTTTATCAGCGGCGTTTTTGCTTTTCTGATTGAAACTATTGACGGAAGGATTCCGAAAAGAGTAACAATCCCGAAACCGCCTGCAATATTAATTGCTTTCAGAAATATATCCGGCCATGTAAAAGCAATAAGAAGAGGAGGCAGGAAGGCAAGGGCGGGAATCAAGCCCTTGCGTGTCCCCTCCCCGACTTTGATTGAGTTGCAGAGAATGTCATTGATGAACCCCATAATTCCTGTGCCGTTCGCGATGAATGAAGTCGTAATCGCAACCAGAGCAAATAACATTGCAGAAACGGAAAAAAGCTTTGATCCCAGAACAGCTGAAAGGGGGATTGTCGCCGGTTGATTGTTGGTAAAAGCACTGTCGATACTGTTTGCTCCTTCAAGCGGAAGAGCACCTATTCCAACCTGCATCCAGAGGAAGTTCATAAAGAATCCTATCACCATTCCAATGCCCATGGCTACTAGAATATTTTTTAGCTGCCATTTCATATCTTTACATATGTCGGGGATGATATTATGGAAGTGAAATGATGTGACCATTATCGGCACTGTTGCCAGAGCATAAGTCCAATGGAAGTGGAAGTATCTGCTGATCTGGATTTCCTTCTCCGCCATTCCGCTGATAAGAAGGAAGGCGCCCCACATCAAAATCATCAGAAGCGCATTGCACTTTTTGACAAGCTCTATTCCGCCGATTGTAATTCCTGTCATGATTGCGGCGTTAATAAGCATTATAAGGAAGGGGGGCATTATTGATTTCAGCAACTCTCCGGTTATTGCCGAAGCTCCTGAGATATATGCGGTGAGAAGTCCGTAAAGAATCACAAGATTAGCCGCTGTCGCAATCCACTTTCCGGCTTGGCCTAGATATTTCTCGTAAAAACTCGGAAGGTTGAAACTGCTGATTTTTTCTTCACAGGCCTCCTGCCCCAGAACGTAGGCAGAGAAAAACATGGCTGCCGCCACTATCAGCATTATTACAAGAGACGGAATAAATCCCGTCAGTCCTGTGTTTATCGGAAGTCCAAGAATCCCTGCCCCGATAAGATTCCCTGTTACTAGAAATGCAATCGACGTTATCTGCGCTCTGCTTGACGACATAGAGGACTCCCTTCCTTTATTGTTTTCTAAGAATCCTGATCACCACAGCTGGCGATCAAGATATCTGTATTGTATGGCTTCAAAAATGTGCTCTGATTTGAGTTCGGCAGATGCTTCGAGATCAGCAATGGTTCTTGCGACTCGTAGAATTCTGTCATAAGCTCGCGCACTCAGATGCAGTTCACGTATTGAGTGACGCAAATGCGTCTCCGACTGCTTATCCAGTTTGCAGAATTCCTGAAGATGCCTTGGCTCCATCTGCGAATTGCAGTAGATTCCGCTCTCCTTGAAACGTTTGGTCTGGAGCTCTCTTGATGCGGCAACCTGTTCCCGCATCTGAGCGGTTGTCTCTCCCTGCGGTGCCGCGATAAGTTCATCCTCGGAAAGCGGTGGTACTTCTATATGTATATCTATTCTGTCCAGCAACGGGCCGGATATTCTGGCTCGATATTTCTGAATCTGAGGCGGTGTGCACCTGCATATTCTCTGACGGCTTCCGTAATGTCCGCATGGACATGGATTCATCGCCGCAATCAGAATGAAACGGGCAGGGAATGTGAAACTCCCCGCTGCTCTTGAGACCGTTACATATCCATTTTCTATAGGCTGTCTAAGTACTTCCAGAACGTTTCGCTTGTATTCCGGCATTTCATCAAGAAAAAGGACTCCGTTGTGGGCAAGGCTTATTTCTCCGGGCATCGGATTCTGGCCTCCGCCGAGAAGTCCGGCATCGCTTACTGTATGATGAGGCGATCTGAACGGACGCTCTTTGAGCAATGGATTTTCAGGGCCAAGCATTCCCATGACGCTGTGAATGCGGCTGCTTTCCAGATTCTCCTGCAAAGTCATTGACGGCAATATCCCCGGCAATCTCTTGGCAAGCATGGATTTTCCTGTCCCAGGCTGACCTATAAAAAGCACATTATGACCGCCGGATGCGGCGATTTTCATTGCTCGCTTTGCAAAAGATTGTCCTTTTACCTCGGCAAAGTCCGGATAATTCTTGGGACATTCATTGACAAATGCTCTTTCATCAAGCAGGAAAGGGGATGCTTTGCCGTTTTGATTGAAGTAATCAAGCGCGACGAAAAGATTTTTAATTCCGTAAACCGGAATTTCCGGAGCTGCCGCCCTCGCCTCAGGCGCGTTGTATTCCGGAACAAGAATTGCTTTGATCTCCGGTCTTTTGGTACACATGATCGCTGCCGGAAGAACGCCTCTGACAGGACGAACCGAGCCGTCGAGTCCAAGTTCTCCCATGAGCAGAGTGGAATCAAGCAGATCCCGTTTCAACGAACCGGCTGCCGCCATTATGCTGATGGCTATAGGCAAGTCAAAAGCTGCGCCTTCCTTTTTCATATCGGCAGGCGCGAGATTGATAAGAGTTGCACCTTGAGGCAGAGGGAATCCGCAACTGTATATGGCTGATTTTACTCTGTCTCGACTTTCCTTTACCGCCGTATCGGGAAGTCCGACAATGGAGATATATGCGGCATCTCCCTGCCCTGTCGCATTGGTTTCGACTTCAATTGTATAAGCATCCACACCGCTTATCGCGGCTGAATATGTCCTGGAAAGCATTATTTCTCCCCGCAAATTTTATATGCAGGTAATAAAACCTGTCCAGCGCATTCAGGCAAGTCGGAAGCGAAAAATACACTGGAATAAATTTATTATACTCTTATAGAAGGACTCTGATACGTTGATTAAAAAGCCTGTAATTTAAATGGATAGATATACTCAATACCTTTTTCGGCAAAGTAGGTCTGCTTCGTAATTTTTCTATTAAACACGAATTCAGCATATTTGTCATTAACAGCTCGCAAGATAATACTTTCCTTGTCAATATCGGAGATGAGAAAAAACTCTTCTCCGACCTTTAGTTTTACAGTATCATCTTTTCTGCCTTGAAAATTCCGAAGCTCTTTGCCTGAGGCCTTGTCTAGTTTGATGGTTACAGTATCACCATCAATACTCATTCCGCCGATGCCGTTGATTCTTGTAAAATAAGCAACAAGCTCTGGATCACATTCGTATTTATCAATTCTTTTGAGAGGGGTGGCCATTATTTTTATAGAGGCGGCAGAATTATCTATCTCCTCGTCTTTGTTTTTTGATTTCTCTTGTTTCTGTGCCTTAACTGTTTTTGTAAAGAATATGTATGGAGCCTCAATTTTGTCTAATTTGTAAAGATGGCTGGCTGTTGTCAGCTCAATAGAGAAATCATCGTCTACTTTTAATGTAAGTTTATCATTTTTATTTCCCTTAGCATTTTTCATCGTGAAACAGTCTGCCTTATTAGCTGTGACAGTTACGGTATCTCCGTTGATTGTCAGACTCTTTATACCACATAAAAATGCGGCGGATCGATAGTTTGTTTCCTGTCCCATAATTTTTTGCGGCGCAAGAAAGCTGAAGATAAATACAAAACTGGCGATATACGCGATTGTCCTCACAGAAAAATCCCCCTTGATTATTGATTCCGAATAATAGAATCTCTGTTTTTTCTCCCCGCAAGCTTTGAGTCTGCTTTTTGTTACGGATTTTTCTTGAAATCCCGTCTTCAGCGGTTAGTTTGTACAGATTTCACAATGGAGTAATTTTTCTGATGATGCGTTTTCTTCTCATATTTCTTGCCTCCTTCTGCGCTCTCCTTACTGGATGCGGGAAAAACGATGCCGATGAAAAGAATTTAAAAATTATGACTCTGAGTTTGGGAAGAAAAATCAGCACTCTTGACCCTGCCCTTGCGGCAGATACAACAAGTCAATATATTGCCGGAGCTTTTTATGATACACTATATCAATATGATTACGATGCCCGTCCATATAAACTTATTCCTTCTGCGGCCGAATCCATGCCGGAAATATCCGAAAACAATACTGTTTTCAAGATAAAATTACGCAAAGATCTTCTCTTCAGCCGTGATTGCGAAGGAAATAACCGTAAACTCACATCTGAAGATGTCGCTTTCAGCATTTTGAGACTTGCAGACGCTCGTCTCAAATCCTCGGGATTCTGGCTGATAAGAGGAAAAATCAAGGGCATTGATGATTTCTGGCGCAAGACGGCCTCCCTTCCCTTAAACGATATGACTATATATGAAAAGGGCTGCGAAGGTATTGAAACTCCAGATGAACATACAATAATTATAAAGCTCATCAAGCCGGATCCCCGCCTCATTTACGCGCTTGCGATGCCGTATACCGGCATCGTCTCCAAAAAGGATGCCGTTGGGCTTGCCAATAATCTGGCTGAAAATGTGAGAGGTTCAGGCCCATTTACTCTCGGCGAATGGATTCGAGACTACAAAATCTGCTTTGAAAAGAATGAGAAATATCGGACAGAATACTACAGCAACGCAGTTCTTGAACCTGAGCGTAAAATGCCCCTGCCCTATCTTGACCGAGTAGTTTGCTATCTTGTGCGTCAGCCTCTGGCAGAATGGCTTATGTTCCTCAAAGGTGAGCTGGATATGAGTTCGCTGGATAATGAGAATTTTGATGCTGTAACAGATGAGAACATGCAGTTGATCCCCGCACTTTCAGCAAGAAAAATAAAAATGTATCAGATTCCGGAAATGCAGATTAATTATATCGCTTTTTCCTTCACAGATACTGTACTGGCATCCAATTTGAAACTCAGACAGGCAATGAGTTGCGCATTTAATTATCCTGAACGCATGAAACACTCAAACGGACGTCTTGTTCCGGCAAATGGCCCCCTACCCTCGACAGTGGAAGGTTATGACTCAACATATACATCTCCCTATGGACATTATGATCTGGAAAAAGCTAAACGTCTTATGGCCGAAGCAGGTTTTCCAGGAGGAATAAATCCGGCGACAGGTGAATCGCTTGAATTTGTATTTGATCTGCCGGGAAGTGACTCTTCGTATCGTCAGCTGGCTGAAATGATGGTAAATGACATGAAGGCGCTAGGAATAAAAATACGTCCTGAATTGAATAATAAACCACGTTTCATGCAAAAGCTTTCCAAAGGACAGTCACAGCTCTTCCGTTTTTCATGGACAGGCGACTATCCTGACGCGGAAAACTTTTTACAGGTCTTTTACGGGCCGAATGCCGGTTCCTGCAATCGAGCGTTTTATAAAGACGCAAAATATGACAGAATCTATGACAGTATTAAAGAAATGCCCAATACTCCAGAGCGCACTTTAATATATAAGGAAATGTCGAGATATCTCTGCAATGAATGTCCGTGGATTTTTGAAAGCTGTCCGGTTTCATATATTCTGGCGCATTCCTGGATAAACAACTACCGTCCGCATGATTTTGCGTTTGGTCGTTGGAAGTATATATCAATAAACAATGAAGACAAAAATAAAACAAAAAAAACATTCTTGCCGCTTGAAATGAATGACTTGAGAAAGTAAGAGTCATTCAGGGCGGAGAAAATCGGGAGAAAAACTGTGGCTCTTGAGAACCTCAAAAAAATTGAAGAGAAAATCCTCGGCACCGAAAAAATTGAAGAAACTCAGAAAACGGAACTTCTGACTCTGATAGGGGATTTGAAAGAAGAGATTCGCAAGCTGGAAGGGGATGAACAGCAGAAGCTCAGCAACACAACCGGCTTCATGGCTATATCTGCCCTTGAGGCTGCCAGCGGGGAAAAGAAACCCGAAATCATGGAAATCTCCAGAAAAGAAATGCTTTCCTCTGTCGAGGAATTTGAAGCATCCCACCCGGAAATAGTAAAAATTGTCAATTCCATCAGTGTTATGTTGTCTAATATGGGCATTTAAGCAGTCTTAAGCATAGAGGGGACTTGCAAAAAGAGCTTAAAAACAGTAAATTAGCTTCGATTTGTATTTTACATACATTACATTCCAATGATTTTTCAGGGGATAACAAAAGGAGTATTGGAGACTATGGCAGAAGAATTACAGGGACTATTGGAAAAAATCCGTCAGGACGGCATTCAGAAGGCCGATGCGGAAAAAGAGAAAATTCTCACTGATGCAAAATCCCGTGCAGCAAAAATCATTGAGGATGCGAAAGCGGAAGCCGAACTTGCCAAGAAAGCAGCAGACGATTATGCGAAAGCTTCTGAAGCAAGAGCGAAATCAGCCATTCAGCAGGCGGCAAGAGATATCAAGCTTGCGCTCAGAAATGACTTGAACGCAATCATGAAGAAGCTCGTTCAGGGTTCTGTCGGAGCCGCAATGACTCCCGAACTCATGGGCAAAGTGCTTCTTGAAATGGCAAAAACTTACGCAAGCACACCCGGTACTTCAATCGAAGTTCTTGTAAACAAAAAAGACCTTGAAGGCATGGAAGCTCTTCTCAAGAGTGCGCTTCTGGCACAGATTCAGGGAAAAACCGCCTTCGGAGTCGGTGCTGATTTCGGCGCAGGCCTCAAGGTTGGTGCAAAAGGCAATGACGGCTATATTGATTTCACCGATGAGGCAGTAACAGAAGCTATATGTGCCTATGTCGGCCCGAGACTTGCCGAATACTTCGCACAGAACTGAAAGACTGTTTAATACCTAAGCGGGACAGATTTATTTATGGCAGAATATTACTATCTGGCAGCTTCGCTGCCGATGCTTAAAAAAGATGAGATGCCGCCGGTAAGTCCGGAATATTTCATGTCTCTCTGTGCCGACTGGCTGAGCGAAAAAGAACTTGCGATAATATCATCTCTCTCTCTCATCCCGTCGGAAAAGAACGAATTCCCTCCTGAAAGCGTAGCGTTCAAGTGGATTGCCCATGAGACAGCCCTGCGCAACCGAATGCTGAAAACTCGCGCCGCGGCAAGCGGTGTTGAGGCTGAAAAGTATCTCAGAGAGGAAAGTTCCTTTTTTACAGAGACCGAAAAGAATTCTCAGGATCTCGCCGCAGCCGCCAACCCCTTTGAAAAGGAAAAACTTGCAGATTCACTCCGCTGGAATTTCCTGAGCGAACTGGAGAGCGGTCATTTCTTCGACTTCGACAAGCTGTGCGTATATAAACTCCAGCTTCTGATACTCGAAAAATGGCAGACCAGAAATGTCGACAAAGGCAATAAAGAGCTCGACAGGCTGCTCGGATGCATCAAAAAAGAATCTGATGAAAGAAAAAATAATATTTAAGGAGATATAACGGCTATGCTTGAATGCGGAAAAGGCAGAGTAGTGGGTGTCAACGGAAACATGCTTACCGTTGAATTTGACACCAAAGTCACTCAGAACGAAGTAGCATACGCTGTCGCAGGCGATGTCAGACTCAAATCTGAAGTAATTCGTGTGCGCGGTAACAGAGCCGACTTGCAGGTTTTTGAAAGCACGGCCAGTCTGAAAGTCGGAGACCCCGTAGAGTTCACAGGAGACCTCCTCAGCGTGGATCTCGGTCCCGGTCTTCTTACAAAAGTTTATGACGGACTTCAGAATCCGCTCAATGAACTTGCTGAACAGACTGGATTCTTCCTCAAGCGCGGTGTTTACCTCCCCGCTCTTGATACAGCGGCAAAATGGGATTTCACTCCCATAGCCAAAATAGGCGACAAGCTGAAGGCCGGCGATAAGATCGGCTCAGTTCCTGAAGGAATTTTCAAACATTACATCATGCTCCCCTTCTCTTTCCACGGCGAATGGGAAATTGTCTCAGTCAATCAGCCCGGGGCCTATGCCGTCAACGATGTAATCGCGACAGTCAAAAGCACAAGCGGCGAAATGAAGAATCTTACAATGGTTCAGAAATGGCCGGTAAAGATTCCGATCAAGTGCTATAAGGAAAAAATTCTTCCTGAAAAGACACTTATAACACAGCAGAGAATTATTGATACTCTCTTCCCTGTTGCGGTCGGCGGAACATTCTGTACCCCCGGTCCCTTCGGTGCGGGCAAGACAGTTCTTCAGCATGCTCTCAGTAAATTTGCCGAAGCCGACATCGTGATCATCGCCGCATGCGGTGAGCGAGCCGGAGAAGTTGTGGAAATCCTCAGAGAATTCCCGCATCTTGAAGACCCGAAGACAGGCAAATCGCTGATGGAGCGTTCAATTATCATCTGTAACACAAGCTCGATGCCTGTTGCAGCTCGTGAAGCTTCAGTTTATACAGCTGTTACACTTGCGGAATATTACAGACAGATGGGACTTAACTGTCTGCTTCTGGCCGACTCGACATCAAGATGGGCTCAGGCTCTCCGTGAAATGTCCGGACGCCTCGAAGAAATTCCTGGTGAAGAAGCCTTCCCGGCTTATCTTGAATCACTGATTGCCGGTTTCTATGAAAGAGCCGGACTTGTCAAGCTTTTTGACGGTGCTTCAGGATCAATCACAATCGGCGGTTCAGTCAGCCCGGCTGGCGGTAACTTTGAAGAGCCTGTAACTCAGGCGACACTGAAAGTCGTAGGAGCCTTCCTCGGTCTTTCACGTGAGCGTTCTGACGCACGACGCTTTCCCGCCATCCACCCGCTAGACAGCTGGAGCCATTACAAGAGCGTTGTCAGCGATGACAAGCTCAGAAAAGCCAGACAGACCCTCAAGAGAGGTACTGAAGTCAATCAGATGATGAAGGTTATCGGTGAAGAAGGTACAAATATCGATGACTTCCAGATATACCTCAAGAGCGAATTTCTTGACTATGTTTATCTCCAGCAGAATACCTTCGACAGAGTCGATGGCGCTACAAGCGAAGAGCGTCAGCGCTATGTCTTCGACAAGGTTCTCAAGGTCATAGATACAAAGTTCTCATTCGAGGACAAGGACAAGGCCAGACGTTTCTTCCTCGAACTCCGCCAGAATTTCACAGAATGGAATTACATGGAATTCCAGGGCGAGAAGTTCAAAAAGCAGGAAGCGGCCATCGAGGCCAAAATAAAGGAGCGCAGCACCAATGCGTAAGGTATATCATCGCATAATTCAGATTGCCGGTAACGTCATCACCGTTGAAGCGGAAAATGTCGGTTACAATGAACTTGCTGAAGTCAAGAGCTCCAGAGGAGTTTCGCTCGCTCAGGTTATCAGACTTCAGGATAACAAGGTCTTCCTTCAGGTTTTCGCAGGAAGCCGCGGTATTTCAACAGGCGACGAAGTAAGATTCCTTCAGCAGCCCATGAAAGTATCCGCATCGGAAAATCTGCTCGGCAGAATCTTTACTGGTGCAGGCGTCCCGAGAGACGGTCGCGCTCCGCTTCAGGACGACATGATCGACATCGGCGGCCCTTCAGTCAATCCGGCAAAACGTATCATTCCGAAAAAGATGATCAGAACCGGTATCCCGATGATCGACGTATTTAACACACTTGTTGAATCGCAGAAGATCCCGGTATTCTCAATCGCCGGCGAACCTTACAACAAGCTGCTCGCCAGAATCGCCATGCAGGCCGAAGTCGATGTTATCATCCTCGGCGGCATGGGACTCAAATATGACGACTATCTCTTCTTCAAGAACACTCTTGATGAACAGGGCGCTCTTTCGCGCTCCGTCATGTTCATTCATACAGCCTCAGACCCGGTTGTGGAATGTCTGCTTGTTCCCGATATGGCTCTCGCGGTCGCTGAAAGTTTTGCTCTGAAGAAGAAGCGCGTTCTCGTGCTCCTTACCGACATGACAAACTTTGCCGATGCGATGAAGGAAATCGCCATCACGATGGAACAGATTCCATCAAACCGCGGTTATCCCGGAGACCTTTACAGCCAGCTCGCCTCACGTTACGAAAAGGCGGTTGACTTTGACGAAGCAGGATCAATCACAATCCTTGCGACAACCACAATGCCCGGCGACGACGTCACTCACCCGATCCCGGACAACACTGGATACATTACCGAAGGTCAGTTCTATCTGCGCGGCGGACGTATCGAACCGTTCGGTTCACTCAGCCGACTCAAACAGCAGGTTAACGGACATACCCGTTCAGATCATCGCGCAATCATGGATACAATGATCCGTCTCTTTGCAGACTATCGCGAAACACTTGAAAAGCAGTCGATGGGCTTCCAGATGAGCACATGGGACAGCAAACTTCTCAAGTACGGAGCTCTCTTTGAATCCAGAATGATGGACTTGTCGGTAAATATTCCGCTGGAAGAAGCTCTGGATCTCGGCTGGAAGACTCTCGCAGAGTGCTTCGACAAAACCGAAACAGGTATCAAGTCGGATCTCGTCGAACAGTTCTGGCCCATAAAGTAACAAGCTCTTTCAGGGGATTAAACAATGCCTAAACTGAAACTTACAAAGACAGCCCTGAAGGCGCAGAGAGACGCGTTGAAGCAATTCAGACGCTTCCTCCCTACCCTGCAGCTGAAGAAACAGCAGCTGCAGATGGAAATGCGCACCTGTCAGGCTAAGCTCCGTAAGAATGAGGAAGAGGAAAAGAAACTGCGCACGAACCTTGATTCGTGGGTTTCTCTCTTCGGAAGTCCCGGAGCCGTGGAAGAACTGGCAGGCATATTCAAACTTGACGGTATAATATCTTCAAGACAGAATGTTGCCGGTGTGAATGTGCCGGTTTTTAAAGGTATCCAGACAAGAATTACGGAATACGATCTTTTCCGGACAGATTTCTGGTATGATGATGCGTTAACCGCACTTGCCAAAATATTCGAACTCCGCGCCGAACATGAAATCATTGAGGAACAGTACAGGCTGATCGGACACGAACTCCGTGTCACAACCCAGCGAGTCAACCTCTTTGAAAAGGTCAAGATTCCTGAATGCCGCGACAACATTCGCAAAATTCAGATTTATCTTGGCGATATGGATACCGCAGGAGTTGCACGTTCAAAGATTGCCAAAAAGAAAACACAGGAGACAGCAGCATGATTGTTCCGATGAAAAAAGTTACGGTCATTTGTCTGTCTCATGACAAGACCGCAAGTCTTGATAAGCTGGCTGAAATGGGGGTTCTGCATGTCAAGCCTGTAAAAAAGCCTGACACCCAGGATTGTGCCGCAGCCCAGCAAAAACTGCTCAAGGTAGAAAAGATAATTGGCGCTCTTTCAATGCGTAGTCCGGCAAAATCGCTCAAGCCTGAAAGCGGACTCTCCGCCGAGGCTCTCTGCAACGCTGCCGACGAAACATATGATAAGCTTGCCGATTTCACTAAAAAACTCGAAACCTTTGTGCGTGACGAGGAAAAGCTTATTCCATGGGGAAACTTCTCCTGGGATACAATCGCAGAACTCAATAATAAAGGAATGCATGTATATCTCTGTAATGGCTCACAGGAGCAGTTCGGGGAAATTTCTAAGAAACATTGCACAAAGAAGATCAGTCTGGAAAACGGACGTATCAATTTTGTCGTGATTTCGGAAACCGAAATTCCTTCTGAAAGTTTGCCGATTGCGCTTCTTCCTAAAAATGCCAGTCTGGCTCAGCTGAAAAGCGATATTGCTGTCCTTCAAAAGGACATATTGCTGGTAGAGTCACAGCTGGATGTATATGCTCTTTCACTCAAGGAACTTGCTTCATACAAAAAACAGGTTGAAGAAAATCTGGAATTTGTTACAAACAGAGACTCCATGGGCGACGAGGGCAGTCTTGCCTACATCGAAGGCTATGTTCCCGTCTCTGAAGCAGAAGCTCTCATAGCCGAAGCAAGAAAAAGCGGCTGGGCTCTTCGCATTGATGATCCGGAAGCCGGAGATATTCAGGTTCCTACGCTTCTGAAGATTCCGAAGATGTTCCAGATGAGTAAAGCGATATTCGACTTTATAGGTATTTCGCCGGGCTATAACGAATGTGACGTCAGTGTATTCTTCCTGATATTCCTGACGCTCTTCTTCGCAATGCTCGTAGGAGATGCCGGATACGGTCTGCTCTTCCTTGGCCTCTGCATTTTTGCCAAAATAAAGTTCAAAGGAGTGGAAGAGTACAGACTTTCAATAAATCTCGGAATACTGCTCAGTACAACTACCATAGTATGGGGCACATTAAATGCTTCCTATTTTGGTATTTCCAGCAAGTACATAGCTTACCTTCCTAAGTTCATGCAGGGAATTGAGTATTTCACCTGTCCGGAAAAGGATCAGCACATACAGTTTCTGTGCTTTGTGATTGCGGCAACGCATCTCTCACTGGCTAGAATCTGGAAGGCAATTCTGCTCTGGAATTTCAAACATTCACTTGGACAGCTCGGATGGGCCTGTTTCATATGGGCAAACTTCTTTGTCGCGGTTGAACTGCTGATAAAGAAGGGCTTCTTCCAGCCTTGGGTTTTCGGACTCTATGCTGTAGGCTTCGTGTTGCTTGTAGTTTTCTATCTTAACTGGAAGGAAGTCGGAGACATCTTTAACTTCCCGTTCGGTCTGATAGGAAGCTTCGTTGACGTATTCTCATACATCCGACTCTTTGCAGTTGGAATGTCAGGAGCGTATATCGCAAGCAGTTTCAATAATATGAGTCTGATGCTGACAGATATTTCTCCGTTCCTCATCGTCGGAACGATTCTGATTCTGTTATTCGGACACGGTCTCAACATTGCGCTCTCACTAATGGGCGTACTTGTACATGGAATAAGGCTCAATACACTTGAGTTCTCAAATCATATGGAACTCCAGTGGGCCGGTAATAAGTTTAAACCATTTAAAAAATCAAATAAGTAAGGAGAACAGAGAATGGAAATGTCAACAGAGATTATGAAAGCCCTCGGACTTGCCGGCGCATTTGCAGCAGTGTCCGTAGCAGCTATAGGTTCATCACTTGGTACAGGCGTAGGCGGAACATCCGCAGTCGGCGCATGGAAGAAATGCTATGCACAGAACAAGCCTGCCGCGTTCCAGTTGATCATCTTTGCAGGTGCTCCTCTTTCACAGACAATTTACGGCATGATTCTTATGTTCGTTATCAACACAAAGATTGAAGCTGGTTTTGCTGCTTATTGGCCGCTTTACCTTGCTATCGGTCTTATCGGCGGTATTGCTCTTGGTTCCTCATCATACTATCAGGGTATTGCAGCCGCAGGTGCTTGCGATTCTTTCGCTGAAACAGGCAAAGGATTTACAAACGACCTGATTATCCTCGGTATTATCGAAACCGTTTCGATCTTCGTATTCGCATTCGCGATCGTTCTTCTTACAATGGTTAAGTAAGAACCCGAAACGGTATTATTGAAAAGTCCGTCTTCCGCAAGGAGACGGGCTTTTTTTATTGTTTGCCGGGCTGCGGCATTTTTGCCAGCAGAAGAAAATAATGAAGCAAATGATCGTGATGCGTTCATTTCACTTTATTGTGAGTGGGGTTTACCCACGAAGGGGTCGTACCTTGGCGAGCTAAAACGCATTACAGATTTTTGCTCAGAAAAATCGCTAGACAACAAAAAAGGCATTTCCGTAAATGTAGGAAATGCCTTATGCAATAAGAGAACGGAGACTTATTTGAGACCGCCGACAACAGGTGCGTTAAGTCTTGTTTCAAGCACGGGAATCATGATGTCAGGGTCAAGAAGGAACTTGGCGACGCGGCTCTTTTTAAATGAGGGGCTCATTGAAGGATTCGGATCGCGCTTTTCCATTTCGTTTCTAAGTTGTTCGATTTTATTTACCGGCTCAAGTTTCTGAGCAAGATCATCTTTTTTCAATTCAAAGTCAGTGTCACTCATGGAACGGGCACTTGCCACTACGTCTTTTACTTCCTGACGCTTGGCTGCGACTTCCTCGTCTGTCAGCTTTCCTTTTTTCATTGAATGAGCAATCAGTTTGTCAGTAGCTTTGTTGATTTCCTCATTCAACTTTGCCTGATCTTTAATTGTCCTTGCCTTGGAAAGCATCTGAACGCCCATTCCGGACTGCTTAGCTTGTCCAGCGCGAACGGGATTTTTGAAATCTTTGGGGGGAGCAACACAAGGTGCAAAGTCGTTGATGACAGCAAGCTGTTCGGCTGTAAGAACGGACTCAGTCTCTTTCAGGATTTTTTCAAGTTCAGGATTAATACGGTTGATGATTTCACCTGATTTGTTTTTTCTTTCATCAACAGCTTTCACTGCCTGTGAGAGAACTTTCTGATCTTCCTGTTCCGGATGAGTCAGAAGGAACTTGTAGAGATTCCCCATCGCTTCTTCCGCATTGCGATTGCACTGTTCAAATTCAGCAGCTCCGGAATCCTTGATATTCTTGACCTGTTTATTCAGAACCAGAATTTTTTTCTGCTGATCAGCTGTGAGGTTGATCCCATTCAGAAGATTCAGAACAGAAACGCCATGGCTGTAGTGATTATACTCATCATAAACTTTGTCTTTGGCAGACAGAATACTCATTGTTGAGCCAGTGCCGAGAATAATAGTCAGAGCAAGAGAGGCACGTACAAGAGATGCTTTCATATTCCCTCCATGAGAAATTCTTTTGAATTTTATGTGTAAATTACTTTGAAAAAAAACACTTGCTACATATTATACGAGATACGAAATATTTTTATTGCAGACAACACTAAGAAAAATGTTAGAAAATGATGATATTGCCTGAAAAATTACATCTTGCCGGTATCGGCGGAATCGGAATGAGCGGACTTGCACAGATGCTTGCAGCTTATGGACATAAAGTAAGCGGTAGCGACAGAGCCCTGAAAAATCCCGAGAACGCCAGAATCTTTTCAGCTCTTGAGAAACAGGGAATAAAACTTTATCCACAGGACGGTTCATTCATCAATGACGGTTTGCCTGGAGCAATCATATATTCAACGGCGATAGAAAACGATAATCCAGATTTTAAATGTCTTCCTCCTGAAACCAGAAGGATACACAGGGCAGAAGCTCTCGAAGCGGCGATTAAGGAAAGTCCTGCCGAATCCATGATTGCCGTGACGGGCAGCTGTGGGAAAACAAGCGTCAGTGCATGGATCGCAGAAACTTTGACAAACCTTGGTCTGGAGCCCTCATTGATTACTGGCGGACTTGCCAACCGTTTCAGAGAAGCCCCTTTTGCTGGAAACTTTTATCCGGGCAAGGGAAAATATATGCTTGTCGAGGCAGATGAAAGCGACAAAAGTTTGACAGCCTACACTCCAGACTATGGCGTAATACTGAACATCGGGACAGATCATTACTCCAAGGAAGAGCTTGCCGACGTATTCCGTCAATTCATAGGAAAAGTCAAAAAAGGCATTGTCATAGAAGACAACGTCTACAGGATACTCGGACACGATGCGCTGAACGGGCTGGATTTCAGAATCTTTTCAGCAGGCAAGGAAAACGGAGAGCTTCCCGGCAAAGTATTTAGAGTGACATCATATACGAATGACAGAAAAGGGAACGTAAAGACATCTGTAAACGGGCACGAGTTTCAGCTTCCAATGCCGGGATGCCACAATGCCGCCAATGCCGCAGCTGTGATTGCACTTGCCGATCTCGTTGGAATAAGCACTGAAAAAATATATGACGCCGTCTCAAACTTTCACGGTGTCTGGCGTCGTTTTGACTTTGCAGGCAGAACAAGAGGCGGAACACGAATATATGATGATTACGCCCACAATGTAGAAAAGATAATTTCTTGCATGAAGGCCGCCTCAGAGATATCCACAGGAAAACTGCTTACAATTTTTCAACCGCATGGGTACGGTCCCTTAGGCTTTATGAAAGATGAATTGCATAAAGCCCTGTGCGAAAACTTGCGAGACGGTGATACTTTTGCACTGCTGCCCGTATATTACGCAGGTGGAACAAGCTCTTTTAAACCGAGTTCGGAAGAGGTAATAAAAGAATACAATGCCATCGGTTCCAAGGCTTCTTTCATGTGTATGCCTGACAGAGCCGCGGCAGCAAGGTTTATCAAGGAAAACCTTAAGGCGGACGATATAGTGCTTATTTGCGGTGCCAGAGATAATTCGCTATCTGACTGGGCCGTCAATCTCTGCAAGGAAATCTGATTTTGAAAATACTTGAAGTAAGTTCAGCAAAACACAGTGAACTGGTCGATATTACGGCAGAACTTGAGGCTCTTATTCCTTCCGGAATGAGCTCAGGAATATGTCATGTCTATTCCAGCCACACCACCGCAGCCTTGACCATCAATGAAAATGCGGATCCTGATGTTAAGCATGATATTCTTTGTGCGCTTGAAAAAGCCTTTCCCTGGAACAATAGTACCTACAATCACGTGGAAGGGAACAGTGCGGCACACGTAAAAGCTTCTTTGACCGGCTTTTCGGTCACTGTACCTTTCATTAATTCAAAGCTCTGGCTGGGGACATGGCAGTCAGTATATTTATGTGAATTTGACGGGCCGAGACGGAGGAGGCTCGCCGTCCAGTTTATAGAGGACAAAATAGAAAAATGATATTGATATAAGCTGATAATATTGAAAAAAACCAGGAGTTGAAAAAAATGAGGAAAAACGTCTCTCCTTTTCCGCTGGCTGCCGCCGCAGGATCGCTGTTGGCGCTGATGCAGGCAGAAGCACTGGCAGCGGAACCAAGTACAGACCAGATCTCGAAATTCGCTAAAGAGCTGAACGATCTGGCAATGTTTGACTATTCCGAATACTACCTCAAAAAACTGCTTGACAGTAATACTCAGGATTCTGAGAAACTGAAGATATTGCTTGCTGACACTTATGTTCAGAGCAATAAAATAGCGGAGGCGGAAGAACTCATCAAATCAATTCCCAAGACCAATATTTTTTATGCATCGGCTCAGGCTCAGCTTGGAATGGCCTTTGCCCGCAAGGGACGTATTGACAACGCGATTTCTCTACTCGAAGGCTACATTAAGATTGTCAAAGAAAAGCGTCCGGACACAAAAGAAGGACAGGATGAACTTCAGATTGCGATTGAGTATCTGAAAAAACTCTATAACGCAAAAGGCACACCGGAGAAGATCAAATCGTTGACAGAACTTGAATCAGGTGATCAAAGAGAAAAGAACTACTACGCAATCACAGCAGCTCTCGACGGAATCGAGAAGATGTTTGAAGCTGAAAAATCCAATCCTGAAGCGTCCAAGAAATATGCTCAGGCACGAAAAGACCGGATGGCGCTCTATAAGCAGAAAGCGGCCGGAAAGCCGATCGACGAAAAGAAACTGGCTCCGGATAAATTCGATGCAAACGACTGGCAGGCCTTCACCTTCAACTCCCTAAGGGGACTTGAGGAAATCGTATGGGGCGGTCAGGATGTAGTATCCGCATATTCCTATGTCGCTATGGCTCGTTGCTATTATATGATCGGCGACTATGACAACGGAATTAAAACAATTTCGCTTTCAGAAGAACTTTACAACGCCTGTGATGAAGAATTTGCCAAGCAGAAGCAGCTTTATCTTTCACCTGGTGCCGGTGCCGCGTTCTGGCTCGCAAAACTGACCATGGGTAAAGCTGCGTCTACTGTGGAACCTAAAGACAAGGAAGAGCTTTACATCGACGCAGTAAAAAAGTTCATGAAATACATGAAAAAATATGACGGAGCCAATGATGTTGAAAAAGCGTATTCCGACACTCTTACATGCATAGACGAACTGAAGAAACTCGGCAAGACAGTTAAGCTGCCTGCCAATTTCCAGCCGCCAAAACGTCATGTGGCAGATACAGCCGCCCAGAAAGAAGACGCTCCGTCAATCGTCCCGCCGGACGCGGAACAACTCTTCAATGATAAGAAATATGATAAGGTCATTCAGATTCTCTTCCCGCTCGTGAAGAAGAACAGAGCAAATCCCGGAGCGGTGGATGCCATCTACAAACTCGGATTCGCCCTTGCCTCGACAGGTTCGGAGCTTGAGGGCCTGGCACTGACAATGTATCTGGCGGATCTAGCTCCCAAAAATCAGATTACTCCAATAGCCCTGCTTCAATGTGCACAGATACTTTGGGACAAGAAGCAGAAAGATGATGCCATATTGCTCTATGAAAAGTATTTGGCGACCAATCCGGAACATCAGTTTGCTCCTGACATAGCATATCGTATCGCCAAGGAATACTATGACAGAGCCGCAGCAATCGCTGCAGAAGCAAATAAAATCAGCGATCCGGAAAAGAAGCAGAAAAAAAGCGACGAAGCCTACGGCGCTTATAAAATGGCTGTGCCCAAGTTCCAGAGAGTCATCAACGAATACAAGCAGAAGGCGGATGTACTCTATTCATCCTATTACATGCAGGCACTTTGCTACACTTCGTCCAAAATGTATCCGGAAGCAGCTGAAATTTACGTCAAATTTGCTGAAGCCGCTGAAGAACCTCTGAAACTGGCCGACGCAAAACTCCGTGCCGGTGACAGTTACTATCAGGGCGGTCAGAACTTCGAAAAACTTGCAAAACAGGCAAAAGAAGAAGCAGCCGAACAGCCGGCGATGGCGGATGTCGAAGCTAAAACTGACGAGTCAGGAGAAAAGACAAAAGGCGGTAAACAGGCAGACGCAGAACGCTATACTGCCAATGCAAAGGAATCCTACAACAATGCAGTTGAACAGTTGAAAGAACTTGTTGCATGGTATGCAGATCCTGCAAAACTCGGATCAAATAAAGATGCCAAGTTGCAGAAACTTGAACAAACAGCGCAGCAGCTTCTTGCAATGTCCTATGATTCAGCAGGGGATAAAAAATCTGCGGCGACGGAATTCCAGAAATTCATCTCAAAATATCCTTCGGCGGAATCCCTGCCAGGTGCCATGATGAAGCTGGGAACAATTTATACCGAACTCGGCGACGACAAGAATGCAGAAACAACTCTCAACAAGCTTATTGCTCAGTTCCCGAATTCGAACGAAGGCAAAAACGCTCAGTTCTTCCTTGGTCGAAGCCTATTTAACATGGGCAACTACAAGAAATCTGTCGAAGTTCTTGAAAAAATGTATGCACGAGTCAAGGACAAAAAAGACGACAATACAGTCCAGAACATGAGATGGGTCGCAGGAAATCTTTATAACTGCGGCGGCGAGCATCCCAAGGATGCGGCGGAACTCGCTCTTAAGGCTTCAGAATTTCTGCTCAAGGAAATCGAGAAGCCCAAGATGGAGGACTGGGTCGGCAAGCCTAAGGCAAATGAACTCAAGGCAAACCCGGCTGCCGAAAAGAACATGCTGGCAGGCCTGAAGGATCGCGTTCTCTTCGACGCAGCAAATTCAGCATACTGGGCAAATGATTACAAGAAAGCACTTGTTTATTTTGATCAGCTCATGAACAGCCAGACCAATCCTTTCGCGCTGGAAGCCCTCTTTACAAGAGCCGATATCTATATAAAGCAAAAGGATTACGAGAAGGCCAGGAAAGACCTTGGAGATCTCTCTTTCCGGGCAACAACATTCAACAAAACATCCAGTTATGCCAGAGCCAACTGTCTGATAGGCGATACCTATCTGGCTGAAAACAATCAGCCTCAGGCTTTCGCTGCTTTCAGCATAATTGCCAATACTCCTCTCGGCGAGGAAGATGCCAAAATGGCTGATCTGAGAGAAATCTCTCTTGCCGACAAAGAAAAAGCGGAAAAGGAAAAGGCAGATGCAATGGAATGGGTCGAATATGCCCTTTTCAAGGCAGCTCAGACAGCCGCAAAAACAGGCAAGGCGGAAGATCGCGCAAAATACATTGAGAAATATCTCAAGAACTTCCCATCCGGCCAGTTTACTCAGGAAATCAATAAAATCCCCGCAGCAGCCTCAGCAGCTCCGGTCAAGAAGTAATAAATATCAAAAATAATATAATAAAATAAAGGATTGCTGATTATGAAAAAGTTTCTTATCGCAGCAGTACTGAGTCTCTCATTCGGACTTAATGCCGCCAATGACTGCATCATCAAGACTTTGCCGGACGGAAAAGATATGACGGCAGACTCTATTGAAGCAGATGATTCTGGAAATCTGACCTACAAAACAGGGAGCATTCAGTCGAAAATCAGAAAAGGCCAGTACGAATACGCCTGGATTCCCAAGCCTAAAGAACTTAACGATGCCGACAAGCTTCTTGCCGACAAGAAATTCAAGGAAGCTCAATCTGCTTTCGGTTCTGCTTATAAAAAATATCAGTTCCTCGGCTGGGATATTTATGCTCTGACTGGCGAAGCGAAAGCTATTATGTCTCAGGGCGATAAAAAGGCGGCTATCGAAAAGCTGAAAGCCATTAAAGACCTCAAGGTAAGCAATCCCAAGCAGGAAAACGATCTGCTTAACGGATTCAAAGTTCTTGCCGGTCTCTACATAGAAACAGCTGACTATAAGAGTGCCGAACCAATCCTTGACGACATGTCCAAGTCCGGCAATGATGTTCTCGCAGCCTTCGCATTCAACGCAAAAGGGGATATGCTTCAGAAGCAGGGACATAAAAAGGACGCGGTCATAGCTTACATGCAGACAGCTCTGATTTTCGACAAGTCCAATCCCGAAAGACCGGAAGCATTGTTCAAGGCGGCCAAACTCCTTGATGAAATGGGAGATAAGCGTTCAGTAAAGTTTGCGGAAAAACTCAAGACGGAATATCCGGATAATAGTTTTGCAAAACAGTTGAAATAATCGGTAAGGAACTCTAATTTACCGGAATAAGTGCTAATTGTTTTATAATAAATTACTCATAAGAAAAACAATAAAGGGTGGTTGAAATGAAATCATTTCTCAAAGGGATCAGTACACTCACAGGCACAGCTACAGTCATGTTTGGACTCTTTCTGAGTCAGACTGTGTTGGCACAGGATGCGGCAGCAACAGCACCGGCAGCAGGCGGAGAAGCCGCAGCAGCACCGGCAGCAGGCGGCAGTCAGACCTTCATGGACATTGTTCTTGGCGGCGGCATGCTTGATAAGTTTATCTGGCTTCTCATTTTCCTTACATCGGCAGCAACGCTCGGACTCATCATTGACGCAGCAATCTCAATCAGAATGAAAAAGTTCATTCCCCCGGAACTTGTAGACTCTGTTCGCGGCGCACTTAATGAGGGTGACCTCGGCGCAGCTCTCGCGGCGTGCGAAGCCAGCCCAGGCCCGCTCGCGAATATTCTCACAGCAGGTTTCAATAACGTTTCAGAAGGCTTTGATGTTATTATCGACTCCGTTTCTTCGGCTGCCGACATGGAATCTGAAAAACTGATGCAGCGCGTTAACTACCTGAACCTCTGCGGCGCCATTGCTCCGATGCTTGGTCTTATGGGTACAGTAACTGGTATGGTAAGCGCCTTCGCCTCTCTTGCCACTGCATCCGGTGCAGCCAAGGCACAGATGCTTGCCATGTCAATTTCTACCGCTCTGTATACAACGGCTGTCGGTCTTCTCATCTCCGTGCCCGCTATTCTTGCATATACATTTGTCAAGAACAATGCAACAAAGATCATTCTCGCCATGGAAACTCTCACCTTCGACCTTATCAAGGTTCTGAAGAATGCTGAAGTTGTCGGCGAACAGGCAGCGGAAGAGTACGAATAATAATCCCGCAGGGAGGAATTGAGCCATGGCTCGATCAAGAAGAAAATTCACTATGGCGGAAGCGGCTGTTCCGATTTCCGCCATGATTGACATTGTCTTTCTTCTCATCATTTTCTTCGTTACAACCGCAGCGATGGAAAAAGAAATTGATGATGAAAAAGTCGTACTTGCAAATGCTCCGCATGGAAAGCCCGTCACCAAGAAGGATCCGCGCGCTGTAACGATAAATGTAAGACCTGACGGAACAACAACCATGGGAATGTTGCCCATGACTATGCCCGTCATATCCCAGCAGCTGCTTGCGGCTGCGTCCAAATGGGGCTCTGACATTCCAATCATCATTCGCGGTGACCACAATGCGCAGCACTATTACATTAAACAGGTAATGGATGCCGTAACCGCAACAAAACTTTACAGGGTAAAGTTTAATGCGGCCATAGATGACGGAGGAAACTGAGCATGGGCAGAAAAAAAAGAAAGTTTGAGATAAAGGATGCGGAAGTTCCGATTTCGGCGATGATCGACGTCGTCTTCCTTCTCCTTGTCTACTTCATTGTTTCACAGAAGCCGATTATTGAAGATGCGCTTCTGCCTATTGACCTGCCTGCGCCAGGAGCGCCAGCCAAGCAGAATCAGGCGGTTCAGTTGTTCAAGATAGACGTTGCCAAGCTTTCACGCGACAGCGACAATATTTATCATGTCAACAATCAGCCGTATTACTTCAATGATTTGAAGGCTCTTCTTAAGCAAAGAGCTGAAACAAATCCGGACACATCGATAATAATAAACTGCGACCCGAACGCAAAACATAAAAAACTCATAAGACTTCTTGACGTTTGCTCTGAATACGGGCTTACCAAATTGAACTTGGTAAATGACGCAACCGTCAGATTCGTAAAGGACAACTGAACGTACTATGGAAAAAAGACAATTGGTCATAATCGGAAGCGGCGCTGCCGGACTCACAGCGGCAATTTATGCAGCAAGGGCGAATTTATCGCCCATGCTCATTGCGGGTGTTTTGCCCGGCGGACTCCTGACACAGACCAGCGATGTCGAAAATTTTCCAGGTTTTCCTGAGGCCGTAAACGGCTTTGAACTTATGTTCAAATTCCAGCAACAGGCAGAGCGCTTCGGCACACAGATCCTCAATGAAACAGTAAATGCAGTTAAGCTTAAAAACGGCGGCCCTCAGGAAATAAGTCTTTCCGGCGGCACTACGATTGAAGCTGCTGCATTAATCATTGCGACAGGCTCTTCTCCGAAGTGGCTTGGTCTTGATTCGGAAA
>JAKJHH010000045.1:0-7142 GCA_022703965.1 Verrucomicrobiota bacterium
GTGGAGATATCGCCTCCGGCATCCGGGCCGAGCGTCTTGAAGATAGTATCGCGGACGTCTCTGACAGCACCGACGTGGAGCTGGAAAACCCAGTCCTTTTTGGAGTCCATTTCGGCAAGTTCGCCGAGAATGTAGCTCATATAGTTGTCGATTTCAGTCTGAGTAAGAGCTTCGCCTGCAATTGCTTTCTTGAATGCTTTATCGGCTTCGGGAGCAAGAGCTTTGTCGCCCGAGAACGGTTTTGCGAGACCGTGGTCGCTGGCGCGGCAGCCTCTTTCAGCGAAGTAGTCGTGAGAGGTCTGGAGGACTTCAACGAGCTCTGCGACGGACTTGATTTCGGTAGAGAAACGGGCTTCGAGTTTCTTGATGTAATCGCGCCATGTGGGAGCGAAAATATTCATGGATTTGTCCGGTCTCCATGTGGGACGTATGACCGTGCGCTTCATGTCACGGTTGACTCTCTCATGATCTTCGAGAAGATCGACCGGGTCGTCTGTTGAGCACATTACTTCGATATTCATCTGCTCGATGAGAGCCTGAGGACGCTTGCTGTTAACGGCAAGGACAGCCTTGAGCTGTTCCCATATTTCATCTGCGGTGTCGGGGCCGAGAAGAGTTTCCACGCCAAGACCGCGACGGAGGTCGAGGTGAATCCACTCATAAACCGGATTTCCTGCGACTTCAGGGAAAATTAAGGCAAGTTTTGTCCATTTGTCTTTCGGGGAGGCATCGCCTGTGATGAACTTTTCTTCGACGCCGCGTTTACGCATGACTTCCCAAACATAGTGGTCAGTAGCCGCGAAAAGTTGCCATGGATCAGAATATTTTTTATTACGGGCGATTTCCGCAACGTCTGCATGATTGTGCGGATCTACGATCGGAAGTTTTTCGATGTTGTTATAGATGGCGAATGCAGTTTCGCTTTTGATAAGATATTTCGAGTCGAGAAATGCCATTGTCATACTCCTGAAATGTTGAAATAATCTTATTAAATATTACACACACAAGGATGAATATCCAGTGGAATAACAGTATTGTATGGCAAAAATCTAACAAAATTCCGGGGCTGTTTATGGGAGACGCTTCATATCATGATCAGATAAAAAAGTTTCATGCTCGGATACTGGCTTATATTCGCAGTTCCAGCGCGGAATTCCGTCTCTTTTCCGGTCCTCGCTCTGTTCAGTTTCATATAGGACTTCCCTTGCTTGCTCATGTGCTTGCCGTCAGGCAGAAACTGGCATCCGGCACTCTTTTGATTTACCTTCATCAAGATGATCTTGATCAGCCGCTTGTGTCAGACAGGATTCCTGATACCATGGCGCTTTCGATGAACAGGATGCCTTTTGAGGACTGTGTTGGAATGGCTGTAACTCTTCTCTATCTTGAGGATATCAGAATTTCTGTATCTACTGAACTTGAAAAGAGATTCGGCGATGAAATAGCACGTCTTAATGATGCTATTTCCAGAGCCTCAGGTAATCTGAAAATGGATGCCAACCTGACTGCTGTCGCGCTTCGGATAAGTATGACAAATTCTTTCAAGTCCTTTGACCCCGGGACTTTTTCCTTCGCGAAATTCAACCGGAATATGCCTGTGGTTGTCTGCGGAGCCGGCCCTTCTCTCAAGAATGAGATACCTCTGATTATTGAAAAGCGTGATTCAATTATTCTCTGTGCGGTGGGCCATGCGGTGTCGAGTCTGCTAAGAAACGGACTTCATCCCGATTTCGTAATGGAAGCCGATTCTGTATCCCATGTAAACTGGAAGCATGGGCTGATTCCGGATTCTGTTTTTGTAGGCCTGTTTAATGTATCACCTTATCTGCCCGGTGAATTTTCCAGACGCATATGGGTCAAGGGCGATTCCCCTTTTGCGACTGCGTTTCTGAAACAGAACGGGATTCCTGTAAAGGAAGTTTTCATTTCCAGATCCGTAATGGTCGGGGCAATAGACTTTTCAGTGAAATGCGGAGCCCGGAAAATCATTCTTGTAGGCAGTGATCTCTGCCGCTCGGAAAGCGGTGCGCTTCACGTTGATTCAAATAGCAAGGAAATCCCGGGACGTCTGGGCGGAACCGTAATTTCAGATCCAAGTCTGATTTCAATATGGAGAGCTTTGCAGGATTATCTGAAAGGCTTGCGTTCGGATATAGCGTCGCTGGAGATAATCAATAGCAGTTCCCGCGGAGCTCTGATTGAAGGGACTTCCAATCAGTCTCTTTCTGAAGCGCTTGCAGATGCTTGCCCTCCGTCTCAGGGGGCAGTCTCGTATGAGTTGCTTGCCTTGCCTCAGGGGCTCTCTCCTGACTATATGAAACGTCTTTATGCCGGAAGCAGTGAGGCGCTTGGGGTTCTCTGTTCTGCCCTTAATTCCAGCGTCGATGCCTTTAAAAGAGCTGTGTCTACGGCTTCTGATCCGTGTGAAATAGAGTCTCTGAGCCAACAGTATTTTAAGAGAATTTTGCCTGTTGACGCGCGAATTGCCCCGCTTTTCGAGGCAATGGACTTGCAGGCTCTTCTGCTCTTGCCGCGAATCGGAGACTGCATGAAATTTTTTACGGACAATCCGCTTATGCGTGCTATTAACATGGCGGTGAAAGATGATATCTTGCTAAGTCTTTTGACTGACCTCAAAAATGACATGGAGCTTATGCTGTCCGGAAAAGAGGCGACGCCATTTTATTTTACAGGCTTCAGGAATCTTTTTATTGATAAAATTTCATCCTCGAATCCTGAATTTGCCGATGCCTTGAAACATAGAATTTTCAGTCTGGATGGAACTTTTGATCTTTTCTATAACTACACCTGGCCTTATCCTCTTATTTCAAAGCTGGAAGGGAACTCTAAGATTGTCCTGTCTTCCTATGTCGGCATGATGCGGGAAACAGAGCTTGTGCTGGATGAATTCTGCCGTTCAAATAATTATAATCCCGAAACAGACGCGGTGATTATGTATGCGCCAGGACATTATGCCTTTCCTGTCGATTTCTTCAAAAGATATCCCGCTGCGGAAATGATGATAGTGGAACCGCGTCCTGAGCTTCTTTCTGATCAGCTCGATGCTGTTCCGGGTCCTGCTCAGCTGCCCTCGGGAGTGACTTTTGTGGCGATTCATGAGTCTCTCAAAAACTGGCGTAGAATCTACAGCAGGACAGCGGCAGGCTGGAAGAGGAGCGGGAAGCGCATTCTCTTTCTCATTAATAAACGCTTTGTGGACGCAGATCCGCAGAGCCGTGAGAAATTCGACGCGCTTCCTTCTCTGGATTTTTGAGCAGATTACACTATCCTTATATTCATGTAGAAGCTGCTGTCTACAGAGGCTTGATCTGAGCCGAAGAGAGTCCCTTTTTCAAAGCGCCCTTCGGAGTCGGCTCTTGTTACGGAAATCTCAAACTTGAACTGGTCTTGGGCTGTTTCCGTCGAACTTATCATTTTTAGAGGAATCGAAACCGAAACTGTATAGCCGTTGCTTCCTGCCTCAAAGCAGACTGGGATACTGTCAATGATTTTGAGTTTTCCGCCCCATGCAGCCAAAGCGGCTTTCTCGTTTGCGAATTCGGGGAGCAGGAAGAATTGTCTGATTCCCTGCTTTTTATCTGTCTCGAAGAAGAGTTCAACGCAGGATTTTTCCCAAGGCTTGGGCGCGCGACTTATATTCAGATCAATCACAGTTGCCTTCAGAATAAAGCACTTGTCTGAAATTGAAATGGCGAGATCAGCAGCCTTTTCTCCTTTGATATTTATGGAATTGGAAATCTGCTTAGTACCGTCGTCTGCGAGGAGGATTTCTCCTGCAAGCGGAAAACGGCAGCAGCTGATTTCGCCGGAAATGCTGTCTTGCAGTTCCAGAGTGTATGTTGAACCTGTTCGCGCATTTTTATCCGGAATCAGCTTTATTGTATCCTGTGATGATTTCCATGCTGCTATGGAGTAGGCAAGTTCTGATTTATCAAGTTTCATGTCGTCAGATTGATCAAGTTTCAGCTGGAGTTTGCCTTGAATCTGACTGTCGTGTCTGTTGTCTAAAAAGACTTGAACGCAGCCTTCACTGAGAGTTCCGTTCTGTGATTTTTCAGGTCGCTTTAATAGTTTCAGTTTTATGGTCGGAGCAGGGGTAATTTTTAGAGGGGTTGATGGGGATTCCAGTTTCATTTTTGAGGAGAAATCTTTCAGAATATTAAGAGTATGTCCGTCAAGAGTACCGTCCTGATTGAACGGGATGTCCCATGTGAAGGCTCCTCCGTAGTCAGTTATCTTCCGCGCATATTTTGTCATTTCTTCGGCAGTGAAACGTGAGGGACCTTTTCCCCAGTACGGCCCCATGAAGGAAAGGACGTGATACAATGCCTGTTTGTCATATTTTCCAAGTGCTGGAAGTCTCCATACGTCATTGATTTCTCCAGCCGTGTAATCCTCTTCAATATCAATTGTAAGAGGGGGATATATGACTCCGGAGTTCAGGGTGAAAAGGCTGTCCGGATTGCCGCTTCTTACAGCGGCGGCAAAGCTTGTGAAGTTAGGTTCGTTGTCGTTTTTATATAATGTTTCGTAGTAATATCCGCCATCGAACCACCAGCCTTTGATTTTCCGTCCCCAGCGCATTGACCATTCGCGTATGATGGCTTCCCATTTGCGTTGGAAAATGGAGATTCTTGCGTCTTTTTCCTCGTACTTCTTGAGGCTGTCCATGTCCGGCGGAGACCATTGCGAATAATTCCAGGGCGGAATACATTTTAGGGCTTTGAATGCCTGAATGTCGCCGCTTGGCGCATGGCTCGGCAGATAGACGAGAAGTGGAATATTATACTTGGACAGGGACTCGTAAAGATCATTTACAAGGTCTCGTTTTGAACATTTTCCTGTTCCTGTAATCCGTTCGTAACTTTCATTTGGAGAACAGTAGTAGCCGGAGCATTGTCCGATTGTTATGTAGAAATATCCTGCGCCTGATTCCGCGAGTTGTTCCGCAAGTTTGTCCGTATTAAAGGCATCTACTTTTCTGTTCCATTCGTCTGCATTTTGCACACCGGCAACGCTTGTGCTTGGCGGTGCGGAGAGAAAGTGCATGAACAAACCCCATTTTGCCGTAGACATCCATTCTGATCTGAGCTGTCTTTTCATAGTATTGTCAAGAAGTCCTGTTTTGTTGTTGATGTTTATAAATTGTATTATGCAATGTATTGTAATGCAATAGCTAAATGGAGTTTGCTTGTATTTTGACTCTGTTTTGATATTGATATGAATAAATAAAGACTGCGTTATACGGTCAGACTTATGCTAAAAAATACTGATTTTTAGCAAAAAAACTTGATTTGCCGTTCCCGCGGGTTAATTTGAAAGGATTTTTCAACGGGCGGACGTGTGTTATGTAGCGTGCGCCGTGACGTAGATATATTTCCGCATCTGTATTGAGAAAAGGGAGTTTGCCCTAATGTACGCTATTTATAAAACTAACAGCAGCGGAATTCAGGAAATTCAGGACTTTGAAAAGCATTGCTGGGTCAACATATGGGAACCATCCAATATGGAGCTCAGTTCGCTGGCCAGTCGTCTGAATGTTCCTCTCTACTTCATGACTGACTGTCTTGACATAGATGAGCGCCCCAGAATTGAAAAAGAAGATGCGATGATGCTTATCGTCATCCGTATTCCGCATTCTGATCCGGAAGTCTTTGATCTGCCCTACGTGACTCTTCCGCTTGGTATCATAATTGCCAACGATATGATTATTACAATATGCTCAAGACAGCCTGACATTGTTACTGAGCTGACCGTTAACAGGATCAAGAATTTTTCGACAGAAAATCATATTCGTTTCCTGTTGCATGTTCTTCTGAAAATCTCTTTGGCTTTTCAGAAGAACCTGAAGCAGATGAACAACATTATTCACGAGATTGAAGTTCAGTTGCACAAGTCTTCCAGAAACGAGGAGTTGATAAGACTCCTCAAAACAGAAAACAGCCTCATCTATTTCTCGACCTCGCTCCGTTCAAACCAGATCATGATTGACCGTCTTTTCAGCATAATTCCGCCGAATGATGAGTATAATCAGGATCTGCTTGAGGACGTGCTTGTCGAGAACAAGCAGGCTATTGAAATTACAAATATCTACAGCAATATCATGAGCGGTTTGATGGGCGCTTTCGCATCCTTGGTGTCCAACAATCTCAGCCGTGTTATGAGAATCCTTACTTCGATAACAATAGTCCTTATGCTTCCGACACTGATGGCAAGTATCTACGGTATGAATGTAAAACTGCCGCTTCAGGACAGCCCCAGCGCCTTCTTTATAATTATGGGCATGTCTGTCTCGCTGGCTTCGATTGCGGCTGCCATCTTCATCAAGAAAAACTATTTCTGATCCTGATTCATTCAGGCACTCAATTCTTTTGAGTTTCCGGCTGCCGCAATTTGTCTGTTAGTGTGTATGCCATGCAAGGAGCTGCCAGTGATTCTGAGAAGATCGCGGACGATATCATTCAGGGAATGAGCCTGTGTATTAAGTTCTTCGCTGGCCGAGGCGGTCTCCTCTGCGCTTGCGGAATTTGACTGGGTGACTTTCTCCATTTCATTTACAGAGACGCTTATCTGTTCGATGCCCTGTGCCTGTTCCTTGCTTGCTGTCGCAATTTGCTCGATAAGTTCGCTGACCTTGTGGATGTCTGAAGCGATTTCGTTCAGAGCCAATTCCGCATCATGGCTTATTTCAACTCCTGCGGATGTGTTTTTTACTGATTCCTCGATGAGTGAAGACGTGCTTTTGGCCGCTTCCGCGCTTCTCTGTGCGAGACGGCGTACTTCCTCGGCAACAACTGCAAAGCCTTTGCCTGCTTCGCCAGCTCTTGCGGCTTCGACGGCGGCGTTGAGAGCAAGCAGGTTTGTCTGGAATGCGATTTCATCAATGGTCTTTATTATTTTTGCGGTTGAATCGCTGGATTTTTTGATTTCTTCGATGGCATTGTCCATGCGGATCATGGCCTCGTTGCCTCTTTTGGCACTCTTGATGGCTGCTTCGGCCAGTTCAGAGGCTTTTGCTGCGTTGTCCGCGTTTGTCTTGACCATGGAGGCGAGTTCTTCGATGCTGGCTGAAGTTTCTTCGATGGCTGCGGCCTGTTCTCCGGCGCCCTGCGCGAGAGCTT
>JAKJHH010000045.1:7152-22864 GCA_022703965.1 Verrucomicrobiota bacterium
CAGTTTGAGATGCTGCGTTTGCAGTCATTTCAGCGCCGTAGCCGAGGTTGTAGGCTATGGTTCTCAGGGTTCTGCTTATCCATATTGTAATTGTGAACGCAAGTATGGTCGAGATTATGATGCCGATTATTCCCAGTATGACTGCAATCCACATTTGTTCTTTTGAAGCTTTTCCTCCATCATTGCTTATTCGGGTAGCGATTTTACTGTTCAAATCGCTAAGGTTCTGAATATTGCTCAGCATGGCGGTGTGCTTTTCTCTGATCGGCCCCAGAAGATAGTTCAGCATGTTGCTTGTATGTGCTATGGAGTCTTCCGCAAGCGCGCTCATCTTGTCAAAGTGATGAAAAACAGACTTCATTGCCGGAGTCATTTCCGCAATGTAAAGTTGTTTGGCTTCCTCATTTTTTCATGCTTCTATGAGTTTTTTGATTTTACCCGCGGTCTGGTGAAACTTTGCATGTGAATCTTTTATTGCCAGAATTTCATTGGCAAGCGCTGAATTGTCAGTTTTGAATTCCGAGAGCCACTTGCCGGCGTTGCAGGCTGTGTAATCGTCTCCGCCGATGAAGGATGGCTCATTCAGAAACACCATGCTTAAAATTTTATTTGTGAGAATCCAGTGATCTTTTCTGAATTGTTCGAGCTTCATTCCAAGCTCTTTGGGATCGGAGATTTCATTCTTATCAAATTTTTTACTGAGTTCGATGTATGCCGCTGATACTTTTTTGAAGTCACTCCAGGAGGCTTGGAATTCGTTCCAAATTTTCTGTTCCGCTTCAGTTTTGGGGAGCGTTTCGTAGACGGCACCGGCTTTGTCGCTTATTGCGATGGAGTCTTCAATCTGCTTGTAGTAGTCAGGACGGTTTTTTAGCAGAACGCCAGGAACACAGAGTGCACGCATGGCTCCTCTTATGCAGGTTGCTTCTGCTTCTATCGTCATAAGGTTTTGTACTCCGGGAAGATTGACCTCTGAGATTTTGTACAGTCTGTCATGATTTGTCTTTGCTCCATAATACCCGAGCAAAGCAAGAATTGTAGCTATTATTGTAACTGTAGCAAAGGCAAGCGCCAACTTTTTTCCCAAAGACAGATTTCGCACGTAAAACTCCCCTCGTTTGAAATAGTAATTAGTTAGATAAAGATTTAATTGATATATTTTATTAAAGTACTGTTAAATCTTTAAAAGGCAAGATAAAAGAGAGGATAATACTATCGAATTAAGGGAGTCCATTCATTATTGTCAAATAGTTCGGATGCCGAATAATTGATTTTGTAATTCATTTTCCGGCAATCTTTTATATAGAATCCTAAATGTAGAAATTTTTTTCCGAGTCTTTTACATAGTTCTATCTGTTTCAGGATGGAAAATACCCCCGGACTTTGTCTTTCAAAGGCTCTGTCGAAGGCAAAGTATACACTGCTGATGGACTTTGGCATTTCATCTATCCATGCTACTCCTATTAGTGTGTCTCCGTCGTAATAGCGCATTATAAGAGACTCAACCGGGGAGTTGAGGAGAAAGTTTCTGTAATCGTCCTCGTTGGCGGATTTGTCGCCATGTCTTTCCTCCAGGTATCGTGCGTAGAGTCTGTAATCGCCGGAGTCAAATTCGGCATTTACGATTTCAGTCCGCAATCCGGCGTTTTTCTTGAGGATTCTTTTTTGAGTTCTGTCCGGCTTGAAATCGTCTACCACAATACGAAGCGGCAGGCACTCCGCGCAGTTCGGGCAGGTGTTAAGATAAAACATCTTGCCGCATCGGCGCCAGCCGCCGTCCAGCAAATGTTCATATGCAGCCGGCGGAAGCTTTTCCGTCTGAAAGAATATACTGCAACGTGTTCTGTCGTGAAGATATGGACAGAGTTCCGGCTTGGATTGATATACTTCTATTTTTTCTGTTGACGAATTCATTTCACAGTAAAATGCCTTTCCGCTTTGAAAAACTCTATTTTATATTAAATTACAATATTATTTGAATCAAGAGGCTTTTTATGGGAATGTATAAGGAAGACAGTCAATTTGATGTGGAGACAGAGCTTAAAGAGCCCTCTCTGTATAAAGTTGTACTTTTGAATGACGATTATACTCCGATGGATTTTGTTGTCATGATACTCATGACGATTTTCAACAAAGATCAGCAGGCCGCTGAAAAAATCATGATGAATGTTCATCAGCAGGGACGCGGAATCTGTGGAGTTTATACGTTTGAAGTCGCTGAAACCAAGGTCAAACTGGTCGAAATCACCGCCCACAATGAAAAACATCCTCTGCGCTGCATAATGGAAGAGGCATAGAAAAGAGGTTCCTGAATATGGGAATGTACGAGATAAAATCAAGTGAAGATTACCGCCGCTTCATGAACGGAATCAGCGGTTTTGTCAAACGGCTGAACCATGAATATATATTGCCGGAACACGTGCTTTTCCTTCTTGCCGAGCATACGAGAATCCGGGCACTGCTAGAAGCTTGCGGCGCGGATCTCTTTAGACTCAAAAAAGATCTTGAACACTTTTTTGCTCATAAAGTTGAAAAGGTTTCGGGAATAAGTCCTGCCGGTTCCATTTCATTCAACCGAATTATGTCGGCTGCCAATTACAAAGTGGTTTCCGCACAGAAAAAACTCATTGACATTCTGGATATTCTTGTGGCTCTCTTTGAGGAGGAAAACTCCCACGCTGTCTTTTTTCTCAAAAAGCAGGGGATCGACTCCTTCGAGATAATCAAGGCAGTGAGTAGCGGTATCTATAATCCCGATGAGTTTCATGAGGCTCCGGAGCCTACTGTTGATTCTTCCTCCGAAGAGCGCCGGGAGTTAAAGAAAGAAGTCAGGAAAGCAAAATTTCTCCAGCAGTTTGCCGTCAATCTCAGCGCACTGGCTCGTCAGGGGAAAATTGAGCGGATTACCGGACGTGTCAACGAACTCAAACGAATGATGCAGACTCTCTGCCGCAAAAAGAAAAACAATCCTCTGCTTGTCGGCGAGCCAGGTGTCGGAAAGACCGCCATTGTCGAGGGACTTGCCTATCTTGCCTCCGTTGGTGAAGTGCCTGAAAAGCTCAAGAATATGGAAATCTATGCGCTCGACATGGGAACTTTGATCGCAGGAACCAAGTATCGCGGTGATTTTGAGGAGCGTCTCAAGCAGGTGATTAACGAGATTACTGCGTTGCAGGATGCAGTTCTGTTTATTGACGAGATTCATACTGTCGTAGGCGCAGGTTCCACCAGCGGCGGCTCTCTGGATGCCTCGAATATTCTGAAACCTGCACTTAACTCAGGTACTGTAAAATGCATCGGTTCTACGACATATGAGGAGTATCGCAATCACATCCTGAAGGATCGCGCTTTTTCACGAAGACTTCAGAAGATTGACGTTCCGGAACCGGAGCTTGCGGAAGCTCTAGAAATACTTCGAGGCGTCGCTCCTTACTATGAGTCTCATTACAATGTTAAATACGATGATGACGCTCTTGTCGTGGCTGCCGAGATGTCCGCCAAGTACATCAACGAACGTTTCCTGCCGGACAAAGCTATTGATGTCATAGATGAGGCCGGAGCGAGAAATCTGCTTAAGGAAAAGCCGGAGGAGCGTGTTACTCGCAAGGCAATCGAGGAAACTGTGTCTGAAATAGCAAGGATTCCCGCGACCGAGATATCCGCATCTGAAACAGATTCTCTGAAAACTCTTGAACCGAACCTTAAAAAACTGGTAATCGGTCAGGACGAAGCGGTCGAGGCGGTTGTAAAGGCCATAAAGCTTTCAAAAGCCGGAATTCATAACAAGGAAAAGCCTCTTGGAATATTTCTCTTCTCCGGCCCTACCGGAGTAGGAAAGACAGAATTGGCGCGTCAGCTTGCCGCTCAAATGGGAATAAACTTCATCCGTTTTGACATGAGCGAGTATGCTGAAGAATATTCAATCTCTAAGCTTATTGGCTCGGCGCCAGGTTATGTCGGTTTTGAAATGGGCGGACTCTTGACCGAGCAGCTTATCAGAAAGCCGCATTCTGTTCTGCTTCTTGATGAAATTGAAAAGGCGCATCACAAAATATATGATCTGCTTCTTCAGGCAATGGACTACGGAACTCTTACAGACAACAACGGCAGAAAGGCCGATTTGCGGAATGTAATAATGATAATGACATCCAATGTCGGAGCAAAGTCTCTGACTGAAAAGGCGATCGGTTTTGCCGCGTCCGATGACAGTTCATCCAAAACGGAAGATGCCGTTAAAAAGCACTTCAGTCCAGAGTTCAGAAATCGTCTTGATGCCTCGATTCACTTCCACTCTCTGACGACAGATATGGCGGTGAAGATAGTCGACAAGTTTATTGACAAGGCGAATAAGGAATTCGGCGCAAAAAATATCAGCGTTGTTCTTTCCGAGGCGGCGAAGCATTATTTTGCGAAAAATGGACTCGATGAAAAGCTTGGCGCACGTCCCTTGGAGCGTCTGATACGCAGAGAGATTACCGAGAAAATTGTTGATGATATTCTTTTCGGCAAACTTATGGCAGGCGGGAAAGTTTTTGTCTCAGCCGTGAATGGAAAACTCAAAATTTCGATACGCCGGAAATAAGAGCATGAAGACAATTCTTGTGGAGGGCTGGCGTTTTATTCCGCACTCCTATGCGACTGTCAATCAGATGCAGTGTCTGGAGCTTCTGAAGAGACCGGACTTGAAGCTTTTTCATCGTGATCTTCCACTTCCAAATCCTGCATGGTCACGGACAGAAGAGAGTCTTCTTGGGGCTGATTTTGATATGCGGCTCCGGGCAATTCCAGAAGGAGATTCTGGATTAAATCCTGATCTTGTGTATAGAATTGCTTTTCCCTATGATCTGAGAAAGTCCGGTTCAAGCCGGACTTTTGTATTTGCCACTTCCGAATATACGAGGTTAAATCCCTCGATGTTTGCCGAAGACATGAGTTTTCAGGATTTGACCGCTCTTGAAAAAGTAGAACTTATTACACCTTCAAAATGGTCAAAAAATGCTTTTGTGGAAACTGGATTTACTTCTGACAGGATTCATGTAGTGCCGCACGGCTTTGATCCTGCCGTATTGCATCCGCCTGCTGACGAGGAGCGGCTTCAGCTTAGAAAACTTATGGGACTTGAGAATTCATTTGTTTTCCTTCATATCGGGGCAATGAGCGCAAATAAAGGGATTGAACTTATTTTGAAAGCATTTGCCCATATTGCCGCTCTGAATCCGGAGGCTCGTCTTGTATTTAAAGGCACTGATTCTCTCTATAATTCCTCATCCATGCTTTTCGGGACATTGAAGGATTCCTTATCTTCGGCTGAACTGGCTCTTGTTGAGCCCAGAATCTCATATACCGGCAAGAATATGAACGCTGTTTCAATGGCTGCTCTCTACAAGGCAGCCGATGTCTATGTTTCTCCATATAAGGCAGAAGGATTCAACATGCCGGTTCTGGAATCCATGGCTTGCGGCTTGCCTGTCATATGTAGCAGAGGCGGTTCAACGGATGATTTTACAAGAGACGATTTTGTACAGTTTCTTATTTGCCTGGAACGGAATGGCTGGAACCATCTCTTGATCATCTTATCGCGTTATCCGAAAAAGCGATCAGCGACAGAAAATGGATTAATGAAGCCGGCAGACTTTCCGCAGCCTATGCAAGACGTTCGTTTACATGGTCTAAGGTCGCGGATAAATTACTTGCTGTCTGGGGCTTGAGCTGATTCTTTTTCTCACCGTTTATAATTTTTAAATAAAATATTCGATTTGGGAAAACGTTTTTTCATTTCTTCTATTGCCTTTGCGCAACAGTTGCATTATAATTGATTTCAAAGAGGAGGTCTGCATGTCTCAAAAAACTTGGTTTACGTTGATTGAATTATTGGTTGTGATTGCGATTATTGCTATTCTCGCATCGCTTCTGTTGCCGTCACTTGCGAAATCGCGTCAAGCTGCTCAGTTTAGTCTATGCAAAAGTAATATGAAGCAGATAGGACAGCTTATAAGAATGTATGTAGATGATAATCAAGGGACTTATCCTTCTGCAATATTCTGGCCTGATCCGAACAGCATCGGCAACTGGCACTGGCAGATGTATAATGCCGGACTTATCAAAGGAATCAACTCTACATTCGCTTCCGAGGCTGCTGCTATCAGAGCAGGGACTTATCCGAAAGGAATATGGCGCTGTCCTCTTGGGGGAGCGGCTCCGGCTGACTGGAATCCAGACAGAACTCATTATGGCATGAATGGGGCTTCCTTTCAGAATAAATTTGTCCGCGATGTTCAAATAAAGAAATTTTCTCTTCTCAGTCTTGTCATGGATACATGACATCCTTCCAGTTCCTGCGATGTATATTATGATCCGCTTTTACTGCCGCTTCAGACAAGCAATCGCCTGGAATTCAGGCACGATGGGCGTTTGTCTTCGCTTTTCTGTGACGGGCATGTGGATTCTTTAAATCTTTCGATGATGAAATCCGAAAACTTCCAGAACTACTAAGGATTAAGGAGCTATACTGTGAACTTTTTAAAATATAGTTTCGCATTTTTTTTGATGCTTTTCCTATCTTCCGGCTACGCAGCTGATCTGTCTTCCTCTCTTGCTGGATGGGGCAGCTGGGCTCAGCTTGAGTCCGGCAAGGCTCTTGTAAAACTTAATTCTCAGGACCGTGCAAATCCTTCTATTTCCATGTCCTTCAAAGGCGGAGGGGCTACATCGTTAGTTTCACGTTCCGGTATAACTATTCAGGAGAATGCTTTGGCAGTCTCATTCTGGTGCAGACTGGATTCCGGTTCGGCCGCGCCTGTCTGGATTACACTGAGCGAAGCTGATAAATTTATTAATGACGGAGGCGCTGATACCTTCAGGGCTCCTATGGGCAGTCTTAGCGCAGGCGAATGGAAGAAGATTGTCATTCCTATATCCTCTTTTACTTATGCTTTTACAAAAGGGCAGGGCGGGGATCATAAAATGGAGCGGGCTAAAATCGATAAGCTCAGCTTTTGTATTCATAACTATCCTGAGCAGTTCAGCTTCAGTATTTCGGCCTTGGAGTTTATTGATGCTATCCCATCCGAGTCCTCCGCTGCTGTTCAGGTACTTCCCTCTGGCAGCCGTAATCTTTTCAGCGGTGATTGCAGCTTTGAGACGGGGATTAATGACTGGCTTTATTTCAAGGGGACTGCTTTGCCGGAGACCGACAAAAGCACTGCCGCTCACGGGAAATCAAGTCTTCTGATACGTCCTGCGTCTTCATGGATCTTTAATTCATGGTACCTTAATTTGCTTTCAAAGGGAGAGTCTTACACATTTTCCTTCTATGCGAAAGCGGAGAAGGACGGCGAGGAAATTTCAGCAAAGCTGATTACCCCGGAATGGCGTGAACCTGCCTCGAAAAAGTATAAACTCTCAGATCAGTGGAAACGCTACTCCTTCTCTGTTCCTCCGCAGAGTCGCAATGAAACTGTTTATGCCGCTTTTCAGGGAAACTTTTCGTGCACAGTCTGGGTGGATGCCGTCCAGATAGAAAAGGGAACTGCTCTTTCTGAATTCATTCAGCCTGAAGCATATTCCGTTTCACTTGGCAGCGAGTTTCCCGGCGGAATTATTCCGTTCAGGAAAGGAGAACCTTTCGAGCTGAATTTTTCTATGCTCAATAATACCGACACTGACTCCGGACAAGTTTCGCTTTTTCTGGAACTGAATGATATGGACGGAAATAAATACGACGGTATCCGCATAACGACAGAACTCGGAAAAGGGGAGCTCCTGAAGAAAAAACTTTCTTTCCTGAAAGAGCAGAAAGAAGGATTTTATTCGATTAATATTTCCTTGCGTGATTCATCCGGAAGACTGCTTCTTAGCCAGGAATCATCTTTTGCTCTTGTCGCTGACTGGAGGGCTCGTACAAAAGGAAATCCTTTTTTCGGGACTCAGCCCGGAGTTCCCTTGGACTGTCTGAAGGCAATAGGTGCTGAAACTATTCGCAATACGGCGACACAGTGGCAGCATGCGGAACCTGAAAAGAATAAGTTCACCTTCAGAGAAGGACAGAAGGCTTCAGCCGGAACATATCACCGCTATGGCATGGCGTGGCTTGCTACTCTTGAAATCGCAAAAGCTCCTGCCTGGGCTAAGGATAAGTATGGACTTCCTGCCGAGCCTGCCATGATTGGGGCGTTCATCGACAAGATAACAGATTTTCTCGGCGAGAGCGCTGATTATTACGAGATTCAGAATGAGCCTGATCTTGATATTGGCTCTCATCGCGGACTTGCCATGAAGGAGGCGGCTGCTCGTTATTCCGATATCTTGAATTTTTGCGGAAAAAAGCTGAAAGAGAAAAATAAAAAGGTTCTTTTCTGTGTCTCCGGTGAGGGCGCCGCGTTTGCAGAGGAAGTTTTCAGGAATGCCAGTAGCTCTTTTGATATTTTCGCTCCTCATCCCTATGCCGGAGCGCGTTATGTCGGACCTGAAGGAACAGCGTTAAGTCCGGAAGAAAATGACCTCAAAGGTAAGATGCTTGCTTATCTGGATATGACAAAAAGATATCCCGGAAAGAAAGAACTCTGGATTGGTGAACTTGGCTGGGGTATGGATATTGATGTGCCTTTGAATTCTTCCTACAGCAGAACCTATGCTGAATATCTGTGCCGTACTTTCCTGATCGCAATGTCGATACCGGAGCTTAAGAAGCTCATCTGGTTTACCAGCTACGGCTGTCTTGAGGGCAAGCGTTACGAATATGGCATATGGCACAACAGAAAAGGTTTGCAGCCGCTTCCTTCCACCGCCGCCTATGCCAATTTGAGCTCAATTTTTGCTGACGGACATGAGCTCAAGGAAATCTTGTCGGATAACGAGCTCAAGGTCTATGCCTTTAAAAGCGGGCAGTCTGTTGTGACGACCTTATGGGATAGCGCCAGAAATCCTGATGGGATATTTTCCGTTAAAGTTCCCTCGAATACCGTTCGCGATATAAGGAATATCTACGGTTCGCGTCTGGCAGGAGTATCCTTTTTTAAAGGAGGCTCTTCCATTTTTTCAAATATGCTTGGAATACGTTCAAACGAGATGATGCTTGAAATAAATTCCAGTCCGGTTTTTATAATTTCTGATGAGCTTGCTTATCAGATCTTAAAACAGAATATTCTTGTGTCTGTCAAAACTGCCCGTCCTGTTTCCCTGAGCGTTCATATGAAGGACAGTTCTCATCTGAAGATTTCCATGAAGAACAATTCAGATACTCCCTTCAAGGGCAGTTTATCTGTTGCCGGTCATGACTCTTTAAGCTCTGAATCATTCAGCATGACGCCTCATGGCAATACAAGCATGCTTCTTCCCTTCAAGGCTTCGCAGGAGAATGACAGTCTTGCCTCGATTTCCATAAATGCTGACGGAACTGAAATTATGAAGGCTGAAAAAAAGATTCCTCAGCTTAACGCCATTCCTTATATTCAGGTTCAAAATCCAGAATTTCTCCCTGGAGTTTTGAAAAAAATGAAGCCGCTTCAGGAGCTCAAGGAGCGTTCATTCCTCTATCCTCAGGATCCCACAGTCGGTTGGAACGGCGAGGATGATCTCTCCGTAAAATACTGGGTTGCATGGGATAAAAAGAACTTCTATTTTGCTGCTCTGGTCAAGGATGATATCCATGTGCAGAAATATAAGAACGGGTCAATCTGGAACGGCGATTCCATACAGATTGCCTTCGATACTTTGAATGATGCGGTTTCTCCATCCGCTTCTTATGATGTCAACGACTATGAATATGGGCTTGCCCGTTCAGAAGTCCGTGACGTCGTTTGGCGCTGGCAGTGTCCACCTTCCAGAAAAGCCGATACTGAGGCAGCGGATTTAATTTTGAAAACCTATAAAGAGGATGCCGGACTTTTATATGTGCTGAGTATTCCGTGGTCAGAATTGAGCCCTGCCTCACCCGAACCTGGGACTGTGTTCGGCATGAATTTCATTGTCAATGACGATGACGGCAGCGGACGCAACTACTGGATGGGGCCGAGTCTGGGAATCGGCGAGGGAAAGAAGCCTGTTCATTTCAGGAAGTTTTTTCTCGAAGCTCCCGCGCCTTGACAAATGCCGCAAATAAGAGAAGGAGTCCGCCGCAGAAACTCAGGATTCCGAAAGCTGTGAAGAACGCTAACCAAGAGCCTCCTGCCAGGAGAAGACTGCCTAGCAGGGGGCCGATTAAAAAGCCGCCGTCCAGCATAGCTGCCGCAAAATTGACTGCAAGTCCTTTGCTCTTTCCTTCTGCAAGATCATAGGGAATGGCAAACAGCATGGGGATGATTATGCCCCAGCAGATGCCGTAAAAACAGGCCAGAATATTCAGGAGCTCCGGTGGGACTATATCAGTCAGAATAAGTATTGGAGCAAGGAGAATAAATGCGCATGCGCTGAGTTTGAATTTACATACTTTATCGAAAATTTTAAAACCCGTGAATCGTATGAGGATCGAACTGCCTATTGCAATTGAGAAGAAGAGTCCCGGATTGCTCATCCCGTGATTCCTTCCGAACTGATCAAGAAAGTAAAATACGGCTGCATATCCTGCGTAAAAGAGAAGTACTGAGAACAGTGCCGCCGACATCGGAAAATAGCATAGCATTTGGCGGATTTCTGTTCCCGAAATATGCCTGTTTTCGCCTGCGTTTGCTTCGTGACTCTTTTTGGCTCTGAGCAGGATCAGGAGAGGAATGAAGAGAATTCCGCATAAAGATGCCGAGGCAATCATATACGCATTCTGGGCTGTTCCGGTGAAGAGGGTTCCGCTAAGAGGCGGTATCAGAACATAGGGAAGCAAGGTGCTTACCGATATTATGGAAAACGCCGTGCCGCTTTTGGCCTGAGGTATAAAGTACGGGCATAGCGCGTTCACAGAACTGAACAAGCCGGCAAAAGCTATTCCATTCAGCGCGCGCAGCAGAAAAAGCGATACAAGGCTGTGAGCCGGTATATAGAGAAGCAGCGACAGACTCATCAAAAGTGCCGATAAGCCCATGCACAGAAAAATTATTTTCTTGGACGTGAGCCGCGGCGCAACCGTGATCCTGAAGGCAATTGAACTCAAATTAAAAGTGCCGATAAGGACTCCGGAATAAGCCGGATCTATTCCGCAATCAATGAGAAACGGATTGAAAACAAAGAATACCGCCAGCGTTGAGCTGACCAGAAAATAGCCGATGTTCAGGGCGTAAAAAGCCTCTGTGTGCAGATGGATTCCTTCATCCCGTGCGGCATTCTCCATTTTCATCCTTTGATATCAATGAGACCGAGGCTGCTGAACTTAGATTTTTTCCCATTCGTCGAAGAATTCCGGATCATGGCTGCACAAAGTCGCGCCTGTATTGAAGTCTTCCGGCAGTTCTGTGCTGATTCCCATTTTCCCAAGGACATAGTCATAGGCCGATACCACACAACGGCTCTCGCACATTTCACGAATGGAGAGATCCGGATCCGGTTCATCACTGTGCCAGATATGGCGTGGATTTCCATCGTCACCGACAAGTATTTTGTGCTCTTTGGCCGAGTCCAGCCATTCGTCAGCGTCAAGACGGTTGTGGATGAATTCGTTGAAGAAGAAATCGCCTGCGCCAATCAGCTCAGCAAAAATACTGCATGCCTTGGCCTTTTCAGAGGAGGACATACTTTCAGAGATTTCCGAGCAGAATCCGCACGGAAATCTTTTGCCGTCCTTGATGATGGCATAATCGCCGGAAAGCATTTTGCTTGCCGTCAAAGTCTCGGCACCGAAACGAATTTCAACTTTGCCGTTGAATTCCGAAGCCTGAACTATGATTGCTCTATTATGTGTAACGTCACTGCTTCTCCAGCTTTTCTGCTTGTATTCAACTACAGCGCCGACCGGAACCTCTTTAAGTGTCCACGGACGGAATGTCTTCTTTGAACCTTTTCTTTTTAAGCTTGATTTATTCGGGTCTTTTATATATTTCATCTCTATTTCATGTCCAGTTTGTCAAGAATATTTTGAAGTCCGCCGTCTTTTTTCGGCTGTTCTTCCTTTTTATCTTGTGTATTTTCATCTTTCTGGGGCGTATTGGATTCCTTTTGAGCCTGGGCAGGCTCCTGCTGTGGTGCCGCTTCCTGATTTTGAACAGGTACTGCTTCTGCTGCTGGTGTCGGGGCGGGGGGAGTCGGCTGTTCGACAGGAGCAGGCGGTGGAGGCGGCAATTGCGGCATCGAGGCTTCCAGTTTACCCTGAAGGACTGCTTTCACTATCCAGAAGTAATAAACGGGAGTTAATTTAAGTTTTGTAGGGTCATTTGTTTTTTTCAGAATTCCAAACAGTTTCAATTTTGAGTCTTTTTCTGCTCCGGCAAATGCTTTTACACACGATTCATTCAGCCTGTCCGCGATGAGAGGCGTATTCAAGGCGATTCCCGGAAGAAACTGAAACGCAGTTTCATCACTTACAGCCGTATTCTTCATAATTACGGGTGGAAGGGCAGGCGCAATATCTTTGAATGTTATGTCAAAACATATTTTTTTGTTCATGAATGAAGCAGGCTGTAGATCCATATAACGCGGCAGTACCTGCTGATAGTCCGCTTCCTTGAAATCTGTTGGATTCTCATGAGGAATTACAGGCACAGGATCGATTTCCTCCACATTGAAATAGAAATATGTCGAAGCCGGAGTTTTTGTTTTTTCGTCCTTTGACTGTTTAGACATTTTTATTGTACCGTACAGAAGGATCTGCTTGCCCGGCTGCATTTTTGCCAGCTCTTCCTTCAATGCGTCGATATTGTTTGCTATAATCACAGGCACATTCTGCTTGTATTTGTCCTGAGAGTTGTCTTCCGTGATAATTACAACGCTTCTGTCCGAGAGAAATTCTGCGTATCCCTTGGGGAGGTCTTTTGTCCATGAGAGGAACACTACAGACATCTTGAGTTTGGATTTCAGCATGGATTCAGGATCCTTGCTGAGCTGTATCAGTGTTCCTTCGTCTTTGTATGAGCTTTTCTGCTGTTCCAGCAGTACATCAGCCGCGACACTCTGGGCAGCAAGGAGTCCGGCTCCTACCGTCATACTCATCAAAAGACTTTTTACTCTCATGTCAATCCTTTCAGGTTTGTTATTTCGAATCTTTAATTTCATGCGGACTGAGTGCGAATATTTTAGCCGCGCATCCGGGATGCAGCTCTTTCCAGCTTTTTATATTGAGTGAAAGACGAACCAGCCCCGATGTATGCAGTTCTTCCGGTTTTGAGCCTGTTAGAAGCCCGATCAAGTCGCTTACCGCCGGGTTATGTCCTACCAGCAACACATCATTCACGGAGTCTTTGACATTCTGAAGTATTTCTTCGAGCGTGTCCGTATAGGCATCATAAATCCTTATATCTTCTATGATCTTGTCCTCCGGATACGCTATCTGTTCCGCTATAAGTTTGGCCGTATTCAGTGCACGCGGAGCCGAACTGCTCAATATCTGATCTGGCACAGGCATTAGTTCCTTCATCGCCTTGCCGGTTTTTCTGGCATCTGCTTCGCCTCTTTCCTCAAGCGGCCTTGCAATGTCACCTGAGTAGCCCGGACTCATTCTACATGCTTTGGAGTGTCTCAGTACTGTCAGATGTTTTGTTCCAGTTTTGTTCATGACGCACCTCCCTGTTTGTTTGAACTATATAATATGAATCATATTCTTTCAAAAGAACTGCGCATTTTTTATCATTAAAGCTATATTTGAGCCGGAAAGGTGTGCACTAATGACTCTTCTTATAAAGAATGCAACTATTATTGACGGCTCCGGATTGGCTCCGCTTTCCCGCGATGTCCTGATTTCAGGTGATTTCATCTCCGCTCTTGCCGAATCAATTCCTGCCCACTTCGCCGATGAGCTAATTGATGCTTCCGGACTTTGTTTAAGTCCGGGATTCATTGATACTCATGGACATTCGGATGTTTCTTTGCTTGCCGCCCCCTCTGCCGAAGGCAGGATTTCTCAGGGCATCACCACGGAAATCGGCGGTAATTGCGGACTCTCTGTTTTTCCAGTCACGGATTTGAATCGCGAACATCTTCAGGAACTCTATAAAACTTATAATGTGAATATTTCATGGCGCGGCATTTCCGATTATGCCTTTCTTTTCAATTCACGACAGCCTGCCGTTAACTTTGCTTCTCTCTGTGGACATAATACCTTGCGTGCCGCCCTAGGCGGCTATGAGCGAAAAGATATTTCCGCTTCAGCTTTGAAGGCTGCCGGCGCTCTGCTTGAATCCATTCTGCTTGAGGGCGCTGCTGGATTTTCCACCGGATTGCTTTACGTTCCTGGAAAATTCGCGGAATTCCAAGAGCTCGCAGATCTTATGAAAGCTCTTGGCTCTTCCGGGAAAATTTACGCAACTCATCTGCGCAGTGAATCATCCAGTCTCCTTGAATCTGTTGATGAGGCAATCGAGCTTTGTCTTGCTTCAGGAACCCGACAACTTCACATCAGTCATCTTAAGACCGCCGGAAAAGCCAACTGGTATAAACTCCCAGCTCTGCTTGAGAAAATTAAAGGCGCTCCTCTGCAAATTTCCGCCGACAGATATCCTTTCATTGAGTCAATGACTAGCCTGAGTGTCATTCTTCCTGAACCTTACGCGAGTATGGATGATGTCTCCCTTCAAAAACTCCTTAAGGATGAAACTTCCTTTGCTTCCCTGATTTCTGCCTTGGGCGAAGCAGAAAAGGAAAGAGACTGGGACTGCGTCAGATTCGTCTCCTCGTCCTCTCAAAAATTCGAGTCATTCCGAGGCGAAACCATAAAAGATATTTCCTCTGCTCTTTCTCTTGATCCTGTCGTCGTTTGCGCAGAAATACTCAGGGACTCCGCTTCCTCCGCCTCGGCTGCCTTCAAGGGAATGTCCTACGATAATATGATCTCCATACTCTCGCAGGACTTTGTCTGTTGCGGTTCTGACGAAAGTGCCAGACCTCTTGATTACTCAATAGGCAGAAGCCATCCGCGAGGTTTTGCCTCTATGCCGCTTTTCTTGAGTCTTCTGAAGAACTCCATTCCCTTGCCTGAGATTATTCGACGCATGACATCGCTTCCCGCAAAATTATTCAAAGTTCAGGGCAGGGGACTGATAAAGCCTGGTTATTTCGCTGATCTGCTGCTTTTTGATCCTGAAAAATTCATAAGTAAGGCTGATTTCAAGAATCCGCACTGTCCGGCGGAAGGAGTCTATAAGGTTTTTGTCAACGGCAAACTTGCCTTTGATGAAGGCCGTTATCCTGAGCGTGCCGGACGTTTTCTAAAAGTCTTTTGAGTCTGCTTTCAGCTCTGTTGTCGTATAAAATTAACTCTTTTCCTGTTTATTTCTGATATTCCTTCATTTTTTCATTTGATTCCCTCTGAATTCAGAGTATCTTATAAGCCGTTTCACGCAATATTTGTTTTGCGTTTGGAATGCCGATCCATATGGTGGTTGTAGCTCAGTTGGTTAGAGCGTCTGGTTGTGGCCCAGAAGGTCGGGGGTTCGAGTCCCCTCATCCACCCCATTTTTTACCTCAATTTCTATCTTTTGCCCATTTCTGCCAATGCTTGCTAAATCCTGAAAATAGCAAAAAAATGAAACATTTCTGAAACATTTTTTAAGGTTCTTCTGCACTTTGTCGCATAAGACCTGAGATAGCCGGAACCCTTGCGATGTAAAGGGCAATCCGGCATAATCGGTCGCGGAGCCTC